>NZ_JBIBGE010000040.1:0-55469 GCF_042956345.1 Pseudomonas sp. NPDC008258
GAGGGGTGATTTCTCCCACGGTCTGTACTGCGCGAACAGTCAGAAGCGAGTTATGACCCTCCTCCTCCCTTCAAGTCCTACCATACAAGCGGGTTCACCCGCGAAACGGCCGACGCCAACGGTACAAGTCCGCACCTTTGACGCGACCAGGATTACTGTCAATGCTGCAACTGTACCCGCAAAACAAGCATGGCCCCGGGAGCGCCAATGAATCGAAACGAACTGCGCAAAGCCGATATCAACCTGATGGTGGTGTTCGAAGCCCTGATGCAAGAGCGCAACCTCACCCGTGCGGCAGAAAAACTGTTCATCGCCCAACCCACGGTCAGCGCCGCGCTGGCCAGGTTGCGGGCGATGTTCAACGACCCGTTGCTGATCCGCGTGGGCAACCGCATGGAACCTTCGGCCAGGGCAGAAGAGGTGATCAGGCACCTCACCCCGGCGCTGGATGCGATGTCCATTGCCCTCAGCCTGTCCCACGATTTTGACCCGGCCACCAGCAACATGACGTTCCGTATCGGTTTGTCCGATGACGTGGAGTCGGGCTTGCTGCCGCCACTGCTGCGGGCCCTGCGGGTTGAGGCGCCGAACGTAGTGGTGGTTGTGCAGCATGTGGATTATTGGCGCATTCCGGACCTGCTGGCAGCGGGCGATGTAACGGTGGGCATCAGCCAGACCAAGGGGCTGCCGGTCAACGCCAAGCGCAAGGTGCTGCGGACCATGCAGGGCAGGGTAGTACGGGCCGACAAGTCAGCAACGCCCTTGACGCTGGATGAGTTCTGTTCCCGCCCGCACGTTCAGGTATCGCCTACTGCCAACACGCACGGCGTGGTCGATGACTGGCTGAAAGAGATCGGCCGTGAACGCAAGGTGGTGTTGTCGGTGCCGCAGTTCAGCTCGTTGCCCGCGATTCTGGCAGGTACCGACCTGCTCGCCTGCTGCCCGGATTACGCCGCGCACGGCATGGAGCGCTGGGGCAACCTTCAGGCCGAGATGCTGCCATTCGAGGCGGCTGCACTGGAGCTGGCCATGGTCTGGTTGAGCACCACCGACAGCGACCCTGCCGAACGCTGGTTGCGCAGTCGCCTGGAGCAGTACATGGGCGGCCAGCGTGAGGTGGCCAGAGGGCTCTAGCCGCGATCATTTGCAGAATCAGGCAAGCATCGCACGGGATCACACTACTGCTCGGCGCATGTCGACCGTGAGAATGGCCCTCACCACATGCAGGAGGGTCGAAACATGCTCGTCAATGCTTACGGCGCACACGCTGGCAACCAGCCGTTGCAACCACTGCGCATCACTCGCCGCGCGCCAGGCGCTCACGATGTTCAGATCGATATCGCGTTCTGCGGCATCTGCCATTCCGACCTGCACCAGGTGCGCTCGGAGTGGGAAGGCACGCAGTACCCGTGTGTGCCCGGCCATGAAATCGTCGGTCGGGTGACGGCGGTAGGGGCGCACGTTGCCACCTTCAAACCAGGTGATCTGGTTGGTATCGGTTGTATCGTCGACAGCTGCAAGCACTGCGCCGACTGTGACGAAGGCCTGGAAAACTACTGCGACGGCATGATCGGCACCTACAACTTCCCGACCGCCGACGCCCCTGGCTGGACGCAGGGTGGCTATTCGCAGGCGATCGTCGTGCATGAACGCTACGTGCTGCGCATCCGCCACCCGCAAGCACAACTGGCCGCTGTCGCCCCGTTGCTGTGCGCGGGCATTACCACCTACTCACCGCTGCGCCACTGGCAGGCCGGCCCGGGCAAGAAAGTGGGCGTGGTCGGCATTGGGGGCCTGGGCCACATGGGCATCAAGCTGGCCCATGCCATGGGCGCCCATGTGGTGGCGTTCACCACCTCGCCCAGCAAGCGTGAAGCGGCGCTGGAACTGGGGGCGGATGAAGTGGTGGTATCGCGCAACGCGGAGGAAATGGCCACTCACCTGAAAAGCTTCGATTTCATACTGAACACCGTCGCCGCACCCCATGACCTGGATGCCTTCATGGTACTGCTCAAACGTGATGGTGCCATGACGCTTGTCGGCGCACCGGCCACACCGCACGCCGCGCCCAACGTGTTCAACCTGATCATGAAGCGCCGCACGCTGGCCGGCTCGATGATCGGCGGCATCCCGCAAACCCAGGAGATGCTCGACTTCTGTGCCGAGCACGGCATCGTTGCCGATATCGAGCTGATACAGGCCGGGGACATCAACGAGGCCTACGAGCGCATGCTACGGGGGGAGGTGAAGTACCGCTTCGTGATCGACAACGCCAGCCTGGATTCGACGGGTTCCCCGATGCCAGTCAGTTGAGTCATTGGGGCTGCAAAGCAGCCTCAGTCAAGTCAGCATTTGGCCTTGAACGCTGCCTGGGCCAAGCCCTCTATCCAGTCCTGGTGGCCATTGATCATGGGGTTGGGCTTGGTGCGGGCCAACTCGGCAGCCGGTTTTCCTTTCTGCGTCTCCTGAGTAAGGATGCGCACCCGGTTGCCGGGCAGGTCTTCGATCAGCCAGGCGTGATGCACATCCAGGCGCGTGTCGGCGCCGCCCTCGACCCAGCCATGCCAGGCCACTCGCGCAGGCTGGCTCGGGGCCGGCGGTACATGCTCGGTAACCTGCGCTTCGACCGGGAAGCCGAATGTGGTGAAGCGAAAGCGTGCGCCGTTGCTCAGGTACGGGCCGGAGCCATCATGAAAGCGGATGTCCGCTGCATTGCTGTAGTACGTCGGCCATGCGAGCGTGTCATTCAGTTGTTGCCAGACTGCTTCGGCAGTGAGGCCTGAGATGATGATCTCGTTCGAAGCAAAGTTTTCGGTGGTGCCGGGCAGATAATCGGCGGGCCATTCGATGGTGTGCATGGTTCATCCTCAGGTAAGGGGCGCCTTGGCGGCTTTGACGAAACCATGGTGCGCGGCAACAATACATAACGCCAATCACATCTCCTGAGCTAACCCATAAGCATGCGTAATATCAGGAACCTTGACCTGAACCTGCTGCGCACGCTCGATGCCTTGCTCGACGAAGGCAGCGTGACCCGTGCCGCCGAGCGCCTGGCGCTGACCCAGCCTGCGGTGAGCGGCATGTTGACCCGCTTGCGCGACAGCTTCGACGACCCGTTGTTCGTCCGTTCGCAGCGCGGGTTGGTGCCCACAGCCCGCGCGCAGGCGCTGGCCCTGCCAATCAAGCGCGTGCTGGGCGAAATTGAAGGCATGCTGCAACCGCCTGGCTTCGACCCCGCCCAGGCCAGCCTCACGCTGGCCGTGGCCGCCACCGACTACGCCCAGCGGACTGTGCTGATGCCTTTGCTTGCCGCGTTGCGCGATCAAGCCCCCGGTATCCGCCTTGCCGTGCGTGCAATCGAAGAGTCGCGGGTCGCGCAGCAGTTGGCATCAGGGGAGCTGGACATGGCCATCCTCACCCCCGACAGCGTCAGCCCGGGTTTGCAGGCCATGCACCTTTACGATGAGCAGTATGTGTGCGCCATGCGCATCGGGCACCCGGCTGCCGGGCATCTGGACCTCGACACGTTCTGTGAACTGGAACACGCGATCGTCTCGCTGGGCAGCGGCGCCTTTCACGGCGTCAGTGATGAAGCGCTGGCGCGTATCGGCAGAGCGCGGCGGGTATGTCTGTCTGTGCCAAGCTTTCTGATGCTGCTGGAGGTGTTGCGCAGCAGCGACCTGATCGGCGTATTGCCCGGCCGCCTGGTGCAGCCGGGGGATGGCCTGCAGGTGGTGGAGCCGCCGCTGGCCATTGCAGGGTTCAGCAAGGTGCTGGCTTGGCATGAGCGCACGCATCATGACCCGGCGCATCGATGGGTGCGCAAGTTGCTTTCGAGCGTTTCGCATAAGTGAGCCAAGGCTCGCTGAAAGACCGGGTGGCAATCGCTGTAGGGGAGGTCGTCGAGGCTGGCCCAGAAGAACGTGAACAAGTGGCCATGGTCATCCTGGGTCTGGTGGGACCACTGCTCGGGCAGGGCACCCTCCACCTGGCACAGGTGAAACGACCACACCTGGTCAAGATGCTCTGCATCCCAGCAGCCCAGGTCTTGAACAACCTGGGCGTTGGCGATGCCGGACTCTTCACTCAGTTCACGCAGGGCGGCCGTGGCGGGTGTTTCACCCTTTTCGATGGTGCCTTTCACCAGTTGCACACCGGCCAGCGGGTGGCGGAACAGCAGGATTTTTCGAGGCAGCGAGGATGAAAGGACTACGGGGCAGGCCTTGTTGGAGCGCATGGGTGATTTCCATATCGGCTAATAGATTCCTGTGGGAGCGGGCGCGCCCGCGAAACAGGCAACGCAGTGGATGGCACCGGCTTTGCCGGTGTTCGCGGGCTCGCCCGCTCCCACAAAGAATGCGCGAGCTTGAAGATTTTGAATAAGGCAGTTGCTCCCATAGGGACAGCGGTGCGCTCACGGGCTTTGTTTTCTGCGCGACAGCGGGGACTACACAGTTTTTTGATTTCCTGCCGGGAATGCCCTGCGCAACAAGGCAATGGCTTCATCCACCGAGCACCCTTGTATCGTCGGTGGCTCAGGGCGCTCACAAAACTCACGCCAGACGAACAGCGTCAACTCGGCACCATCAGTCTGCGGCTGCGCTGCTTCCGTCCAGCCAAACGCTTGTAGCGCCCGGTAACGCTCATCCGCCCAGAACAGCGCTTCGACCCAAGGGTAGACAGGGATGAAATGAAAGTGAATGGCGTACCCCGCGTCGTGGCCATACCGGCCAATGTACAAACGCGCCGGTTGCAACTGCGCCTCCATCACCTGCTGCGTATGCGCCATGAGGATACCCAGTTCGGCCTGGGCCTCCGTAGGCAGGGCTGCCAGTGAGTTGACCGGTGCGCGTGCGCTGAGCATCAGGTAACCGGGCAGCGCGCTGTTCATACGGTGGTTCAGCACCCAGTGCCGGGTCTGGTGGATGATGAAGCGGGAGGGGATGTCCATATGGCTTCCCATGCGTGCCTTCTTCGCATCCTTTCAGGCCCCGAGGGCAAGGCGGTAAGGCTACAGCAATGCTGATGCCTTGCGCGATGCCCCCTGGTTGGTCAGCCTCAGAACGCCCCTTGCAACGTCACCATGAAGTTACGTGGTTCGCCATAGAAGTTGCCCCACGCCGGCGCGCCGATGGTGGAGTAGTACTTCTTGTCGAACAGGTTGTTGCCATTGAGGGCAACCGTCCAGTTCTGGTCCAGGCGGTACTGCACGCGGCCGTTCCACACGGTATAGCCGGCCTGCTCGACACGGGTACCGCGGGTAGTGCGGAAGTTTTCGCTCTGGCTGTTCAGGCCGGCGCCAAGCGTCCAGCGTTCAAGTGCGCCGCCCAGTTGGTAGTCACCCCACACCTTGAGCATGTGCCGCGGGATGAAGCTGGAGGTAAAGGTCAGCTCCGTCGGGTCGGTGTCTTCGATGGTTTTCAGGTATTTGGTCTGGGTGTAGGTGTAGCCCGCCAGCAGTTGCAGGCGCTCGATGGGCGAGCCGCTGATTTCGGCTTCGAAACCCTGCGCGCGGACCTTGCCGCTGTCGGTGTAGCAATAGCCGTCGCCTGACGGGCAGGTTTCGATGTAATCGGTTTCTGCGCGGTGATCCTCGATCGTGCGGAACAGGTTGAACGACGTATTCAATGCACCCTCAAGCAGCTCGCCCTTGATGCCGATCTCGTAGTTGGCACCGGTCTTGGGCTGAAGGGGCTGCCTCTGGGCGTTCACTTTGTCGCTCTGCGGTTGGAATATGTCGGCGTAGCTGGCGTAGGCGGTCCACTGGTCATTCAGGTCGTACAGCACGGCGGCGAACGGCGTGACCTGGCCGTTTTCCTGGCTGCGGTTGTTTACCCAGTATTCATAGCGCTGGGTGTAGGAGTCGCTCTTGTTGCGGTACCAGCTCACCCGTGCACCCAGCACCAGGGTCAGTGGTTCTGCCAGTTTCAGGCGCAGGTTGGCGTAGGTGCCGTACTGGGTGGTGGTGGAGTCGGTTGGAATGCTACCGCCACGCAGGGGGCTGACCAGGTAATCAGCCTTCGCAGGGTGAGGGAAGTCTGCCGAGGGGTCGAGCGGATTCTGGCTGCCGCTCAGCGCCATCAGTGCAAAGTAGTCATGGGTTTTCTGGCGGCTGGCGTTGGCACCGATGATCAGTTCGTGCTGCAAGCCGAAGGCTTCGAACTTGCCGTCGACGTAGCTATCGAAGCCGTAGTCGTCCTGGTCGTAGTCGAAGCGCCCGGCATAGCGGCCCATGCTGGCGCTGGTGGCGCCGACCGGTACCGAACCTTCGGAGTAACCGTATTCGATGTTCTGATTGTTGTGGGTGTAGACCGAGGCAAAATTCAGTGTCCAGTCTTCGTTGAAACGGTGCTTGAGATCGGCAAAGCCGGTAATGCGCTGGCTTTGCAGGTCGTTCCAGCTGGCACCCAGGCAAGTGGAGCGGGACAGCTTCAGGTCGCTGCCATCGGCGTAGCGGGGCAGGCCGTGGTAGCACGGCGTGGCATCCACATCCTCGTACGCCAGGCCAAAGCCCAGGGTCGTGTCGGCGCTGACGTCCCAGTCGATGGCACCGTACAGCACCTGGTCCTGGCGCTTGGCGGTGTCGTAGAAGTACTGGCGGTCTTGCAGTGCTGCCACGGCGCGGCCACGCACGGTGCCCGACTCGTTCAGCGGGCCGCCCACATCCACCTGGCCACGGTAGTTGTCCCAACTGCCGGCAGACAGGGTGACGGTGGTAGCGGCCTTTTCCTGGCCACGCTTGCGCACGAAGTTGACACCGCCGGCCGAGGAGCCGGAGCCCTTCATCATGCCGGCCGCCCCCTTGAGGATTTCGACGCGGTCATAGAAGGCCATGTCGCTGGAAAAGCTGTTGGCCTGCACGTAGTGGCCGCCCACGTCCAGGGGGACGCCGTCATACTGATACTGGCCGTCGAGGTTGAAGCCACGGGAGTAGAAGTACTTGCCGCCCATGGGCGAGTCGTACACGGTGATGCCCGGGGTTTTGTCCAGCACCTGCTCCAGGGTGTTGAGGTTCTGGTCGTCGAGCATCTTGCGGGTCATGACGGTGACCGACTGCGGGGTTTCCTTCAGCGTGTGCACACCCTTGCCAATGGTCACGGCGCGGGCGGTGTAAGACTGAGTACCCTCGCTGGTCGCGTCCAGCCGGTTGGCGTCGATGTTCAGTGGCCCCAGTTCCATCGCTGTGCCGTTATCCGAAGGCACCAGCACGTAACCGCCATTGCCCTGGCGTTGTGCCTGCAAGCCGCTGTTGCCCAGCAAGCGCACCAGCCCTTCCTCGACGCTGTAGCTGCCCTCCAGGCCTGCGCTGTTGAGGTTGCGGGTTTGCTCGGTGTCGAACGAAATGGTTACACCCGCCTGCACGCCAAACTGGGTGATGGCGTTGCCCAGCGGGCCAGCGGCGACGTGGTAGGCAGCCTGGCTCTGGGCCATGGCCTGGGCAGGCGTCAGCAGCAAGGCTGGCGCGCTGGCCAGGGACATGCCGAACAACACCAGGCGCACAGCCTGGCTCAGCTTGGTTGCAGAGGTGAGGTGCAGGTGGGGCATTACGTGATCCTTCCGAGTCATGGCAGAGAGCCGCTGTCGTCGCGGCTTGTGTCAGGGACGGACGAGAATCGAAATCAGCAAGATTTCACTGAAAGTTTTTTTCACCCGTTGCTCAGGCAGGTTCCACGCTGACCCAGTAGCGGCTCAGGTAGCGCACGTTCACGGGCAGGGTTTTCGGCAGGTTGGCCAAGGCGATGTCGGTGTCATCAATGCGGAATGCCCCGGAAATGCTCATGGCCTGGATCGACGGGGCACAACGCAACACGCCTGGCCGATAGCGCCCCAACTCTTCGATGAAGTCGCCCAGGCGCCAGTCGTTCACGCTCAGCATGCCTTGTAGCCAGGCGGTGGAGTCGGCTGGCAGGGCATGGGCGACGGTGAAGTCTTGCGGGTCAAAGCTTGCTTGCTGGCCGGCCTGCACCTGCAGCACGCGGTCCGGGTAGCGCTGTGGACGCACCTCGACGCTGGCTTGCAGCACCCCCACGCGTGTCTGCTGCGCAAGCTTGCGGACGCTGAACTCGGTACTGCGGGCAAGGACGCTGCCGTCCTCGGTGTGCACGATAAGCGGGCGCTGCTGAAGATCGCCGAGCGGGCGCACCAGGATTTCACCCTGGTACAGCTGGATCGTCCGCACTTTCGCATCAAAGCGCACATCCAGCGCGGTATCCACGTTCATTTCCAGTTGCGAGCCATCCTCCAGTTGCACGGCGCGCCGCTCGCCGGTACCGGTACGTTGTTGCGCCATAAGGGCGCGATAGGGCACCTGCTCGGCTGCCAGCCAGCCACCGCCGCCCATGGCCAGCAGCAGGCCCAGCACTTTCAGCACATCGCGCCGCTGCGCCTGAGCCGCGCCCAGGCTGGACAGCGCCGCCTGGGGCGGCACCATGGCCCATTGTTGCTGGAGCTTTTCAACGCGGGCCCAGGCCGCGGCATGCTGTGGGCTGGCCTGCAACCATTGCCGCCAGGCGTGGGTACGGGCTGCGTTGCTGTCGCCATCGTTGAGCTGCACGTACCAGGTGGCAGCGGCTTCCAGCGTCTTGATGTCCATGCCGTTCAGCCTTCGACTGCCAGCAGGCAGCGGGTCATGGCCTTGATCAGGTGGTTCTTCACCGTGGTGACCGACACGCCGAAGCGCTCGGCCGCGGCACCGTAGGTCAGGCCTTCCAGCTGCACGGCAAGAAAGATGGCGCGGGTCTTGGTGCCGAGTTCGTCCAGCAGGTTGTCCACGGCCACCAGCATTTCGATGATCGACAGGCGTATTTCCGGCGATACCTCCACCGGCTCCGGGCGCAGGGCCAGGGCTTGCAGGTAGGCCTGTTCGATGGTGCGGCGGCGGACCTTGTCGATCAGCAGCGAGCGGGCGATGGCGCTGAGGTAGCTGCGTGGCTCGCGGATGGGCAGCTGGTTGCGTGCGGTCATCACCCGCAGGAAGGTGTCGTGTGCCAGGTCGGAGGCATCGGCGGCATTGCCCAGGCGGGCGCGCAGCCAGCCCTTCAGCCAGCTGTTGTTTTCGCTGTACAGCTGGTGCAGGGCCTGGGGATCGAGCGTCGACATGGCGTCAAGACCGCAATATTAATGGGAATTGATCGCATTTTCTCTACAAAGCCAGGCCGAATGCAAGGCTTGTGTGGGAGCGGGCGTGCCCGCGAAGAAACCACCGCGGAGTGTGGCACCGGCTCTGCCGGTGTTCGCGGGCGCGCCCGCTCCCACAGGGGCTTGTGCGCGCCTTGAAAAATGAGTTTAGAAACCTGCCTCCAGGCCCAGCAGATCCTGCACCGTCTGGCGTCGACGGATCATGCGCAGGGCACCGTTCTCGATCAGGAACTCCGGCAGCAACGGCCGGCTGTTGTAGTTCGACGACATCGACGCGCCATAGGCCCCGGCATCGTGAATCACCAGTAAATCGCCCACCTGAGCCTGAGGCAGGTCTTGCGGCGTCAGCTCCTGGTCGTCCTGGGTGAACACGTCACCCGACTCACACAACGGCCCGGCCACCACGGTCGGCTGCCGTGGGCGGTCCACCGGCTGGCCGTTGGCATCGAGCAGGGTCATGCCGTGGTAGGCGCCGTACATGGCCGGGCGCATCAGGTCGTTGAAACCGGCGTCGATCATCACGAAGGTATTGCGCCCCACCTGCTTCACAGCGCGCACTTCGGCCACCAGGTAGCCCGACTCGGCCACCAGGAAGCGCCCGGGCTCGATTTCCATGCGCACGGGGTGGCCGAGCATTGCTTCGATTTCCTTGCGCGCCACCGCCCAGGTCTGGGCGTAACGTTGCAGGTCGACTGGTTTATCGGTGCTGCGGTACGGGGTGGACAGCCCGCCGCCGATGGAGAAGGCTTCGATATCCACGCCCAGGCGGCCGATCAGCTCGATCATCGAGCGGGCCACCTGCTCCAGGTGCTGGTAATCCACCCCGGAGCCGATGTGCATGTGCACGCCCACCAGGTGCAGGCCATGGGCCTTGATCACCGCCAGCGCTTCGTCCAGCTCTTCGTGCCAGATGCCGTGCTTGCTGTTTTCGCCGCCGGTATTGGTCTTGCGGCTGTGGCCATGGCCGAAGCCCGGGTTGATGCGAATCCACACGCGGTGGCCGGGCGAGCGTTCACCCAGTTGGCGCAGCATGTCGATGGAGCCGGCGTTGACTTCGATCTTTTCTGCCACCACCCGCTCCAGGGTTGGCCGGTCCAGCGCGTCGCAGGTCAGCACCACGCCGGCAGGGTCACCGTCCACGCTTGCACCTGCTGCAAAGGCCCGCTCCATCTCGCCCAGCGACACCGCGTCCAGCACCAGGCCGTGGGCGCGCATCAGGCGCAGCACATGCAGGTTGGGGTTGGCTTTCTGGGCGAAGCGCACGGTGTCGAACACCTTCAATTGCTCGACACGTTCGGCGATGGTGCTGGCGTCATACGCCCACAGTGGCGAGCCGTGCTGGCGTACAGCCTCGGCCAGGAGGGTGAAGGGTGCAGTCATGGTGGCACTACTCATTTAAAGAAGACCACGAGAATGCGCTAACACAGGAATTCATAAAAATAGCTATTTTTCTGTCAGCCATTCATATCTGATATACCCATTACCGACTCATCAGGTACCCCCCGTGAAACTGTCCGCCCGCCATATCGAAGTGTTCCGCGCCATCATGGCCGCTGGCAGCGTCACCGGTGCGGCACGCCTGTTGTTCACCTCGCAGCCCACGGTCAGCCGCGAACTGGCGCGGCTGGAACAGGTAACCGGGTTGAACCTGTTCGAGCGCGAGGGCGGGCGCCTGGTGGCAACGGCCCAGGCGTTGCTGTTGATCGAAGAGGTCGAGCGCGCCTACGTGGGGCTGGAGCGGATCGACCGCTTTGCCCAGGCCATTCGCAATTTCGAGCAGGGCCGGCTGGCCATCACCTGCCTGCCGTTGTTTTCCCAAACCCTGCTGCCCAAGGCCTGCCAGCGCTTCCATCAACAGCACCGCGGCGTGAGCGTGAGCATCCTGGCGCAGGAGTCGCCGTTGCTGGAGGAGTCACTGGTGGCCCAGCAGCATGACCTTGGCCTGACCGAGGTCGAACAGATACCGCGCGGCGCCTATGGCGAACTGTTGTTCAGCGCCAACATGGTGTGCGTGTTGCCCGAGCACCACCCGTTGCAGGCCAGGGCCGAACTGGAACTGAGCGACTTTCACGAGGTGGACTTCATCAACCTGGCCAGCCTGGACACCTACCGCCAGCGCCTGGACCAACACTTTCGCGCGGCGGGGGTGAACCGCCGCACGGTGATCGAAACCACCAGTGCCGCCTCGGTGTGCGCCATGGTCAGGCAGGGGTTGGGGGTGGCGATCATCAACCCGCTGAGCGGGCTGGAGGCGGCGCAGGGCGGGCTGCCGATTCGCAGGTTGCGGGTGTCGGTGCCGTACCAGGTGATGCTGATCAGGCCGGATCACAGGCCTGCTTCGGCGGCGGTGGAGCCGTTTTGTGAGGCGTTGCGGGTGCAGGCCCAGGCTATGCAGGCAGCGTTGATCTAGCACCAGGCTTTTTGCACTGCCTGTACCGGCCTCATCGCCGGCAAGCCAGCTCCCACATTGACCGCGTTGGTCTGAGGCCTTGCGCGGTACCTGTGGGAGCTGGCTTGCCGGCGATGAGGCCAGCGCAGGCAACACAAGAGTAATGTCATATGTGAAACCTGCGGTTCAAAGCTCGCAGACGAAGGTGCCAGTCCCGGCCAGGATGTTCTCCAGGGTTTCCTTTACTTCATCCAGGTCACTCAGGTCGCTGGTCAGGTTGATCTCCAGCACCTCGTCGCCTTTCAGCGCATCGCGGTCGCCGGCCGCCACTTCGATCAGCAGGCGCCTGGCGCTCAGGGTCACTTTCAGCCCGTCCAGGGTCGATGGCTCGTCATCCAGGGTCAGGTCGACGGTGTCTTCGTCCGGGTAGCGGGTAAGCAGAAACATCTGACCCTTGTCGCTGTGGCAGCACAGGGTCGCCATGTTGTCTTCCTCGTCATCGCAAGGGGTGGCGAAGAGCAGGGCGGTGTTGATTTGCATGAGCAGGCTCGGATCAAAGGAAACGGAAGGGAATTCTGACAGTCTTGGCTACATGCATAAACGTAAAGTTACCGCCCCTTGACCGAAATTGTCGCAGCGCTGCAAGCCTTGATGACCGATCAGTCGTTAAGCTTCGCCCAGCCCTGGGCGTGCCTGCGCACGTTCAACGTCTGGTTTTTACCGTCCGCCTTGCCACGGGTTGGCTATCGTTGATCCGTACACGGCGCACGCAGCGACGCTTCAACTATTACAAAGCCCAAGCGGAGTACCACAGATGGCGTTCTTCACCGCAGCCAGCAAAGCCGACTTCCAGCATCAACTGCAAGCGGCCCTGGCGCAGCACATCAGCGAACAGTCCCTGCCACAAGTGACGCTGTTCGCCGAGCAGTTCTTCGGCATCATCTCTCTGGACGAACTCACCCAGCGCAGGCTTTCCGACCTGGCCGGCTGCACCCTGTCAGCCTGGCGCATCATCGAACGTTTCGACCCTGAATACCCGCAAGTACGGGTGTACAACCCCGATTACGAACGCAATGGCTGGCAGTCGACCCATACGGTGGTCGAAGTGCTGCACCACGACCTGCCGTTCCTGGTCGACTCGGTGCGCACCGAGCTCAACCGCCGCGGCTACAGCATCCACACCCTGCAAACCACCGTGCTCAGCGTACGCCGTGGCGCCAAGGGCGAGTTGCTGGAGCTGCTGCCCAAGGGGACCCAGGGCGAGGGTGTGCGCCACGAGTCGCTGATGTACCTGGAGATCGACCGTTGCGCCAATGCCGCCGAGCTGACCGTGCTGGCCCGCGAGATCGAGCAGGTGCTGGCCGAGGTGCGGGTAGCCGTCGCCGACTTCGAACCGATGAAAGCCAAGCTGCGCGAAGTGGTGGGGCAGGTGGAGCAGACCGCCTTCGGCCCTGCCCAGAACGAAAAGGGCGAGGTCAAGGCCTTCCTCGAATGGCTGCTGGACAACCACTTCACCTTCCTGGGCTATGAAGAGTTCACCGTCAAGGGCGACGCCGATGGCGGCCAGATGGTCTACGACGAGCAGTCGTTCCTCGGCCTGCCGCGCCGCCTGCGCGTGGGCCTTACGGCCGAAGAGCTGCGCATCGAAGACTACGCCGTGGCCTACCTCAACGAGCCGCTGCTGCTGTCGTTCGCCAAGGCCGCGCTGCCCAGCCGCGTACACCGCCCGGCCTACCCGGACTACGTGTCGATCCGCCAGCTTGACGCCGACGGCAAGGTCATCAAGGAACACCGCTTCATGGGCCTGTACACCTCGTCGGTGTATGGCGAAAGCGTGCATGCCATCCCCTATATCCGCGTGAAAGTGGCCGAAGTCGAGCGCCGCTCGGGCTTCGACCCCAAGGCTCACCTGGGCAAGGAACTGGCCCAGGTGCTGGAAGTGCTGCCCCGCGACGACCTGTTCCAGACGCCAATCGACGAGCTGTTCACCACCGTCATGGCAATCGTGCAGATCCAGGAGCGCAACAAGATTCGCGTGTTCCTGCGTAAGGATCCGTACGGCCGCTTCTGCTACTGCCTGGCCTACGTACCGCGGGAAATCTACTCCACCGAAGTGCGGCAGAAGATCCAGCAGGTACTCATGGAGCGCCTGAAGGCCAGCGATTGCGAGTTCTGGACCTTCTTCTCCGAATCGGTGCTGGCCCGTGTACAACTGATTCTGCGGGTAGACCCGAAAAACCGCATCGACATCGACCCGCAGCAGCTGGAGCGCGAAGTCATCCAGGCGTGCCGTTCGTGGCATGACGACTACTCGGCGCTGGTGGTGGAGAACTTCGGCGAAGCCCAGGGCACCAACATCCTTGCCGACTTCCCCAAAGGCTTCCCGGCCGGCTACCGTGAGCGCTTCGCTGCGCACTCGGCAGTGGTTGACCTGCAACATGTGCTGAACCTGTCGGAAAGCAAGCCGCTGGCGATGAGCTTCTACCAGCCGCTGACCCAGGTGGGCGAGCGCATCCTGCACTGCAAGCTGTACCACGCCGACACCCCTCTGGCGCTGTCCGATGTACTGCCGATCCTGGAAAACCTCGGCCTGCGCGTGCTGGGCGAGTTCCCCTACCGCCTGCGCCATGCCAGCGGCCGGGAGTACTGGATTCACGACTTCGCCTTTACCTACAGCGAAGGCCTGAGCCTGGATATCCAGCAGCTCAACGACACGCTGCAGGATGCTTTCATTCACATCGTGCGTGGCGATGCCGAGAACGACGCTTTCAACCGCCTGGTGCTCACCGCCGGCCTGCCATGGCGTGACGTGGCGCTGCTGCGCGCCTACGCCCGTTACCTGAAGCAGATCCGCCTGGGCTTCGACCTGGGTTACATCGCCAGCACCCTGAACAACCACACCGACATCGCCCGCGAGCTGACCCGGTTGTTCAAGACCCGCTTCTACCTGGCGCGCAAGCTCACCCAGGACGACCTGGATGACAAGCAGCTGCGCCTGGAACAAGCGATCCTGACCGCATTGGACGACGTGCAGGTACTCAACGAAGACCGCATCCTGCGGCGCTACCTGGACCTGATCAAGGCCACCCTGCGCACCAACTTCTACCAGCCGGACGCCAACGGCCAGAACAAGTCGTACTTCAGCTTCAAGTTCAACCCCAAGCTGATCCCCGAACTGCCCAAACCGGTGCCCAAGTTCGAAATCTTCGTCTATTCGCCGCGCGTCGAGGGCGTGCACCTGCGCTTTGGCAACGTTGCCCGTGGCGGCCTGCGCTGGTCTGATCGTGAAGAAGACTTCCGCACCGAAGTGCTGGGCCTGGTAAAAGCCCAGCAGGTGAAGAACTCGGTCATCGTACCGGTCGGCGCCAAGGGCGGTTTCCTGCCGCGCCGTCTGCCACTGGGCGGCAGCCGTGACGAGATCGCCGCCGAAGGCGTGGCGTGCTACCGCATCTTCATTTCCGGCCTGCTCGACATCACCGACAACCTGAAGGACGGTGGCGTGGTGCCGCCGGCCAACGTGGTGCGTCACGACGATGACGACCCGTACCTGGTAGTGGCGGCCGACAAGGGCACCGCAACCTTCTCCGACATCGCCAACGGCATTGCCATCGACTACGGCTTCTGGCTGGGCGACGCCTTTGCCTCGGGCGGCTCGGCCGGCTACGACCACAAGAAGATGGGCATTACCGCACGCGGCGCCTGGGTGGGCGTGCAGCGCCACTTCCGTGAGCGCGGCATCAACGTGCAGGAAGACCCGATTACCGTCATCGGCGTGGGCGACATGGCCGGCGACGTGTTCGGCAACGGCCTGCTGATGTCCGACAAGCTGCAACTGGTGGCGGCGTTCAACCACCTGCACATCTTCATCGACCCCAACCCGGAGCCTGCGTCCAGCTTTGCCGAGCGCAAGCGCCTGTTCGACCTGCCGCGTTCGGCCTGGAGCGATTACGACACCAGCATCATGTCTGAAGGCGGCGGCATCTTCCCCCGCAGTGCCAAAAGCATCGCCATCAGCCCGCAGATGAAAGAACGCTTCGCCATCGAAGCCGACCGGCTGACCCCCACCGAGCTGCTCAACGCGCTGCTCAAGGCCCCGGTGGACCTGCTGTGGAACGGCGGCATCGGTACCTACGTGAAGGCCAGCACGGAAAGCCACGCGGATGTCGGCGACAAGGCCAACGATGCGCTGCGGGTAAACGGCAACGAACTGCGCTGCAAGGTGGTGGGCGAGGGCGGCAACCTGGGCATGACCCAGCTCGGTCGGGTCGAGTTCGGCCTGAACGGCGGCGCCACCAACACCGACTTCATCGACAACGCCGGCGGCGTGGACTGTTCCGACCACGAGGTCAACATCAAGATCCTGCTCAATGAAGTGGTGCAGGGTGGCGACATGACCGAGAAGCAGCGCAACCAGCTGCTGGGCAGCATGACCGACGAAGTAGGCAACCTGGTGCTGGGCAACAACTACAAGCAGACCCAGGCGCTGTCGCTGGCAGCCCGCCGGGCCCGCGAGCGGATTGCCGAGTACAAGCGCCTGATGGCCGACCTGGAAGCCCGTGGCAAGCTGGACCGCGCCATCGAGTTCCTGCCTTCCGAAGAGCAACTGGTGGAACGCCTGGCCGCCGGCCAGGGCCTGACCCGCGCCGAGCTGTCGGTGCTGATCTCGTACAGCAAGATCGACCTCAAGGAGCAACTGCTCAAGTCGCTGGTGCCGGACGACGACTACCTGACCCGCGACATGGAAACTGCGTTCCCGCCGTCGCTGGTTAGCAAGTTCGCCGAGGCCATGCGCCGTCACCGTCTGAAACGCGAAATCGTCAGCACCCAGATCGCCAACGACCTGGTCAACAACATGGGCATCACCTTCGTCCAGCGCCTGAAGGAGTCGACTGGCATGAGCCCTGCCAACGTGGCCGGGGCCTATGTGATTGTGCGCGACATCTTCCACCTGCCGCACTGGTTCCGCCAGATCGAGGCCCTGGACTACCAGGTGCCGGCAGAAATCCAGCTCACCCTGATGGACGAGCTGATGCGCCTGGGCCGCCGTGCCACGCGCTGGTTCCTGCGTAGCCGCCGCAACGAGCAGGACGCCGGGCGTGACACCGCGCATTTCGGGCCGAAGATCGCGCAGCTGGGGCTCAAGCTCGATGAGCTGCTGGAAGGGCCGACCCGCGAACGCTGGATGGTGCGTTACCAAGGCTTCGTCGAAGCCGGTGTGCCAGAGCTGCTGGCGCGCATGGTGGCCGGTACCAGCCACCTGTACACCTTGCTGCCGATCATTGAAGCGGCCGACGTTACTGGCCATGACCCGGCGCAGGTGGCCAAGGCGTTCTTCGCCGTGGGCAGCTCGCTGGACCTGACCTGGTACTTGCAGGAAATCAGCAACCTGCCGGTGGAAAACAACTGGCAGGCGCTGGCCCGCGAAGCCTTCCGCGACGACATCGACCTGCAGCAGCGGGCAATCACCATTTCGGTACTGCAGATGGCCGATGCACCGGAAGACATGGACGCCCGCGTGGCGCTGTGGGCCGAGCAGCACCGGGTGATGGTGGAACGCTGGCGCGCCATGCTGGACGACCTGCGCAATGCCACAGGGACCGACTATGCGATGTACGCGGTGGCCAACCGCGAGCTAGTCGACCTGGCCATGAGCGGGCAGGCGGCGGTGGTGCCGTCCTGAGGCTCAAGTTGAAATGAAAAAGCCCCGGCAGCGATGCCGGGGCTTTTTTGTACTCCTGTGCTGGCCCCTTCGCGGGCATGCCCGCTCCCACAGGTATTGCGCAGGCCTCAAGGCTTGTGGAGTACCTGTGGGAGCGGGCGTGCCCGCGAAGAGGCCGGCGCAGGCTTACTTGAACCGCCGCTCCACCCCTTTCTCCACCAGGATCTTCGCCGAAATCTCTTCCACCGAAAAATGCGTGGAATTGATGTTGGGAATGTTCTCCCGGCGGAACAGGTTCTCCACCTCGCGCACTTCGAACTCGCACTGGGCAAAGCTGGCATAGCGGCTGTTGGGCTTGCGCTCATGGCGGATGGCGGTGAGGCGGTCGGGGTCGATGGTCAGGCCGAACAGCTTGCTGTGGTGCTTTTTCAGCACTGCCGGCAGTTGCAGGCGCTCCATGTCGTCTTCGGTCAGCGGATAGTTGGCAGCGCGGATGCCGAACTGCATCGCCATGTACAGGCAGGTAGGGGTCTTGCCGCAGCGTGATACACCCACCAGGATCAAGTCGGCCTTGTCGTAGTAATGGGTGCGTGCGCCGTCGTCGTTGTCCAGGGCGAAATTCACCGCCTCGATGCGTTCCATGTAGTTGGAATTGCCGCCAATCGAGTGCGATTTACCCACGGAATACGACGAATGGGCGGTCAATTCCTGCTCGAGCGGGGATAAAAACGAAGAAAAGATGTCGATCATGAAGCCGTTCGACGTTGCCAGGATCTCGCGAATGTCCTGGTTGACGATGGTGTCGAAGATGATCGGGCGTACCCCGTCACGCTCGGCCGCAGCGTTGATTTGCAGGACCATGGTCCGCGCTTTTTCCGGCGAATCGATGTACGGACGGGTGAATTTGTTGAACGGAATGCTCTCGAATTGCGCGAGCAAACTCTGGCCCAGGGTTTCGGCAGTGATACCGGTGCCGTCGGAGATGAAGAACGCGGTTCGTTTCATTTGCGATCTGGGCCTTAAGCTGATGAAGATTCTTGGATATGATAAGTTCGGTTTGCCGAATGCGGCTGTCGTCATTCTGCCACATTTGCAGAGCCTATTTTCCAGGTACAGGCCACAAACGCCCGGCCAAGTCACAGAAGACAGGCGGGCGCCTTTTTGAGCTTTTCCAACACAGTTAGTGGAGAGATCACCTTGGTAGAGTACGTAGTTTCCCTCGATAAGCTCGGCGTCCATGATGTGGAGCATGTGGGGGGCAAGAACGCATCCCTGGGCGAGATGATCAGTAACCTCGCAGGTGCCGGGGTGTCCGTGCCGGGCGGCTTTGCCACCACGGCGCAGGCGTACCGTGACTTCCTCGAGCAGAGTGGCCTGAACGACAAGATTCACGCCGCGCTCGACGCGCTGGACGTGGATGACATCAACGCCCTGACCAAGACCGGCGCGCAGATCCGCCAGTGGGTCATGGAAGCCGAATTCCCGGCACGTCTGGATTCGGAAATCCGAACCGCCTTTGCCGCCATGGCTGCCGGCAACGACAACATGGCCGTTGCCGTGCGCTCCTCGGCCACCGCCGAAGACCTGCCGGACGCCTCGTTCGCCGGCCAGCAGGAAACCTTCCTCAACATCCGTGGCGTCGACAACGTGATCCGCGCGGCCAAGGAAGTGTTCGCCTCGCTGTTCAACGACCGCGCCATCGCTTACCGCGTGCACCAGGGCTTCGACCACAAGCTGGTCGCCCTGTCTGCCGGTGTGCAGCGCATGGTCCGCTCCGAAACCGGCACCGCCGGCGTCATGTTCACCCTCGACACCGAGTCGGGCTTCCGCGACGTGGTGTTCATCACTGGCGCCTACGGCCTGGGCGAAACCGTGGTGCAGGGTGCGGTCAACCCTGACGAATTCTACGTGCACAAGAACACCCTGCAGGCCGGCCGCCCGGCCATCCTGCGCCGCAACCTGGGCAGCAAGGCCATCAAGATGGTCTACGGCGACGAAGCCAAGGCCGGCCGTTCGGTCAAGACCGTGGAAGTCGACCGTGCCGAGCGCGCGCGCTTCTGCCTGAGCGATGCCGAAGTCAGCGAGCTGGCCAAGCAGGCCATGATCATCGAGCAGCACTACCAGCGCCCGATGGACATCGAGTGGGCCAAAGACGGTGACGACGGCAAGCTGTACATCGTCCAGGCCCGCCCTGAAACGGTGAAAAGCCGCTCCAGCGCCAATGTCATGGAACGCTACCTGCTGAAGGAAAAGGGCACCGTGCTGGTCGAAGGCCGTGCCATCGGCCAGCGCATCGGCGCCGGCAAGGTCCGCGTGATCAATGACGTGTCCGAGATGGAGAAGGTGCAGCCGGGCGACGTGCTGGTCTCCGACATGACCGACCCAGACTGGGAGCCGGTGATGAAGCGCGCCAGCGCCATTGTCACCAACCGCGGCGGGCGTACCTGCCACGCGGCGATCATTGCCCGTGAGCTGGGCATCCCGGCCGTGGTCGGTTGCGGCAACGCCACCCAGGTGCTCAAGGACGGCCAGGGTGTGACGGTTTCCTGTGCCGAAGGCGACACTGGCTTCATCTTCGAAGGTGAGCTGGGCTTCGACATCAAGCAGAACTCGGTCGATGCCATGCCGGAACTGCCGTTCAAGATCATGATGAACGTCGGCAACCCGGACCGCGCCTTCGACTTCGCCCAGCTGCCCAACGCCGGTGTCGGCCTTGCGCGCCTGGAGTTCATCATCAACCGCATGATCGGCGTGCACCCCAAGGCGCTGCTGAACTACGCAGGCCTGCCACCGGAGCTCAAAGAGAGCGTCGACAAGCGCATCGCCGGCTACAACGACCCGGTCGGCTTCTACGTCGAGAAACTGGTCGAAGGTATCAGCACCCTGGCGGCGGCCTTCTACCCGAAAAAGGTCATCGTGCGCCTGTCGGACTTCAAGTCCAACGAGTACGCCAACCTGATCGGCGGCAAGCTGTACGAGCCGGAAGAAGAAAACCCGATGCTGGGCTTCCGCGGGGCTTCGCGCTACATCAGCGAATCGTTCCGTGACTGCTTCGAGCTCGAATGCCGTGCGCTGAAGCGCGTGCGCAACGAGATGGGCCTGACCAACGTCGAGATCATGGTGCCGTTCGTGCGCACCCTGGGCGAAGCCAGCCAGGTCGTCGACCTGCTTGCTGAAAACGGCCTGGCCCGCGGCGACAACGGCCTGCGCGTGATCATGATGTGCGAGCTGCCGTCCAACGCCATTCTGGCCGAAGAGTTCCTGGAGTACTTCGACGGCTTCTCGATCGGCTCCAACGACCTGACCCAGCTGACCCTGGGCCTGGACCGCGACTCGGGCATCATTGCCCACCTGTTCGACGAGCGTAACCCTGCGGTGAAAAAGCTGCTGGCCAACGCCATTGCCGCGTGCAACAAGGCCGGCAAGTACATCGGCATTTGCGGCCAGGGCCCATCGGACCACCCGGACCTGGCCAAGTGGCTGATGGAGCAAGGCATCGAAAGCGTGTCGCTGAACCCGGACTCGGTACTCGAAACCTGGTTCTTCCTGGCCGAGGGCCAGGGCGCAGCCTGACGCAGTAAAACGCGGGGGTACGTCTGGCGTACCCCCGCCTGGTTTTTTCCAGGGCGTGTTCCAGTGATGGTTCCCGCCCTTTTTTGTGCACCAAGCAACCTTATGCAAAGCAGCAGCATTCTATTCCCCGTGGCCTTGCTCAGTGCCGAGCGCCGCGGTGACCTCAGCGAAGACGTGTACCGGATCAAGGCTGGCAACGGCCCTGACCCCAGCGTCGAGCTGGCCATCACCCGTCTGGGGATGGCCGATCAGGGCCGTGCCCATGGTGTGCCGGTCATTCTTCTGCACGGCAGTTTTTCCAACCGGCGTTTCTGGTATTCGCCCAAAGGGGTAGGCCTGGGTGCCTACCTCGCCCGTGCCGGTTTTGACGTGTGGATCCCGGAAATGCGCGGCCACGGCCTGTCGCCGCGCAACCACGCCTGGCAGCACAACAGTGTGGCCGCGTATGCCCGTGATGACCTGCCGCTGATTGCTGCGTTCGTGCGCGAACAGTCGGGCCAGGCGCCGCACTGGATTGGCCATTCGCTGGGCGGCACCACGCTGGCGGCGGCGCTGGGGGGTGGTTTTCTGGCTGCCGACCAGGTGGCCAGTGTGGCGCTGTTCGGCACCCAGATCAGCCGCGTCTACTGGCCGTTGAAGGTACCCCCGCTGGTGTGGGGCGCAAAGCTGGTGCTCAAGCGCTGGGGGCAGATATCCGGGCCGCGCTTCAAGCGTGGCCCTGAGGATGAGCCGATTGGCCTGGCGCTGGAGAGCATGCGCTGGCATGGCTTGTTCGGGCGTTTTGGCGACAAGAAGAGCGACTGGTGGGCGGGGTTGGCAGAGGTGGATGTGCCGCTGCTGGCGGTGGCCGGCGCGGGCGACTTCCAGGACCCGGTGTGGGCCTGCCGCAAGCTGTTCGAGCAGTTGGGCGGCGAGCGCAAGCAGTTCCTGCGGCTGGGGCGTGAAGAAGGTTTCGATGCCTTCGGCCATGTTGACATGCTGGTGAGCAAGGCTGCGCAGGCGCAGGTGTGGCCGTTGGTGGAACGCTGGTTGCGTGACCCGTTGCTGCCGGTGCATGAATCTACGGTGGCGGTAGAGCCTTTGCCAGCCAGCTGACTTTGTTTTGGCAGTACCGGCCCTTTCGCGGGCGCGCCCGCTCCCACAGGGATTTCACAGCACTCGAGTCTTGCGATATCCCTGTGGGAGCGGGCATGCCCGCGAAAGGGCCGCAACAGGCTAAACACAAATGACTGCCCGGTCCCGGATGACTGCGACAGCCTCCAAGGTGTAGCCTTGGCCGATACCCGCTTTCGTTGTGACTGACAGGAGCTTCCCATGCAGCATTACGTAACGCCCGACCTGTGTGACGCCTACCCGGACCTGGTCCAGGTGCTGGAACCGATGTTCAGCAATTTCGGCGGCCGTGATTCGTTCGGCGGCCAGATCGTCACCATCAAGTGCTTCGAGGACAACTCGCTGGTCAAGGAGCAGGTCGAGCTCGATGGCAAGGGCAAGGTGCTGGTGGTCGATGGCGGTGGTTCGCTACGCCGTGCGCTGCTGGGCGACATGCTTGCCGAAAAGGCCGCTAAAAACGGCTGGGAAGGCCTGGTGATCTACGGCTGCGTGCGTGATGTCGACGTACTGATCCAGACCGACGTCGGCGTGCAGGCCCTGGCCAGCCATCCGATGAAGACCGACAAGCGCGGCATCGGCGACCTCAACGTGGTGGTGACCTTCGCCGGGGTGACCTTCCGCCCGGGTGAGTACGTGTATGCCGACAACAATGGCGTGCTGGTCTCGCCAAGCCCGCTGAAAATGCCGGAGTGATGCGCCGCACGCGCTGATGGAGCTTTGATGTTCGAGGAAGACAACGCGCAGTGGGGGCTGGTGCATGCCCTGGTGCTCGATGGTAAAGGCGGCGCACGCCCGATTGCCCGTACCGAACTGGACGACCTGCAGTTGCAACCGCAGCAAAGCCTTTGGCTGCACTGGGATCGAAGCCATCCGCAAACCCGCACCTGGCTGCTGCGTGACAGTGGCCTGAGCGAGTTCGCCTGCGAGTTGCTGCTGGAGGAGAACACCCGGCCCCGCCTGCTGCCCATGGCAGACGAACAGCTGTTGCTGTTCCTGCGCGGGGTCAACCTCAACCCGGGCGCAGAACCGGAAGACATGGTCTCGGTGCGCATCTTCGCCCAGGCGCAACGGGTGATCTCGTTGCGCCTGCGGCCGTTGCGCGCCAGTGACGAGATTCTCCAGCAGCTGGAACAGGGCAGGGGGCCTAAATCAGCCTCCGAGCTGTTGCTGCTGATGGGCGAGCTGTTGACCGAGAAGGTGCAGGGCCTGGTCAGCGACCTGTCTGAACTGGTCGACCTGGAAGAAGAAAAGGTCGAATCCGACGAGCGGTACACCCCGGAGAACGGCTGCCTGCAGCAGATCCGCCGTCGTGCCGCCGGCCTGCGCCGTTTCCTGGCCCCACAGCGGGAAATCTACGCCCAGCTTTCACGCAGTAAATGGAGCTGGTTTGCCGATGCCGATGCCGATTACTGGAACGAGCTGAACAACAGCCTGATTCGCTACCTCGAAGAGCTGGAACTGACCCGCGAGCGGGCAGCACTGGTGCTGGAAAGCGAAGACCGCCGGCGTAGCGAGCGGATGAACCGTACCATGTACCGCTTTGGCATCATCACCTGCATCTTTCTGCCCATGAGCTTCATCACCGGGCTGCTGGGCATCAATGTCGGCGGCATTCCGGGGGCGGATAACCCGTTGGGCTTCCTGTTCGCCTGCATCGTCGTGCTGGGGCTGGCTGTGGGGCAGTGGTGGTTGTTCCGTCGGTTGCGGTGGGTATAGGGATGTATTGCCTGCACTGGCCTCTTCGCGGGCTTGCCCGCTCCCACAGGTACGCCACAGCTTTCAGGGTGTGTGCAATTGCTGTGGGAGCGGGCAAGCCCGCGAAGAATCCAGTGAGCATGCATTTTGAAACATTCGTCCCAACAGGATGTGTGACCCGTTGCCCGGCCATCTCGTCTCTTGCTGACACTGCGCGAGGTGCCCATGCACGATCCGTTTGAAGAATCCCTGCGCGACCTGCTCAAGGCATCACCCTCCGGCAATGACCGGGACGACCGGGATGACGCTGCCTGCCTGGGTCGCGTGCTGAAAACCGCCAACCGTCAGGTGGGCGCGGGTGATCTGTTCAGCCTGCTTGGCCGCTGGAGCCAGGCGCTGCTGATCGCCGTCAACAATGGCTCGGCGCATGTCGCGCCGGTGCGTCGACACTCTTCCCGCAACGCTGCCAGTGGCAGCAAAGCAGATAAGGCCGATTGATTATGGAACTCGATCTCTGGACCCAGAGCCTGGTCACCGCGATGACCGCGCTCTGGACCAAGGTAGCGAACTTCATCCCCAACCTGTTCGGCGCGCTGGTCGTGGTGCTGCTCGGTTTCGTGGTGGCGAAGCTGCTCGATACGCTGCTGTCCAAGGTGCTGGCCAAGTTTGGCCTGGACCGCCTGATGGCCGGCACAGGTCTCACCAAGATGCTTGCCCGGGTCGGCATCCAGGTGCCGATCTCGACCTTGATCGGCAAGATTGTCTACTGGTTCGTGCTACTCATCTTCCTTGTCTCGGCAGCTGAGTCGCTGGGCCTGGAGCGGGTTTCGGCTACCCTCGACATGCTCGCCCTCTACCTGCCAAAGGTGTTTGGCGCGGCCTTGGTGCTGCTGGCCGGTGTGCTGCTGGCACAGGTGGCCAACGGCCTTGTGCGCGGCGCCGCCGAAGGCATCGGGCTGGAGTACTCGGCAGGCCTCGGGCGGATTACCCAAGGGCTGGTGATCATCATCAGCATTTCGGTGGCCATCAGCCAGCTCGAGGTGAAAACCGACCTGCTGAACCACGTGATCGTCATCGGGCTGATTACCGTTGGTCTGGCTGTTGCCTTGGCCATGGGCCTTGGCAGTCGTGAAATTGCCGGGCAGATCCTGGCCGGCATTTACGTGCGCGAGCTTTACCAGGTGGGCCAGCACGTGCGGATTGGAGAGGTCGAAGGCCAAATCGAGGAAATCGGCACGGTCAAGACAACGCTGCTGACCGATGATGGCGAACTGGTGTCGCTGTCCAATCGCGAACTGCTTGAGCAGCGTGTCAATAGCCGCTAACCGCACAAAAGCTGTTAATGTATGCCGCCGCGAAATTCGACCCACGGGGTCGCGCGGCGACATTGACCTGACTGTCGGCCAGATCCGTTTTGAATAAAGTTCATTCGCCGCCCATGCGTTATGACCCCCGCGAGCTCACCGACGAAGAGTTGGTGGCGCGTTCGCATGAGGAGCTGTACCACGTTACCCGCGCCTATGAGGAGCTCATGCGGCGCTACCAGCGGACCCTGTTCAACGTCTGTGCGCGTTATCTGGGGAACGACCGGGACGCGGACGATGTCTGTCAGGAAGTGATGCTGAAAGTGCTGTACGGCCTGAAGAACTTCGAGGGTAAATCCAAGTTCAAGACCTGGCTCTACAGCATCACCTACAACGAGTGCATTACCCAGTACCGCAAGGAGCGCCGTAAACGCCGGTTGATGGATGCCTTGAGTCTGGACCCTGTTGAAGAGGCGTCCGAAGACAAGACACCGAAGCCGGAAGAAAAAGGCGGGCTGGACAAATGGCTGGTGCATGTGAACCCGATAGACCGGGAAATCCTGGTGCTGCGTTTTGTCGCAGAGCTGGAATTTCAGGAAATTGCCGACATCATGCACATGGGCCTGAGCGCAACGAAAATGCGCTACAAGCGTGCGCTAGACAAGCTTCGTGAGAAATTTGCCGGCCTTGATGAAACTTAGTGGCGAGCAAATATCTCTAACGAATCGGCGAGTTCTGCTAGACTTGCCGTCGAGTTGTCCCCCGTGTTTGTGGTGGGACTGCTTAACTATCACCAGATGGGGATTTAACGGATGAAATTGAAAAACACCTTGGGCTTGGCCATTGGTTCGCTCGTAGCCGCCACTTCGATTGGCGCTATGGCACAAGGTCAAGGCGCCGTCGAGACCGAAGTTTTCTACAAGAAAGAATTCTTCGACAGCCAGCGCGACTTCAAGAACGACGGCAACCTGTTCGGCGGCTCGATCGGTTACTTCCTGACCGACGACGTTGAACTGCGTCTGGGCTACGACGAAGTGCACAACGCTCGTGGCGAAGACGGCAAGAACATCAAGGGCTCGAACACCGCCCTGGACGCCGTTTACCACTTCAACAACCCGTACGACGCTATCCGTCCGTACGTTTCCGCTGGTTTCTCGCACCAGTCGCTGGGCCAGACCGGCCGTGGCGGTCGTGACCACTCCACCTTCGCCAACGTTGGCGCTGGCGCCAAGTGGTACATCACCGACATGTTCTACGCCCGTGCCGGCGTTGAAGCTCAGTACAACATCGACCAGGGCGACACCGAGTGGGCTCCAAGCGTTGGTGTTGGCCTGAACTTCGGCGGTAGCCCGAAGCAAGCCGAAGCCGCTCCAGCTCCAGTTGCTGAAGTCTGCTCCGACTCCGACAACGACGGCGTGTGCGACAACGTCGACAAGTGCCCTGACACCCCGGCCAACGTTACCGTTGACGCCGATGGCTGCCCGGCTGTTGCCGAAGTCGTTCGCGTTGAGCTGGACGTCAAGTTCGACTTCGACAAGTCGGTCGTCAAGCCAAACAGCTACGGCGACATCAAGAACCTGGCTGACTTCATGAAGCAGTACCCACAAACCACCACCGTGGTTGAAGGTCACACTGACTCCGTGGGTCCGGACGCTTACAACCAGAAGCTGTCCGAGCGTCGTGCCAATGCCGTCAAGCAAGTGCTGACCAACCAGTACGGCGTAGAATCCAGCCGTGTTGAATCGGTTGGCTACGGCGAAACCCGTCCGGTTGCCGACAACGCCACCGAAGAAGGCCGTGCTGTCAACCGTCGCGTTGAAGCTCAGGTTGAAGCTCAGTCCAAGTAATTGGCCTGATGTTTCATGAAAAACCCGGCCTCGGCCGGGTTTTTCTTTGCCTGAAATCTGTGTTGCCAGAACAGGAAACAAATCATCCGGCAACGGCCACCAGGTCCTGAACAACCTGCTCCCCAACCACTTCTCCAATCACCAGCACTGCCGGGCTACGCAAGCTAAACGCCTGCGCATCTTCCACCATCCTCCCCACATCGCTCCTGCACTCTCGCTGCTGCGCCAACGAGGCATTCTCGATCATTGCCACCGGCATTCCCGCTGCCATACCGCCCTCCAGCAACCCCTGGCGAATCTGCTCCAGTCGCGCAACACCCATGTACACCACCAACGTCGTGCCTCCCTGGGCCAATGCCTCCCAGTTCAGCTCGCTGTCGTCCTGGGTGTGTGCCGTCACCAGGGTCACCCCTCGGCTCACCCCGCGAGATGTCAGCGAAATGCCGCATTGCGTGGCACCTGCCAGGCCCGCCGTGATGCCGTTGACCAGCTCCACCTCGATACCATGCCCCTGCAGCCACAACGCTTCTTCACCGCCGCGACCGAAAATGCACGGGTCGCCACCTTTGAGGCGTACCACGCAACGCCCTTGCCGGGCATGGCGCAACATCAGGCGCTGGATGAACGCCTGTGGCGTGGAGCGGCAGCCGCCACGCTTGCCCACGGCAATCACCCGGGCCTGCGGGCAATGCTCCAGCACCGCCGGGTTGACCAGGTCGTCGATCATCACCACTTCCGCTTGCTGCAAAGCACGCACGGCCTTGAGGGTGAGCAGTTCGGGGTCGCCAGGGCCTGCACCTACCAGCCACACTTTTGCATTCATCAGGTATTCCTCATTGGCAGGGTGCGCTCAGCCCTTGAGCAGGCTGAACAGGAGAATAAGGTTGAGCAGCAAGGACAGCAGGGCCAGGGTGCGCCACACCTTCAGCGGCTCGCGTTCCAGCAAGGGGCGGGGCCGGCCGGGCAGTTCCTGGCGGTCGCCGCGTTCGAGCAGCAGTAGCCAGTGCTCTGCGGTTTCGAAGCGTTGTGCCGGGTCGGCGGCCACCGCTTGCTGCAGGTTGTGTTGCAGCCATTCCGGCAGGTCGGGGCGGTAGCGGGCGGCGTTGACTGGCTGGCCGAAGCGCGGGCGCTGGAAGGCTTCCACCTCGCCATACGGGTAGTGCCCGGTCAGCAAGTGGTATAGCGTCACGCCCACGGCGTACAGGTCCTGGCGCGGGCTGGGCACTTGGCCATCGAACGCTTCCGGGGCAATGTATGAGGGCGTGCCGGGCACCTCGTGCAGCGGGTCTTCGGAAAGGCCGGGGCAGTAAGCCAGGCCGAAATCCAGCAGGCGCAGTTGGCCATCGCTGCCCAGGTGCAGGTTTTCTGGCTTGATGTCGCGGTGCAGCAGGTTGCGCCGGTGCAGCACGCCGACCGCCTGCAGTAGCTGCCGTGCCATTTCCAGCCACTGCGGCAGGGGCAACGGCCCCTGTTCGGCCAGCAGCGCCGCAAGGTTTTGCCCGGCGTATTCGCGCATCACGTAGTACAAGTGTTGCCGCTGGCTGGCCGCATGCAGCTCGGGGAAGTGCCGGCCCGCAACCCGGCGCAGGAACCACTCTTCGAGCAACAGCGCTTGCGCAGCCCCGGGTGTTTGCCCGCGTTCGGCAGGCAAGGTCTTGAGCAGCCAGGGTTGGCCCTGGCTGTCGCGCACCCGGTACAGCAGTGACTGGCGGCTTTGTGAAAGCAGGCTTTCGGCCCGCCAGTCATCAATCAGTTGCCCGTCGCGCAGCGCGCCGGGCACCGGCCACTGCTGCAATTGCGCCAGGGTATCGCCCAGGTTGGCGGTGCCCAGTTGTTCGACTTGCACCAGCAAGGCACTGGCGTTGTCCTGGCTGCCATTGAGGTGCGCGCTGGCAACCAGCGTGTCGACGGCCTGTTGCAAGTCGGTGTGCTCGCGCAGCACTGCCTGGATGTGCTGGTCGCCCAGGCTGGCCCAGACACCGTCGCTGAGCAGCAGGTAGCACTCGCCCGGCTTCAGTTCGCCCTCCAGGTAATCCACCAGCAGGTGCTGGTCCAGGCCCAATGCGCGTTTCAGCACATGCTGCATGCCCGGTTGATCCCATACATGGTCTTCGCTCAGGCACTGCAGCTGCCCGGCGTGCCAGCGGTACACCCGACAGTCACCGACATGCGCCAGGGTGAAGCGCTTGCCCCGCAGCACCAATGCGCTGAGGGTGGTCAACAACGGCTGGCCGCTGCCCTGGGCGCGCAGCCAGCGGTTCTGTGCCAGCAGCAGGCGGTCGAGGGCCTGGGCCACGCTCCAGGTGGCGGGGGTGGCGTAGTAGTCCAGGGCCAGTGCCTGCAAGCTGGCCCGTGCGGCCAGGCCACCATCGGCGCATTGGCTGACGCCATCGGCAAGGGCGAACAGGTAGCCCTTGCTGGCGGCGAGCTCCGGCGCTGGGGTAACCAGGCGCAGGGCATCCTGGTTTTCCTCGCGTGGCCCGGTGGCGCTGGCCTGGGCAAAGCTCAGTTGCAGGCTCATGGGTGTGCCTCAGACCCGTGCAGCGGTAACCGCTGCCGAGCCCCAGGTGGTGCGCCAGCGCTGCTTCACGCCATGCAGGCCGAACCAGGCCAGCAGGCCCAGGCTGGCGAACAACCACAGCCCCAGCTGGTAGTCACCGGTGTGCTGCTTGATGGTGCCAAGCCCGGCCGCCAGCAGGAAGCCACCGATGCCGCCGGCCATGCCGATCAGGCCGGTCATCACGCCGATCTCCTGGCGGAAGCGTTGTGGTACCAGCTGGAAGACCGCGCCATTGCCGGCGCCCAGCCCCAGCATGGCACTGACGAACAGCGCCAGTGCGGCAGCGGCAGATGGCAGGTTGAAGCCCACCGCAGCGATGCAGATGGCGGCCACGCTGTACATGCCCAGCAGGGTGCGGATGCCGCCGAAGCGGTCGGCCAGGGCGCCACCGATCGGGCGCATCAGGCTGCCGGCGAACACGCAGGCGGCTGTGTAGTAGCCGGCGGTGACCGGGTTCAGGCCGTATTGGTCACTGAAGTAGCCGGGCAGGGCGCTGGCCAGGCCGATAAAGCCGCCGAAGGTGACGCTGTAGAAGAACATGAACCACCAGCTGTCGCGGTCACCGAGGGCCTTGAGGTAATCGGCCATGGCTTTCGCTTTGGGGCGCTGCGGGGCATTGCGCGCCAGCAGGGCGAATACCACCAAAGCCAGTGACAGCGGAATCAGCGCGAAACCGAACACGTTGTTCCAGCCAAAGCCGGCGGCCAGTGCCGGGGCCAGCAGGGCGGCGAACACGGTGCCGGAATTGCCGGCACCGGCGATGCCCATGGCCTTGCCCTGGTGCTGCGGCGGGTACCACTGCGAAGCCAGCGGCAGCGATACGGCAAACGAAGCACCGGCAAAGCCGAGGAACACACCCAGCAGCAGCGCCTGTTCATAGCTGTGCACGCCCAGGTGCCAGGCGGCGGCCAGGGCGACAATCACGATGACCTGGCCAATCAGGCCAGCGGTCTTGGGTGACAGGCGGTCGACCAGCACGCCCATGGCAAAGCGCAGGATCGCCCCGGCCAGGATCGGCATGGCCACCATCAAGCCCCGTTGTTGTGCACTCAGTTGCAGGTCGGCGGCAATCTGCACCGCCAGCGGGCCCAGCAGGTACCAGACCATGAAGCTGAGGTCGAAGTACAGGAACGCGGCGAACAGCGTGGGCACATGCCCGGATTTCCAGAAGCTGGTACTCATCGAACACCTCACTTGGCAATGCAACGGAACGAAAAAGACGCCGCTACCCACCCCACGGTTGTGGAGGGGAGAGCGACGTCTTTGTCGGGATTTAAGTGGGGCAACCGCCGTTGGCTACCAGTGCAAATACATCAGCAAGAGCCGGGCCAATTCGGAATATCGAGCAGCGCTCCCGTATAACAGCACATCACTTACTGATGTAGCAGGGACCCTGTGGGAGCGGGCATGCCCGCGAACACCGGCGCAGCCGGTGCCATGCACCGCGTTGGATTCTTCGCGGGCACGCCCGCTCCCACAGGGACGCGGTGCTCCCGGCATCAGTTCTCTGCGCGCCAGCGCAGCCCAGAGGGGCTGGGGATCTCCCTCATGGGTCTGCGCTGCTATCCGAGCATCTCGTGCATGGCGATGATCTGTTCGGCCACCTGGATCAGCTTTTGCTGCCGGCTCATGGCCTGGCGGCGCATCAGGGTGTAGGCCTGTTCCTCGTTGCAGTCCTTCATCTTCATCAGCAAACCCTTGGCCTGTTCAATACGCTTGCGCTCGGCCAGTTGCTGGTCGCGCGCCAGCAGTTGCGCCTTCAGCGCCTGGTCACTTTCGAAGCGGGCCATGGCGACGTCCAGGATCGGCTGCAGCCGGGCGGCGTGGATGCCTTCGACGATATAGGCGCTAACACCCGCCTGGATCGCCTGGCGCATCACCCCGGGGTCGTGTTCGTCGGTGAACAGCACGATTGGCCGCGGCTGGTCACGGCTGACCAGTACTACCTGCTCCATCACATCGCGGTCTGGTGAGTCAGTGTCGATCAGCACCACGTCCGGGTGCACCGTTTCGACGCAGGCCGGCAGGTCGATGGTCAGGCCTGGGGCTTCGGTGACCTCGAAGCCGGCCTCGATCAAGGCAGCCTTCAGGCGGCCGAGTTTGTGCTGGGTATCGTCGATCAGCAGGATGCGCAACATGGTCGTCCCCCTCACGCGCCGACACGGGCATCGGGCAAATCGCCCAGGGCATGCAGGCTGAAGCTGCGGGCATAGCCGTAGGGATCGCTGCCGTCCCAGCGGGTGCCGTCGATCAACAGGCTGCTGCGCATCGGCAGTGCAGGGCACGCTACGCCAAGGCTCTGCGCCGCTTCGCTGTACAACGCCAGCTGTTGCACCTGGCGGGCAACGCCGAGGTAGTCGGGGTCTTCGCGCAGCAGGCCCCAGCGGCGGAACTGGGTCATGAACCACATGCCGTCGGAGAGGTACGGCAGGTTGGCCCGGCCCATGTCGAACAAGCGCAGGGCGTGCGGGTCTTGCCAGTGGTTGCCCAGGCCATCCTGGTAGTTGCCGACCAGGCGTGGCTCGATGCTTTCCAGCGGCGCGTCCAGGTAGGCGCTGCCGCTGAGCAGTTGCGCGGTGCTGCGGCGGTTTTCCGGGTTCTGCTCGATGAACCGGCTGGCGGCGAGGATTGCCTTGATCAGGGCGCGGGCGCTGTTGGGGTATTGCTCGGCGAAGGCTCGGGCACAGGCCAGGACCTTTTCCGGGTGGTCCGGCCAGATCGACTGGCTGGTGGCCAGGGTGAAGCCTTGGCCATTGGCCACGGCATCCGCAGCCCATGGCTCACCTACGCAAAAGCCGTCGATACGCCCGGCCTGGATATGTGCGGCCATCTGGGCCGGCGGTACCACCACGCTGTCCACGTCGCGCAGCGGGTGGATGCCCTGGCTGGCAAGCCAGTAATACAGCCACATGGCGTGGGTGCCGGTTGGAAAGGTCTGGGCGAAGGTCAGCCGTGCGCCGTGCTGGTGCACCAGCCGCGCCAACGCCTCAGGGTTGGTCACGCCTTTGCGCTGCAAGGCTGGGGAAAGGTTGATGGCCTGGGCGTTCTGGTTCAGGCCCATGAGTACCGCCATGTCGCTGGCCGGTACGCCACCGATGCCCAGGTGCACGGCGTAGACCAGGCCATACAGGCAGTGCGCGGCATCCAGCTCGCCGCTGACCAGCTTGTCGCGCAGCCCGGCCCACGAGCCTTGGCGCTTGAGGTTGAGGGTAAGGCCGTGTTGCTGGGCGAAGCCCTGGGTGGCGGCCACCACCACCGAGGCGCAGTCGGTCAGGGCCATATAGCCGATGTTCAGGCTTGGCTTTTCTGGCGCGTCGCTGCCATTGACCCAGGCCAGGGGGGTTGCTCGGGGTACAGTGTTCACAAGGTTCCTCGCCGGTACTGATAAGGCTGTGAGCCAAACCGGTGCAACCGATGTGCCAGGGCAGCAGTGGCCCATGATTTGCTGTCCTGCCAGCGCCACGGTGGCTATAATCGCCCCCTCACTCACCCCGAGCCTTGCCCGCCCATGTATACCCTGGCCCGCCAGCTGCTGTTCAAGCTTTCTCCGGAAACCTCCCATGACCTGTCCCTGGACCTGATCGGTGCCGGTGGCCGCCTTGGCCTCAACGGCGTGCTGTGCAAGCAGCCGGCGGCATTGCCGGTTTCGGTCATGGGCTTGAACTTCGCCAACCCGGTAGGCCTGGCCGCTGGCCTGGACAAGAACGGCGCGGCCATCGACGGCTTCGCCCAGCTGGGCTTCGGTTTTGTCGAAATCGGCACCGTCACCCCGCGCCCGCAGCCGGGCAACCCCAAGCCACGGCTGTTCCGCCTGCCGCAAGCCTCGGCCATCATCAACCGCATGGGCTTCAACAACCTGGGCGTCGATCACCTGCTCGGCCGTGTGCGTGCTGCGCGCTACAACGGCGTGCTGGGCATCAATATCGGCAAGAACTTCGATACCCCGGTGGAGCGCGCCGTCGATGATTACCTGATCTGCCTGGACAAGGTCTACACCGCCGCCAGCTACATCACCGTCAACGTCAGCTCGCCGAATACCCCCGGCCTGCGCAGCCTGCAGTTCGGCGATTCGCTCAAGCAGTTGCTCGACGCCCTGGCCGTGCGCCGTGAGCAGTTGGCAAGCACCCATGGCAAGCGCGTACCGCTGGCGATCAAGATCGCCCCGGACATGAGCGATGAAGAAACCGCCCTGGTAGCCGCTGCACTGATGGAATCGGGCATGGATGCAGTCATCGCTACCAACACCACACTGGGCCGTGAAGGTGTCGAAGGGCTGCCGTATGGCGGTGAGGCGGGCGGGTTGTCGGGTGCGCCGGTGCTGGAGAAGAGCACCCACATCGTCAAGGTGCTGGCGGGTGAGCTGGGTGGCAAATTGCCGATCATTGCCGCCGGTGGCATTACCGAAGGCCGCCATGCTGCCGAAAAGATCGCTGCCGGTGCGAGCCTGGTACAGATCTATTCGGGCTTCATCTACAAGGGGCCGGCGTTGATCCGCGAAGCGGTGGACGCTATCGCTGCAATGCCACGGGTATAATCGGCAGGCAAAAAAAGGGCCCCATCAAGGGGCCCCTGGGCCTTCGCCCGCCGCCCGGATGGGGCGTGCATGGTAAATCGAATTCAGTGTCCTCGATCAGCCAACGGCGTGATTTTCGTTGAGTCTATGGATGCCAGCGGTGCCAGTCATTCCGTCCCAGTTATCACCGCGACCTTCGCGCCAGCCGTTGATCCAGGCTTGGCGAACAGAAGGAAGATTGAAGGGGCAAAGTTCGCGGGATTTGCCGGTGACCCCGTATTGGTAGCCACGTGAATATGCTCTTTCCAACGGATCACGCTTAAGTCTTCTCATAGGGTGTTGCCCTCACTTGTTGACTGTAATGTCCCGTCGGCCTCTCCGAGGCCGGGCAGAGTCTTTCTGCCGGTTTGCGCCCGCTGCCGGCGTGGCGGGCTGAAGGTGCCGCCTCGTTGCGAAGCGGCCTGAGACCAGTTCTAACGAATGCGAGTCACGCTGTGAATGATCGATTTGTCATAAGCACGTAACCTTTCCTAGGGTGAGGGGATAAGTAAATAAATGCGACTCAACCTTGTTTGAGGTTTGGCCCGCTATGATCGGGGTTTGCTGATCATTGACGTCATTTCGCCAGCGTTGCTCGCGCATGACAGAAATAAGTTGAAATGCGACGAAGGGTCACATCGCCCCGGGCATCGCCAGAATTTTTTGTACTGCCTGATGATCTAAGCTGTCTTTGCCACTTGGCCAGGCATGGATCGGTCAGGCGGCCTGGCTTTTCACGGCACGCTCATGTGCTTTGAACGGCCACCTGCATGCCTGCTGGAAAGGCATGCGGGCAAACATCGCGGGGTGATGCGTCGCCCCGTCAGTCAAATAGCCAAAGGCTCTGGAATACTCATGTCGGACCGTTTCGAACTCTACCTCACCTGCCCCAAAGGCCTTGAAGGCCTGCTTGCCGAAGAGGCCAAGGGCCTTGGCCTTGAGGAAGTGCGTGAGCACACCTCGGCCCTTCGCGGCGTTGCTGACATGGAAACCGCCTACCGCCTGTGCGTATGGTCCCGCTTGGCCAACCGGGTGCTGCTGGTGCTCAAGCGTTTCTCCATGAAGAACGCTGACGACCTCTACGACGGTGTGAACGCAGTCGATTGGGCCGACCACCTGGCTGCCGATGGCACCCTGGCGGTGGAGTTCAGTGGCCATGGCTCGGGTATCGACAACACCCACTTTGGTGCGCTGAAGGTCAAGGATGCGATCGTCGACAAGCTGCGCAACCGCGAAGGCCTGCGCCCGTCGGTGGAAAAAATCGACCCTGACGTGCGTGTGCACCTGCGCCTGGACCGTGGCGAGGCCATTCTTTCGCTCGATCTTTCCGGGCATAGCCTGCACCAGCGTGGCTACCGCCTGCAGCAAGGTGCTGCGCCCCTGAAGGAAAACCTGGCAGCAGCGGTGCTGATCCGCTCGGGCTGGCCGCGCATTGCTGCCGAAGGTGGGGCACTGGCCGACCCGATGTGCGGTGTGGGTACCTTCCTGGTCGAAGCCGCAATGATCGCTGCCGATATCGCGCCCAACCTCAAGCGTGAGCGTTGGGGGTTCACTGCCTGGCTCGGCCATGTGCCGGCGCTGTGGCGCAAGGTGCACGACGAGGCGCAGGCGCGGGCACAAGCCGGCCTGGCCAAGCCACCACTGTGGATCCGCGGCTACGAAGCCGACCCGCGGCTGATCCAGCCGGGCCGCAACAACGTCGAGCGTGCTGGCCTGAGCGAGTGGGTGAAGATCTATCAGGGTGAAGTCAGCACCTTCGAGCCTCGCCCGGACCAGAACCAGAAAGGCCTGGTCATCAGTAACCCGCCGTATGGCGAGCGCCTGGGTGACGAAGCCAGCCTGCTGTACCTCTACCAGAACCTCGGCGAACGCCTGCGTCAGGCCTGCATGGGCTGGGAGGCAGCGGTGTTCACCGGCGCGCCGCAGCTGGGCAAGCGCATGGGCATCCGTAGCCACAAGCAGTACGCGTTCTGGAACGGCGCCTTGCCGTGCAAGCTGCTGTTGTTCAAGGTGCAGCCTGACCAGTTCGTCACTGGCGAGCGCCGCGAAGCGCAAGCTGACAACGCCGAAGTCCGCGAGCAGGCGCCCGTAGCCATTGAACAGGCGCGCCTGTCGGAAGGGGCGCAGATGTTTGCCAACCGCCTGCAGAAAAACCTCAAGCAACTGGGCAAGTGGGCCCGCCGCGAGCACGTTGATTGCTACCGCCTGTACGACGCTGACATGCCCGAGTACGCGTTGGCGGTCGACCTGTACCACGATTGGGTGCATGTGCAGGAGTACGCCGCGCCACGTTCGATCGACCCGGACAAGGCCCAATCGCGCCTGCTCGATGCGCTGGCGGCCATCCCTCAGGCACTGGGCATTTCGTCGCAGCGCGTGGTGCTCAAGCGCCGCGAGCGCCAGAGTGGCACGCGCCAGTACGAGCGCCAGGCTACCGAGGGCCGTTTCCAGGAGGTGAACGAAGGTGGCGTCAAGCTGCTGGTCAACCTTACCGACTACCTCGACACTGGGCTGTTCCTCGACCATCGCCCGATGCGCATGCGTATCCAGCGTGAAGCTGCCGGCAAACGCTTCCTCAACCTGTTCTGCTACACAGCCACGGCTTCGGTGCATGCGGCCAAGGGTGGCGCGCGCAGCACTACCAGTGTCGACCTGTCGAAAACCTACCTGGACTGGGCGCGGCGTAACCTGGCGCTCAATGGTTTCTCCGAGCGCAACCGCCTGGAGCAGGGCGATGTGATGGCTTGGCTGGAAGGCAACCGCGACAGCTATGACCTGATCTTCATCGACCCGCCAACCTTCTCCAACTCCAAGCGCATGGAAGGTGTGTTTGACGTGCAGCGTGACCATGTACAGTTGCTGGACCTGGCCATGGCCCGCCTGGCGCCAGGTGGTGTGCTGTACTTCTCCAACAACTTCCGCAAGTTCCAGCTGGATGAGCACCTGGCGGCGCGTTACGCGGTAGAGGAAATCACTGCCCAGACGTTGGACCCGGACTTTGCACGTAACAACCGCATTCACCGGGCCTGGCGCCTGCAACTGCGTTGAGCCGACGAGGTACGTTGCGCGGCTAATGGCCAATAGCTATAAATGAGGACAGGGCAAGATAATCCGCAGGACGCTGACGTGACGAGATGGGTGTATGTCAAAGTGTGGCGTGCGTGCGCGGTTACTTGGCCTGTGCACAGAAGCGGTGTCCGCCTGGGCGGTGGCGCTGGTGGCGTTGGTGTTGGGCGGCCTGTTGACGGCCGCCCTGGCCCTTGCCGCGCAGACGCTGTACAAGCAGCAATTGCGCCAACGTTTCGAGTTACTGGCCGGCGAGCGTTTCAGCCGTATTGCCGAGCGCTTTGATGAACAGCAGCAGCGGCTGGACGGGCTGCGGCGGTTCTTCAGTTTTTCCAATGAAGTGACCCCGCACGAGTTTGACGGTTACGCCCGGCCGTTGCTGCAACGCACCCTGGCCTACGCTTGGGCGCCGCGTGTCGAAGCCGCGCAACGCGCCGAGTTCGAGCGGCATGCCCGTGAGCATTCCGGCCCGGGCTATGTAATCCGTGACCAGGATGCACAAGGCCAGTGGCGCGCTGCGCCGCTGCGCGACCATTATTTCCCCGTGCTGTATACCCAGTCCGGTGAAATGCCGGGGCTGCCCTATGGGCTGGACCTTGCCGGCCAGGGTGAGCCCCAGGCCGCCCTGGCCCGGGCACTCGGGCCTGGCAGCATGGCGGTGTCCGAACCCTTGCCCCTGTACGACATTCCTTCGTATGCACGTGGCCTGCTGCTGGTTGCCCCCGTGTTTGCCGATGCCAACCCGCATGGCGCAGCGGCGGGCTATGTCGTGGCCTTGTTGAGCATGCGCGAACTGGTCAGCGATGGGCGGCCAGTGGCGGCGGATGACAACCTGGTAGTGCGGATTGTCGATCCATCCGGGTCGCAAGGGCCGCAAGTGTTGTTCGACTCGCAGAACCAGGTCGCCCCCTTGTCGCTGTCCAGCAACCAGCTGTTGCACCTGGCTGACCATCACTTCCAGTTGAGCATCCTGCCGAGCCTGGCCTTCGTGCAGGCCAACCGCTCTTCGGCAGTGCTGGCGGTCGGCCTGCTGGGCGGCTTGCTCAGCCTGCTGCTCAGTGCCCTGCTTTACAACCTGTTCAGCCAGCGCCAGCGCGCACTGGCCCTGGTCGAGCAGCGTACCGCCGAGTTGCGGGTCAGCGAGCAGTCGCTGCGAGGCACTCACAACCAGCTGCGCAGCGTACTGGATGCCGCGACTCAGGTTGCCATCATCGCCACCAACCTCAAGGGTGTGGTCAGCACCTTCAATGCCGGCGCCGAGCGCATGCTCGGTTACCCGGCCAGCGAGGCCATCGACCGGCTGCGCCTGGAAGACCTGGTGCTGCCCGAGGAACTGAGCCTGCGCGCCCATGCACTGAGCCTGCGTTACGGTCGGCCGATTGCCGGTGGCCAGGCCATGTTCGCCGAAACCGTGCAGGAGCATGGCGCGGAGCCGGGGGAGTGGACCTTGTTGCGCGCCGATGGCAGCCAGTTGGTAGCCAACATGCTGGTCACTGCCATGCTCGACGAACAGGGCTTGTGGGTCGGCTACCTGGCGATTTGCATCGATGTCACCGAGCGGCGACGGGTGCACGAGGCGCTGGCAGCGCGCGACCGGCTGCTGGAAAAGCTCAGTGCCGAAGTGCCCGGTGGTATCTACCAGTACCGTCTGGATGGCAATGGCCATTCGTGCTTCCCCTATGCCAGCAAAGGCCTGTACGACATCTACGAAGTCGACCTGCAGCAGCTGCGCGAAGATGCCACGCTGGTGTTCGAGCGTATCCACCCCGATGATCTGGAGCGCGTACGCCGGTCGGTGCGTTACTCGGCCGAGCACCTGGCACCCTGGCGTGAGGAGTACCGGGTGTGCCTGCCACGTGCTGGCCTGCGCTGGGTGCGTGGCGAAGCGACGCCGGAGGTGGGGGAGCAGGGCTGTACCTTGTGGCATGGCTACCTGACAGATATTTCCGACCTCAAGGGCGTGGAGGAGGAGTTGCGGGCGCTGTCGGTGACCGACGCGCTGACCGGTATCCATAACCGTCGCTACTTCCAGGATCGGCTCAAGGCCGAACTGGAACGGGCCCAGCGCGACGGCATGGCGTTGGCCGTGATCATGCTCGATATTGACCACTTCAAAGGTATCAACGACCGCTTTGGCCATGCCGTGGGCGACCGGGTGCTGCGCAGCCTGTGCCAGCGCATTGGCCAGCGCTTGCGGCGTACCGATGTGTTCTGCAGGCTGGGCGGGGAGGAGTTCATGGTGCTGTGCCCGGGCAGCGATGCCGAGCAGGCACGGTTGCTGGCGCTGGAACTGTGGCAAGGGGTGCGCAATGTGCCGGTGGAGGGCGTGGGCAGGGTGACTGCAAGCTTTGGTGTGGCGGGGTGGCGGCCGGGAGAGGGGGCCGATGCCTTGCTGTTGCGGGCGGATGCGGGGGTGTATGCAGCCAAGCAGGCCGGGCGCGACCGGGTGGAAGGGGAGTCTCCCTGATAGTTGGCGCGGTCGTTGTGGGAGCGGCCTTGCGTCGCGAAAGGGCTGCACAGCAGCCCCAAGGATTTGGCATCAACGCTGAAAGTAATGGGGCTGCTGTGCAGCCCTTTCGCGACGCAAGGCCGCTCCCACAGTGACGGTGTATGGCTGGTAAACTCAGTTGGCCGCTGTGCTACCGGCCAGCTTCGGCTGGCGATACAGGTCCAGCAGCACTTGGTCGAGTACCTGCGAAGCGCCCCACGGTTTCGGGTCGTTGAGGATTGCCGCCACCGCCCAGGTATGGCCGTTGCTGTCACGGCTGAAACCGGCAATTGCCCGCACGGTGTTCAGTGTGCCGGTCTTGATGTGCCCCTCACCGGCCATGGCCGTGCGCTTCAGGCGCTTGCGCATGGTGCCGTCCATGCCCACCAGCGGCATCGAGCTCATGAACTCGGCTGCATAGGGGCTCTTCCAGGCGGCCTGCAGCATCTCGGCCATTTCGCGGGTGCTGACCCGCTCGGCACGCGACAGACCAGAGCCGTTTTCCATCACCAGGTGCGGTGCAGTAATGCCTTTCTTCGCCAGCCACTGGCGCACTACACGCTGCGCGGCACGGGCGTCGTCACCGTCGGCATCGGTGCGGAACTGCGCACCCAGGCTCAGGAACAGCTGCTGTGCCATGGTGTTGTTGCTGTATTTGTTGATGTCGCGGATCACTTCAACCAGGTCTGGCGAGAAGGCGCGGGCCAGCAGGCGAGCACTCTTGGGTACGTTCTCGATGCGATCGCCACCCTGGATGCTGCCACCCAGTTCGTTCCAGATGGCGCGCACAGCACCGGCGGCGTAGGTCGGGTGGTCTAGCAGCGACAGGTAGGTTTGCGAGTTGCAGCCGTCGCCCAGCTGACCGCTGACGGTTACGCTAATGCCATCGGCCTGAGGCACCGGGTTGTAGCGCACGTCGCCTGTGCACTGCTTGGAGGCCACGGCCTTGACCTGGTTGTCGATGCGAATGCTGGCAATCGGTGGCTCGACCGCGATGGTGACCTTGCCGCCATCGTTGCGGGCCACGAAGCGCAGGGCCTTGAGGTTGACCAGCAGCGAGTCGGGCTTGACCAGGAACGGCTTGTTTTCGTCGCCCCCATCATCGTTGAACTGTGGCAGGTTGGGCTGCACGAAGTGACTGCGGTCCAGCATCAGGTCGCCGGTGATGGTGCGCACGCCATTGGCACGCAGGTCACGCATCAGCAGCCAGAGCTTTTCCATGTTCAGTTTCGGGTCGCCACCACCTTTGAGGTACAGGTTGCCATTGAGCACACCGTTGCTCAGGGTGCCGTCGGTGTAGAACTCGGTCTTCCACTGGAAGGTCGGGCCGAGCAGTTCGAGGGCGGCGTAGGTGGTGACCAGTTTCATGGTCGAGGCCGGGTTTACCGAAACATCGGCATTGAACACGGTCGGCGTGCCGGGGCCGTCCAGCGGCAGCATCACCAGCGACAGCGCTGTGTCCTGCAGCTTGTTGGCCTTGAGGGCCTGCTGCACTTTGGCCGGCAGGGTGGTATTGACGGCGGCGGCGTGGCTGGGCAAGGCAAGTGGCAACAGCAGGCCGGCAAGAACGAAGGGACGAAGCGTTTTGATCATAATCAAAAAATACCCTGCAGCGAGGGAAAAGGGCATTGGGGCTGTAAGAGATGGTGGCCCCAGGACGAAAGAATACGCATTATGCCCCAAGCGTAGCGACGATGCGCCACGTTCGACGGAAAAGCACCGCCAATAAAAAAGGCCACCCGCAAGGGCAGCCTTTCAGCGATCAAACCGGGCAGGTATTACTCTGCCTTGTTGATCGGCTTTTCCGGGTACCAGGCGTCCAGCAGCGGGCTGACTTCGATTTTTGTCAGTTCGCTGCGGCCCTTGAGCCAGGCTTCAACGGCAGCACGTTGTTCTTCGCTGACCGAGCCGCGCTTGACCGAGCACACCAGGCCGTAATCGTCACCGCCTACATAGTCCAGGCCGTTGGCGTCCATGGCATCTTCCAGGAACGCATCGAGGAAAGCATCGATTGCCTGGTCATCCAGATCTTCCTTGAATTCCAGGTTCAGCTCGAAGCCCAATTCCTGAAACTCGTCGACACACAGCTTCTTGCGCAGACGACGGGAGCGGTTTGTGGCCATGAAACAATCCTCTTAGGTAATAACGCCGCGCAGTCTACCAGCTAACACGCCTTGCTGCCTGACTGTGTGCATGTGCCGGTAGCCAGTTCCCTGGCCAAGGCCCGCTCCACACGGCACATGTGCCGCGCCAGTGCCTGACGCCGCAAGCGTACCTGGGCTGGGGGCAAGCTGCTGGTCTCCAGGGCTTCGCAGGCTGCCATCAGTGCGGGGGCTTGCAGCATGCGTGCGGCGCTGAGCACTTTGTGGGCCTGGTCGACAATGGCATCGCGGTCATGCTCCGGGTGCAGCGCCATCAGGCTGGCGAAGTCGGCTTGCAGGCTTTGCTGCAAGGCCAGCAGGAAGCGCTGGCGGTCGGCCGGGTCAGGCCCGACGACTGCGGCCAGGCCGTCCAGATGGTAAAGCTTGCGCCGGGGTATTTGCCGGTGTTGGGGGACAATGCCAGCCAGACGTTGACTGAGGGTGCCCAGGCTGATCGGCTTGAGCAGGCAATCGTCCATCCCGGCACTCAGGCACTTGCGTCGCACCTCTGGTTGCGCGTTTGCGGTGTAGCCAAGGATGATGCAACGTTGCCGTTTGCCATGCCGTTCTTCGGTGCGCACGGCAGTTGCCAGTTGGTAACCGCTCATGTGCGGCATGTTGCAATCAAGCACCAGCACATCGAATTCACCGGCCCGCCAGGTGGCCAGGCCCTCTTTGCCGTCGCGTGCGCTGGCGTGTTCCAGGCCCAGGTAGGCAAGCTGTTGCGCCATCAGTTGCAGGTTGGCCGGATGGTCGTCGATTACCAGCACCTTCAGCCGCGGGTCGGGCACATGGAGCTTTTCGATCAGCGCAGCTGGCTGCACGGAGGCATCACACTGTTGCAGCGGCATTATCAGGCGTACCCGGGTGCCGACGCCTTCGAGGCTCTTGATGGTCAGCTTGCCGCCCATCATCTCACACAGGTTGCGGCAGATGGTCAGGCCCAGCCCGGTACCTGCACGCGCGTTCTGGCTGTGCGGGTTGGCCTGAATGAACGGGTTGAACAGGCGCTGCAGGTCGTCGGCGTGGATGCCGATGCCACTGTCACGCACTTCCAGTTGCAGCACCATGGGTGTGTTGGCGCCGTTATCCAGGAGGGCGGCGCTGATACGCACCTGGCCATGTTCAGTGAACTTGATCGCGTTGCTGATAAGGTTGGACAGCACCTGTTTGAAGCGCAGGGGGTCGAGCAAAACGGTGCAGTGCGCGGCCGGCTCGATGACCACCTCCAGTGCCAGGCCTTTCTGTCGCGCCTGGCCCTCGAAGATCCGCCCTGCGGACTCTACCAGTTGCGCCAGGTCGACGGCCTCCGGGGCGAGCGTCAAGTGCCCGGACTCGATACGCACGATGTCGAGGATATCGCCGATCAGCCCCAGCAGGTCTTTGGCGGAATGGTGCGCCAGCTCCAGTGCGCTGCGGTCCAACCGGCCCTGGTCAGCGCGCTTGACCGCCAGTTCGAGCATGCCGATGACGGCATTCATCGGGGTGCGGATTTCATGGCTGATGGTGGCCAGGAACGTGCTTTTGGCACGGTTGGCATCGTCAGCCTGCTGCTTGGCCTGGCGCAGGTCCATGACCAGCTGGCGGCGATCACTGATATCGATCCAGCCACCGATGATGCCCTGTACCTCGCCCAGCGAGTCGCGGTACGGCAGGATCCAGTGATAGATGGTCAATTCGCGGCCCTTGATCCGCAGTGGTCGGTCCATGATCAGCGGCGAACCTGCGGCCATTACCTTCACGTAGTCGGCCTGGATCTGGCGAGTTTGCTCGGCATTGGTGAACAGGCTGTTTTCGAGTTGCTTGCCCAGCACGTCCTCGGACCGGGCCTGCACGGCTTCCAGGTAGCTGTAGTTGCAGCTTTTCAGGCAGCCCTCACGATCACGTACGTACATAGGGTGGGGGGTGCCGTTGAGCAAGGCGCGCATGAACGCCAGTTGGTCGTTCAATGCACGTTCGGCACGTTGGCGTTGGCGAATTTGCAGGCGCAGGCGGGCGTTCCAGAGTAAAACCAGCAGCAGAAGCCCGGCGGTGGCCAGCAGCACCTGCAGGGCGAGCCGGCGGTAGCCTTGGTAGCTGCCGTCGTCGTGCTGGGCGTATTCTCGCCAACGGTGGTTGATCACCCCCAACTCTTCCGGCGAAATGCTCAGCAGTGCTTTGTCGAGGATCGAGACCAGCGCGGGTGATGAATCACGGGTGGCCATGGCGAAATGGGCAGGTTCGCTGCCAACCGTGGTACGGATGACCAGCTCGGGATTACCGGCCAGCGCATGGATGGCGTCGATCAGGGGGGTGATGACTGCATCGACGGCACCGCTTTTGAGCAATGCCATGGCGTAGAAGGCGCTTTCGGTTTCGACCCAGCCAACTTGTGGATAGTGCAACGACAACATGGCATCCATGTCGCTGTAGCGGGTAATGGCGATGCGATGACCCTGCAGTTGCTCCAGGGAGGTCAGTGTCTTCTGGTCCTTGTGGTTGACCAGCACGTAGGCACTTTCCAGGTAAGGCCTGCTGATTTGCAGGTTGTCCTCGGTCGCCCCGCCAGTGGCGAGTGCTGCGATGACATCTGCGCGACCTTCCTTGAGGCGGGTGATCATGTCCGCGATGCCGCTGGCACGCTGTATTTCAAAACGCAAGCCAGTACGCAGGCGAATGACGTCCAGCAGGTCGGCGGTGATGCCACGAAACTGCCCCGAGCCATCGAAGTAGGAGAGCGGCGCAGCCGTGTCATCGATTGCCACGCGCATCACCGGGTGGTCCTGCAGCCATTGTTCCTCGGCGTTTGTCAGTTGCAGCTTGCGGTCGGACAGCAGCAGGTCGCTGCCAGCGCTCCAGCGTTTGAAGATATTGGTGCGTATGGCAGGTGTCTGGCTGTCCAGGACAGTATTTACCAACTCCATCAGCAGCGTGTCCTGCTGGCGCAGGGCAAAGCTGAAACCGATGGCCTCATGCTTGGCGAAATTGGCCATGCGCAGTCGCGGCAGGTGGCCACGGTTGAGCTGGTAGTGGGTGGAGATGGTGTCGCCGATGTACACATCGGCTTGGCCAAAGGCCACGGCATTCAAGCCTTCACTGGAGGAGCCGAAGGCCACAAGCTCGGCCTCGGGGTAGGCGTTGAGCACCTCCTGCCTGGGCAGGTAGTGGTAGAGCATGCCCAGGCGCACCCCCCGCATGCCCGTGTCCAGCGGCCGGCTTTCGTCCTCGCGCGTGACCAGCACAGGTTGATCGATGGCGTAGGGGTGCGACAGTGCCAGCCCATCGCTGACGGCCTCATAGCCATTGGCGCTGCCGAGCAAGTCGATGTCTCCTTGCCGCAGCGCCTCCACTGCCGCATGCCGGGTGGAAAAACGCAGCACCCGCACCGGAAGTTGCAGGGCGCTGCCGATCAGGCTTGCATATTCGGCGGTAAGGCCCTGATAGTCGCGCCCGCCACTGGTGATGTCGAAGGGCGGGTAATCCGGTGCCGACGTACCCAGCACCAGTTCCTGGCGGCTTTGCAGCCATTGCCGCTGTTCGTCCGTGAACGCAGGCTGGGCCAGCCTGGCCGATGAACGAGCCAGTAACGTGTAGGAAGAGGCCTCGTGATGGGTGGCCTGCGACACGCCGCTGAACATCAGCAGAGCGAGCAGCAGGCGAGCGATAGGGCGCGCCATGATCACCCTCAGGCCAGCGCGTTGCGTTTGGCCATGTCGATCAGGTCGACCAGTGTAGTGACCTGAAGTTTGTGCATGAGGCGCTTCTTGTAGGTGCTCACGGTCTTGCTGCTGAGGAACATGCCCTTGGCAATTTCCTTGTTGCTGCGGCCTTGGGCAAATAGTTGCAGCACCATCAGCTCACGGTCATTTACCAGGCGGAAGAGTTTAAGGTCGCTGTCGGCTGACTGGTTGTGCTTGATTGCCTGGCTGGGGAAGTAGTTGTAACCGGCCAATACCGCCTTGATTGCGCTGAGCAGTTCGCTCAGGTCTTCCTGCTTGCACACATAGCCTGCGGCGCCCGAGTGCATGCATCGCACGGCAAACAATGCAGGGGATTGCGCAGTCAATACCAGCACCTTCAATGGCAGGGCCATGGCCTGGAAACGGGAAAGTACCTCCAGCCCGTCCAGCTTGGGGATGCTGATGTCGAGGATGACCAGGTCGGGAGCGGTTTCGCGAATCATCTGCATGGCGTCCACGCCATTGTCCGATTCGCCGACAATCTTGTAATTCTGGTTTTCCAGCAACATACGGACGGCCAGGCGGATGACAGGATGGTCGTCAACAATAAATATGGAATGCATGTTCAATTTCCCTGCGGGCGTTGAGGGGGACGAACGGCACCATATCGCAGTTGGAAGTCATCAGGCATACGAACAAGGGCTATTCGCCCTTTATGGGAAATGGCTTACAAGATAAAACAAAACGGGCTACGAAAATTGCGTGCTTGACGCGATGTCAAAGCGTGATTGGTAACTTTTTGTGGGTGTTTATTCGTTCTGTTTAACTTGCCGCCTATATATGTAGGAAGTTTCCTGCAATATCGGGTGCAGCACCGGCTCAAGTCAGCGGGGCTGCACCGGTGCACTCAGGTCGGGCTGGAGCGCCCGGTCATTTCCCGGGCCATTTCGCTGGCATAGCTGTCGGTCATTCCGGCGATGAAGTCGATCATGCGCAGGAAGGCACTGTGCAGCGAGGCATGCGGGTCCGGCGCATTGTTGCCGATAAGGTCCAGTACCCGGCGGCTCTTGAACGATGGCGTGCGCCCACCATGCTGTTCGAGGGCAGCACCACAGAAGGTGTTGAGCAGAATCTCCAGGGTCGTGTAGGCACCGATTTCGTGCAGGGTCTTGCGCTTGTCCTGGAAGATCTTGTTACGCGCCATGTCTTTGGCCTGCAGCACGCAGCGTTGGGCCGGGCCGTGCATGTGCTCGACCAGGTCGCCCGTCAGTTGCCCGGCCAGCAAGGCCTGTTGCTGTTCGACGAACGCATGGGCGGCGGCGTTGGTCAGGTGTTCGATGGCCTTGCCACGCAGGATTGCCAGCTTGCGCCGGCGGGAATCGCGTGGGCCGAGCTGGCGGTAGGTTTCCGGCAGGTCCTCGCCGACCAGGTCGAGCAGCAGCGCTTCGACTTCGGCGTACTCCAGCAACTCCATTTCCAAGCCGTCTTCAAGGTCGATCAGCGCGTAACAGATATCATCGGCGGCCTCCATCAGGTACACCAGCGGGTGGCGTGCCCAGCGTTGGTCTTCCAGCAGCGGCAGGCCAAGCTTGCGGGCGATCTGTTCGAGCAGGGGGAGTTCGCTCTGGTAGCTGCCGAACTTGTGCTTCTTGTAGCCCAGTGCGTCGGCGTGCCGCGCGCTCCAGGGGTACTTCAGGTAAGTGCCGAGGGTGGCGTACGTTAGCCGCGTACCGCCGTCGAACTGGTGGTACTCCAGCTGGGTGAGCACACGAAAGCCCTGGGCATTGCCTTCGAAGTTGAGGAAGTCGGCGCGCTCGTCGTCACTCATGTCGTCCAGCCAGCCACGGCCTGCGGCCTGCTGGAACCAGTGGCGGATAGCGTCTTCGCCGGAGTGGCCGAAGGGCGGGTTGCCGATGTCGTGGGCCAGGCACGCTGACTGCACGATCATCCCCAGGTCGCTGGGGGCGCACCAGTCTGGCAGGCTGTCACGCAGCGTTTCGCCCACGCGCATGCCCAGCGAGCGGCCCACGCAGCTGACTTCCAGCGAGTGGGTCAGGCGCGTGTGGATATGGTCGTTGCTGGATACCGGGTGCACCTGGGTCTTGCGCCCGAGGCGGCGGAAGGCGCCGGAGAAGATGATGCGGTCGTGGTCTTTGTGGAAGGGGCTGCGCCCGAGTTCATCGGCGCTATAGAGGGCTTTGCCAAGGCGTTCGCGGGTGAGCAGGGTGTGCCAGTCCAAGGCGCGGTCTCCTGTGGATCGAAGGTTATAGCTTCCGGTGTCCGGTAAGGCAGTGCAAGGGGTAAACCTGCAATGGCCCAATCACCGGCAAGCCAGCTCCCACAGGTACTGCGTGGGCCTTGAGCCGTGCCGGGTACCTGTGGGAGCTGGCTTGCCGGCGATTGGGCCGCTGCAGTTGGCAGGAAATGTTCAGGGGCGGCGGTTGCCTTGCAGGTACAGGCGAACCAGCGGCAGCAGGCTGCTGCCCAGGCGTACCAGGCGTGCCAGATTGCCACTGCGCACGCCTTTGCCAGTCAGGAAGCCCAGCGCCACCACGGCACCAATCCCCCACAGCGGCGCATGCTTGATCCCCAGCCCTTCGTGCAACGAGCTGCCCATGCCTTGCACGCGGCGCAAAGGCTCCATCAGTTGGCCCGACTCGTGGCGGATTTCCTGGCGGTGCATCTCCATGCGCAGGCGTAGCAATGCCTTGCGCAGTTCCCGCGGGTTACGGGTGTTTGGCAATTCTGGCAGGCTCATGGCAACAGGCGCTCCCGGTCCTTGGCGAGTTCTTCAAGGGTGGCCCCGAATGGCGACGATTCGTCGAACACCGCTGCCTTCAGGCGCAACCCGCAGTACAGCGCAGCAATGGCATAGAACACGCACAAGCCAATGATACCGGCCAAACGATAGGTGTCCCACAGCAGCACCAGCAGCAGCCCGGACAGCGCCGTCAGCAGTAGCAGGGCAAACACCAGGGCCAGGCCGGCGAACAGCAGCAAGCTGAGGGTGCGGCCCTTCTGTTCCTGCAACTCGATGCCGAACAGTTCGATATGGCTGTGCAGCAGCCCCAGCGCAGCCGCCCCCAGGCGCTTGCCCGAAGCGCTGGCACCGTTGGCGTCATTCTCCATGGGAACCCCTTAGCGCCGGTTGGCCAGCAGGCCGATCAACAGGCCCACGCCAGCCGCGATGCCAATCGCCTGCCACGGGTTTTCCTGCACGTACTGCTCGGCGCTACCCAGCGCCGCCTGGCCGCGGTCGCGCACGGAGTCGTGGGTCAATTGCAGGGTTTCGCGGGCCTGGGCAAGGCGGTCATGAATCTGTTCGCGCAATTCGTCGGCCTGGTCGCCTGCCAGGTTGGCAGTGTCGGCCAGCAGTCGCTCGGTGTCACGCACCAAGGCCTGGAAGTCAGCCATCAATATCTCTTGTGCAGTCTTTGCCGATTTGCTGGCCATGGGTCTCTCCCTGTCGATGTGTGTTGGTGGTTTGAGTGATAGCACGCGCGGAAGGTTCAAGTGGTGGTGCTGGTATGGGCCTTGCTAAGTCTTTGCCACGTTGCGGGGCGCCACCGTCGTGCCTTGCGCCGATTCAGGGCGCCAATGCAGCGAATACCGATAAACCTTAACCTAATCCACGACAAACCCAAGAAAAAACCACGCAGGCCCCGCCCGGCTCACCGAAACAGGGCAGGGGGCTGGCACCGATTCGGTGCAGGGATGCAGGTTCTTGAACTGTCCTGGTGCCTTTTCAGCAGGTCTGCCTATTTCATGGAAAACATGCACAGCGCTATGGACTCCCTGGTCCACGGTTCCAACACCCTGTTCATTCTCATGGGCGCCATCCTGGTGCTGGCGATGCACGCCGGCTTCGCGTTCCTCGAAGTGGGCACGGTGCGCCACAAGAACCAGGTCAACGCCTTGTCGAAGATCCTCAGCGACTTTGCCATCTCGGCGCTGGTGTATTTCTTCATCGGTTACTGGATAGCCTATGGCGTCACTTTCTTCCAGCCGGCAGCAGCGTTGGCGGCAGACCATGGCTATGCACTGGTCAAATGTTTCTTCCTGCTGACGTTCGCTGCGGCGATCCCGGCGATTATCTCGGGGGGCATTGCCGAGCGCGCGCGCTTCGTGCCGCAACTGTGTGCCACGGCGTTGATCGTGGCGTTCATCTACCCGTTCTTCGAGGGCGTGGTGTGGAATGGCAACCTTGGCCTGCAAGCCTGGTTGCAGGCCCGCTTCGGCGCACCTTTCCACGATTTTGCCGGGTCCGTGGTGGTGCATGCCATGGGCGGTTGGCTGGCGTTGGCGGCGGTGCTGCTGCTGGGCGCGCGCCGTGGGCGCTACCGAGATGGCCGTCTGGTGGCGTTTGCGCCGTCGAGCATTCCCTTCCTGGCGTTGGGGTCGTGGATCCTCATTATCGGCTGGTTCGGCTTCAACGTGATGAGCGCCCAGACGCTGCAGGGCGTCAGCGGCCTGGTGGCGATCAACTCGCTGATGGCCATGGTCGGCGGTACCCTGTCGGCCTTGCTGGCTGGGCGTAACGACCCGGGCTTCCTGCACAACGGGCCGCTGGCCGGCCTGGTGGCCATATGCGCGGGCTCTGACCTGATGCATCCGATTGGTGCACTGGCTACAGGCCTGGTGGCGGGTGCGCTGTTTGTCTGGACCTTCACCGCCGCACAGAACCGCTGGAAGATCGATGACGTATTGGGCGTGTGGCCCTTGCATGGCCTGTGCGGCGTGTGGGGTGGCATTGCCTGCGGCGTGTTCGGCCAGGTTGCCCTGGGCGGCGTGGGCGGCGTCAGTCTGGTCAGCCAGCTGCTGGGCAGCCTGATGGGCGTGGCGGTGGCATTGGCCGGCGGTTTTGCCGTGTATGGCACGATCCGGGCGTTGCATGGCCTGCGCTTGAGCCATGAGCAGGAGTTCCAGGGCGCGGACTTGTCGCTGCACCGTATTGGCGCCACCAGCCAGGATTGAGCCAGGTCAGGTGCGCGGACGGCAGGACGGACCTAGAATAGGGTTCTCCCTGCCAAACCGGAACGTACCCCATGCTGCCTGAATGCCAACTGTTCGGCACCCTCGGCTGCCACTTGTGCGAAGTGGCCGAGGCGGTGCTGATGCCCTTCGTCGAACATGGCCTGTTGGTGGAGCTGGTCGACATTGCCGAGGACGAGGCCCTGTTCGAATGTTATGGCCTGATCATTCCTGTGCTGCGGCGCCGTGATAATGGCGGCGAGTTGTACTGGCCGTTCGATGCCGAACAGGTAGTGGCGTTTCTCGCGCAATAGTGCCTCCAGGGGAGCTGCAACCCGGCGCCATGGTGAAGCAGGCAAGCTGATCATCCGGTGACCACATTCCGTCACCGGGAGCCTCACCATGTTGATCACCCCGCATTTCACCCTTGATGAAATGACCGTTTCGCAGCTTGCTGCCAGGGACGGGTTCGATAACACACCACCACCTGAAGCCCGGGCCAACCTGCAGTTGCTGTGCGGTGCGCTCGAACAGGTACGCGCGCTGTTCGGCTTGCCCATCATTGTCAGCAGCGGCTATCGCAGCGAGAAGGTCAACCGACTGATCGGCGGCGCCCCGAAAAGCCAGCATGTTCAAGGACTGGCGGCAGACTTCACGGTGATCGAAATCAGCCCCCGCGATACTGCGCGCAAGATCATCGACAGCTCAATCGTCTTTGATCAGTTGATCCTCGAATTCGACAACTGGGTACACCTGTCCGTTACACGCGGCACACCGCGGCGCCAGGTGCTGACCGTTCGCCAAGGCACCGGCTACCTGCCGGGGCTGCAATGAATCGCATTGACGGCAGCAAGGGGATGTTCGTATGCTGTATATAAATACAGTATCGAGGTGAACTCATGCTCAACGTCGAGCAACTCAAGTACAGCGTCAACCGCATGCCCGTCGAGCGGGTGGCTGATGCCGTGCTGGAACTGCGCCTCGAAGGCCTGGTCACCGATGACCTTACCCCGTTCGGCAAGGTCCACTTCAATACCTGTTTCGCCGAGATCGAGGCCCTGTTCCAGCGTGCCGGTTACCACCGCGGGCTGGATGTGGTGGGTTACCAGGGGTTGCTGTACGCCCTTTATGACCCTGGTCGCTGGGAGCCGGTGCAGGTGCTGCGTTGGCTGAAGGAACGCAGCGAGGCCATCGGTAAGGCTGGTTGAGGGCGTGGGCTTGGGCGATAATGCGCGGCCGTGAACGTTTCGAGCTTTGCCATGACCGCGCCTTTCGACCCCGCCCGCCAGCAAGCCAGTACGGTGTGCCTGCCCCCCGGTAACTGGGCGACAGTGCTCGATTGCCTGTGTGACCATTTCAAGGCCATCGACCGCGCCCAATGGCTGGACCGCTTCGCCCGTGGCCGGGTGCTGGACGCCGAAGGGCGGGTGGTTTCTGCCCAACTGCCGTATAAGCGTGGCATGCGCTTGCACTACTTCCGTGAAGTGCTGAACGAGCGCCCCATCCCGGTGCAAGAGACGATACTGCATGTGGATGAGCACCTGGTGGTGGCTGACAAGCCGCATTTCCTGCCGGTGACGCCAACCGGTGAATACGTCGAACACACCTTGCTGCGCCGTCTGATCCGTCGTCTGGACAATCCGCATCTGGTGCCGTTGCACCGCATCGACCGGCACACCGCCGGGCTTGTGCTGTTTTCCGCCAACCCGCATACCCGAAGTGCCTACCAGCGGCTGTTCCCGGAAAGGCGTATCGACAAGCGTTACCAGGCCATTGCCGCAGCCATGGTGCAGCATGCGTTTCCGCTGGTTCACAAAAGCCGCCTGGTGCATGGCGAGCCGTTCTTTCGCATGCACGAAGTGGAAGGCGAGGCCAACAGTGAAACCCTGGCCGAGGTGCTGGAGAAGAATGGTGAGCTGTGGCGCTATGGGCTGTCGCCAGTGACTGGCAAGACCCATCAGTTGCGCGTGCACATGGCGGCGTTAGGGGCGGGGATCTGCAATGACCCGTTCTACCCGCAACTGCTCAACGAAGAAGATGACTACCAGCGCCCATTGAAGTTGCTGGCGCAGAGCCTGCGCTTCCAGGACCCGCTGTCCGGGCAAGAGCGGTATTTCGAAAGCCGCTTGCAACTGGACTGGTAGTTGAACGGTGTTGGTGCGCCCAAGGGTTGGACCTTGGGGGCACCCAGCCTGACGCTTAGTCGCGATACTCGCACAGGTAGGCGGTATCGACCTTCACCTGCAGCTGGAACTTGCTGTCAGCCGGCACATTGAACTTGTCGCCTGCCTTGAAGGTTTCCCAGTTGTCGCTACCCGGCAGCTTCACGGTCAGCGCGCCCGATACCACGTGCATGATCTCGCGCTTGGCCGTGCCGAATTCGTATTCGCCCGGGGCCATCACGCCGACAGTGGCCGGGCCTTCTTCGCCCGCGAATGCGATCGACTTGACGGTGCCGTTGAAGTACTCGTTGACCTGGAACATGGGCGACTCCTGAAAAGAGGGGATGAAAAAAGGGCTGGCCAGTATGCCCAAGCCCACAGGCCTCGTCATCTGCTTTCAGGTGCCATTGGCGGGGAGCGTCAACGGCAGCAGCCGCGCGGTGTTGCGCGCGTCTTCCAGGGCCCTGTGCTGCTGCCCGCAAAAGTGCATGCCGGCCAGTTGCAAGGCACCGTTCAGGCCGGTGGGGCGTTGCAGGTGGCGGGCTTTGGCAAAGCGCTGCTTGAGGTTGATGTGCGGCAGCGTGCGCAGCAGGCTGTCGAGCCCATGTTGCCGCCATTCCTGGTGCAGTTGCTGGCGGTCGTAATCGCCCCAGCTGACCCAGGCCTGAAGTTGCCCACTGTGGTGGCCGAGCCAGCGCTCGAAGCCTGCCCACACCTCGTTGAAGGCTGCAGCACCGTCCACGCTGGCCTGGCTGATGTGCGTCAGCTCGCGGCAGAACGGCGTCAGCTGTGGCCGCCGCCGTGGCCGCACAAACCGCTGGAAATGGTCAACCTCGCGGCCTTCGCGGGTAACCAGGCTTGCGCCGATTTCAATGACTTCCATCTCTGTGACCGGCCACCCACCCTCGTCGGTGGTGGCTTCAAGGTCGATCACCAACCAATGGCCCATACCAGGCTCCCTTGCAGATCCTGCTAGAGCGTAGCCAAACTCCGTGCTTACGACACCCCCTGGCATTTTGCCCTCTGCTTTGGCATAAAGAGTGGCATAAAGATCAGGCCTCAACAGTTGTGCCGCCCCCTGAAAACGCCTAGCTTAAGCGGACCCAGGCATGAACCGTGATGAGTGTCCGTCTTGACTCCAGCACCCGGCCTCAAGGCCCTGTCCACCCTGATGCTGCTGGCCGTGTATTGGCTGGCGGTGCCGGCATGGGCTGCCGATGCCATCGAGGTCAAGATCGGAGCAGCGCATTTCCCGCCCTATACGGTGCGCCCCGAGCAGGGGGCCGACACCGGTCTGCTGCCACAGTTGGTCGACGCGCTCAACCGCTTGCAGCAGGGTTATCACTTTGTTCTGGTGCCCACGTCCATCCAGCGGCGTTTCGGTGACTTTCAGCAAGGCCGCACCGACCTGGCAATTTTCGAGAACCCGCAATGGGGTTGGGAGCAGATTGCCCATCAGACCGTGGACATGGGCCTGGAGGATGCCGAAGTGTTCGTCGCCCGTCAGGCCAATGGTAGCGACCCGCATTACTTCGATGATCTGCGTGGCAAGCGCCTGGCATTGTTCAACGGCTACCACTACGCGTTCGCCCGCTTCAACCCCGACCCGGACTACCTGCGCAAAACCTACAACGCCACATTGACCTACTCCCATGACAGCAACCTGCTGATGGTGCAGGCTGGCCGCGCCGATATCGCCTTGGTCACGCGTTCCTACCTCAGCGATTTCATGAAGCGCAACCCGGCCAGCAGGGCGCAGCTGACACCTTCGAACCGCATTGACCAGGTCTACCACCACTACGCCTTGCTGCGCCCGGGCGCGCCGATTGGCGAGCAGTCGTTCGCCGGCCTGCTGCAGAGCCTGCGTGACAGCGGTGAGCTGGCGCGCATCTTCGAGCCATACCGCATCACCGTCAGCGCGCCAGAGGACTAAATTCGCGCACCGTGGCAACGTTCTTTGGAGTGAGCCTTTTCTTCATTTTCGTGAGTCAAGCCCATGCCGTTCGATGCCGCATCGCAGCCCCAGTCACCGCCACGCTGGCGCAGCCTTAGTGCCGAGGAGGGGGGCGGCTGGTTAAGCCTTACCCTTGAAGGCCGCCCGTTGATCCAGGTGCGCCTGGAGGCGGGCGCCACCCTGCACGTTCACCCTGATCGCCTTTGCCCCGAGCGGCCTTATCAGGCGTTGTGGGCTGCCTGCTACTGGTTGCTGTCCCGCGACACGGCCTGTCAGCGCCTGGTCTGGCACTTTCCTGAGGTACAGCCCCAGGTGTTGGCCAGTGGTTTGCTGCGGGTGGGGGAGCAGCCCGGCCAGTATGTGTGTGAAAGGGCGCTGTTCTGGCAATTGCCCCAGCCCTGGCTGGGTGAGGCGACGGCGACGGTTTACCCGCAGCAGATGCAGATCAGCAACGGCAAGCGCCACCCGCGTCGCGCACCCAAGCCTCGTGGCGAAGTGTATCGGCGCTTCGATGCGCGCCTGGGTAGCTGGGTCTCATTGCGCACGTTGGAGATCGAGCACGACCTGGAGCGGTTCAACCACTGGCAGAACAACCCGCGGGTGGAAGCGTTCTGGCAGGAAGGTGGCACGTTGGCGCAGCATCGCGAGTACCTGGGCAAGCTGGAAGCCGACCCGCATACCCTGACGTTGATCGGCTGCTTTGATGATGAGCCGTTTGCCTACTTCGAGGCGTACTGGGCCAAGGAAGACCGCATTGCGCCGTTCTACCCGGCCGACGACTACGACCGTGGCATCCACATGCTGGTGGGGGAGGAGCATCATCGCGGGCCGCACAAGGTGGCCAGCTGGCTGTCGGCGCTGGTGCACTACCTGTTCCTGGATGACCCGCGCACCCAGCGGGTAGTGGCCGAGCCGCGCGCCGACAATGGCAAGATGATCGGCTACATGCAGGACCAGTGCTTCCATTGCGACAAGGAGTTCGACTTCCCGCACAAGCGGGCGGCGCTGATGATTCTGGGGCGGGAACGGTTCTTCGATCGGTGCAAACTGGCTTGAAACCACGGGGCCGCTTTGCGGCCCATCGCAGCGGTTCGTCGCCACGACAAGCCAGCTTGTATGGTTAGACTTGAAGGGAGGAGGAGGGACAAAGCCAGCTTCTGACTGTTAGCGCAGTACAGACCGTGGGAGACCTCGCCCC
>NZ_JBIBGE010000041.1:0-40594 GCF_042956345.1 Pseudomonas sp. NPDC008258
GATGGCTTACGGCTACCGGGACAGCGAGTTCTTTTTCATGAAGATCAAGAATGACTTTCCCGGCAATCCGTGAAGAACCTTTTTTTTGCCTGTGGCTGCAGCTTCAGCGTTGGCCGCCCGGGCCCTGTCGGCTACTCAGCGCCATGACCTTGCCTTGCAGTCGCCCTACCATCAGCACCAGCCTGTTACGTTCTTGCGCCAACTCGTCGGCTTTGGCCTCTGCTTCTCGGCGAGCATCCCGTTCCAGGTCCAGCAGCTCGGTCAGGCGGCGAATGACAGCAACATCTGCGTTGTCCATCGCACGCTCAGTCGCATCCCTGGACAACCACTTGCGCAGCCACAGAAATGCACCTAGCAACACAGTGCCCGTGCCGCTCAGCCAAGTGACTGTGCCCGGGCCGAGGTCGGTCGGATCCATGTGAACCTCATTACGAATGATGATGTGATGAGCCGTGAAGAAAGATGTCTCGCCGGCTTTTCTTGTTTGTAGATTTAATTTAGCCTAGAGCTAATTCAACCACAAGAGCCAATTTAGCCATGCGCACATTTAGCAGCGAGCTAAACACTGGCATGCTTCGCCCCATGGACATCTACGACATTCGCAAGCACAACCTGGTCAAGTTGATCGGCAACCAGAGAAAGGGAACCTGCGCAGAGCGCTGGGGGATGGCGCCTGCACACCTTAGCCAGATCCTTTCTGACAAGACCGCAAAAAACCTGGGCGATGACGTGGCCCGCCGAATCGAGGGTATCGAAGGCCTGCCACGCGGGTGGTTCGACGCACTGTCGGCAATTGACCCGGTGCAGATGGCGGTCGAAGCCAGCGACGGCAAACTCTCTGCGGCCGACCTGGTCAAGCAGATGCTTGCCAGAAGCGGCAAAGGCATCGCGCAAGAAACCCGGCAACGGTTGCTGGCCGCTGCTGAAGAACCGCAGGACGCCACACTGATCAAAGCCGAGCGTGGCCGCCCTGGCCTGGTGGGTGACGAAGTGTGGATTGCCCACTACGACGTGCGGGCCGCCATGGGCGGTGGCCAGATCCCCCACGATTACCCGGAAATGTTCAAGGACGTTCGCGTCAGCCCCAGCCATCTTCGCGAACTGGGCCTGGAATTCACCGAACACCACCACCTCAAGATGGTGACCGGCTGGGGCCAGTCGATGGAGCCGACCATCAGGCACCGCGACCCACTGATCGTGGACGTGAGCATCCGGGATTTCGTGGGCGACGGGATCTACTTCTTTTCCTGGGGCGATCACATCTACATCAAGCGGCTGCAAATCGCGGATGAGGACCACTTCGAAATGATCTCCGACAACTCACGGCACAAGGACCGCATGATACGCCGCGAAGAAACCTACATTCAGGCCAGGGTGCTTCTGGTCTGGAATGCACACCTGGTTTAACGCCGCAGCCCGCCATCCAGGCGGGCTTTTATGATGCTCAGAAAGGCGCCGCCTCTTCGACCTCCTCCTTGCTGTCCTGCTCAATGATGAAGTCGTCGCGCTCCTCCACACTGCTGCGCGCCCAGCGCACGGTCACGCTCTCGTCATCATTGAACGTAAGGTCCAACTCGGACGTTTCGGACAAAAGGCCCATCACCTCTTCCCACTCCGCATCACCGTCGGTATCCAGGCGATGCACCACAACCCAGCGCTGGGTCTGCGCCAGCGGATGGTTGATCATCGACGACACCCGCAGGCTAAGTCGCTCTATTCCGGTCATTGCCAGGCGCTGCTGGGGGGCTGACTGCATGTGCATAGACATATTCTCATCCTGATAGCTGTATATTCGTACAGTACTCGAAGAAAGCTTATCTCACCGCCAAATCCAGCGTAAAGCCCCGCCGCTGAAAAATTTCGCCAATGGGTAATTTTGCGCAATGCGAAATTTATTTAGCCAGAAGCTATTGACTGATATTTAGCCTATCGCTAATTTTTATCCGGCAGGCGCCAACACGGCCGCCAGAGCACCCCAACCCCAGCATTCCGAAAGGAGTTCTCATGACCGTAGACATCAGCAACCTCATCATCGCCACACCGGTAGCCGTATCCTCGACCAACCCGGTAGCACTCGAACTGAACGGTGCCCAGGCCATTGCCCGGTACCCGAGCATCGTGAAGGTGCTCAGCGACGGTTCTGTCCAGTTTTCAGCGCCCACCAAAGGCGCTTCAAGCAAAAGCACCCGCAGGACCCGCTGCGAATGGACGGAAACCGAAGGCTGGAACCTGGACAGCGCTCAAGATCACTGGAATTACCAAACCATGACGCTGACCAAGGTCAATTCGGCGCAGAAGGTGGTTATCGCCCAGATGCACGTACGGGGGGACGATAGCCCGCCGATAAAAGTGTTCTGGAACAAGGGCGACATCACCTTGGGGTTTCGGCGCACGTACAACCAGGCCGACCCGGTGAACACGACAGTGCTCAAAGGGGTGCCGCTGGGGGGCAGGTTCATCGTCAGCATCCACACCACGTCTGCTGGTGTGGTCAATGTTACGGCCAAATACAATGGTGTATCCGGTTCTTCAGGTGACTTGCAGCTCGACAGCACCTGGGCATCTCGCCTGTTTGAATTCCACGGCGGCATCTACAACCAGGTTGACTACACCGCTGCAACACCTGCCGATGACGGCTCGATCTGCATCATCAGCGAACTGTCGCTGATCCACCGCTGAACGACGCAAGCCCGAAAGGCATCCTGGTGTCCGGCCCATCATGGGTCGCACCGGGATCGTCGTGACACGCCACGCCAGTGATTCGTCTCGATGAGTCATATTGTTGCCTTCCCGCTCTCAGACTAATAATTAACTGTCTGCCTGGGGAGGCGCGAAACATGCAACCAAGATTCGTTATCGTTCCTGCCGTGCCAGTGGAAGGCGAGTCCTTCCGCATCGGCAACCGGTTCTATGCCGCTACCACTTCGGGCGGCTTCGATATCTACGACAACCAGGAGAAACAACGGCTCAAACGCGGCTTTATCAACAAGTCCGAGGCAGCGGCGGCGTGCACATCGATGAACGATGAATCACGCAACCCACAAGCGGTGTTTCCCATTTTGCGTACAGATTGATTCTGGGCAGATCAATTCACCACCCATAGGGAACATGGCCACGCCAGGTGGCCATGGCGAACCTGTATCTGAAATAAAGCACTGAACACGTACAGGATTAAATTTCGTTCACCTTGCGCCCTTTAGTCATAAGGCATTCGACAGCGTTTGGGCCATACTCCACAATGCAGCGGTTTTTAGGGGGAAAACCCTTGCACAGCCAACGACATACCAACTTTTAGTGAGCCTCAACGTGAAAACATCCCTGTCCATCCTCAGCTTGCTGCTGTTGCTCACAGGAACTGCGACCCTACCGTCGACCGCTGCTGCACAACCCCCGGCCCAGGTTCAACGCGACCCGTCCAAGCTGCATCTGGCTTCAGGCAGCGCCCTGCTGATCGACCTGAATACCAATCAGGAGTTGTACTCCAGCCATGCCGACCGAGTGGTGCCCATTGCCTCGGTGACCAAGCTGATGACCGCGATGGTGGTGCTGGATGCCAAGTTGCCCATGGATGAGATGCTCACCATGACCATTGCCAACAACCCGGAAATGAAAGGCGTGTATTCGCGCGTACGTCTGGGCAGCCAGCTCGACCGCCGTGAAACCCTGCTGATTACCCTGATGTCGTCGGAAAACCGCGCTGCCAACTCCTTGGCCAACGCCTACCCCGGCGGCTACCCGGCGTTCATCAAGGCGATGAATGCCAAGGCCCGTAGCCTGGGCATGGCACACACCCGCTACGTCGAGCCGACCGGCCTTTCGACACAGAACGTATCCACCGCCCGCGACCTGGCCAAGCTGCTGATGGCCTCGCGCAAGTACCCGATGCTGAGCGAGCTGTCGACCACCCGCGAAAAGACCGTGGCCTTCCGCAAGCCGAACTACACGCTGGGCTTCCGTAACACCGACCACCTGGTGAACAAGAGCAACTGGGACATCAAACTGACCAAGACCGGCTTCACCAACGAAGCCGGTCATTGCCTGGTGCTGCTGACCCGCATGGACAACCGCCCGGTGGCCATGGTCATCCTTGATGCCTTCGGCAAGTACACCCACTTTGCCGATGCCAGCCGCATGCGCCAGTGGCTGGAAACCGGCGCCGCCAAGCCGGCGCCAGCAGTGGCCATGCAGTACAAGGCTGACCGCCAGGGCAAAGGGCGGGTGGTGGCGGAGTAACCATCACCACCGGAAGTGGAGCAGCTGTCGCGATTTCTGTGGGAGCGGCTTTAGCCGCGAACACCGGCGAAGCCGGTGCCATCTACCGCGTCAGCTTCTTCGTGGGTAAACCCGATTACAGGAATCGTGCCCTCAGGCCGTTGCGCTGACCATCCCGCCCGCACTGCTTCCGCCCTCTTGTTGCAGCAACTCCAGCAATTGCGCCGTGGCTGTCATGATCTGCCCGGTGATAGTGGCGATACTGGCCTGCTTGGCACTGATGGCAGTGGCCTTGGCAGTCTCTTCCATCTTGCTATCCATCAATTGCGCCAGCTGTTTCTGCTCCTCGGCCAACTGCTTCTGCAGCTCTTTGATCAACTCACGCAGTGCTTCTACAGCCGCCGATTCGCTGCTGCCGCTGTCTTCCGTAGGTTGCGCCTGGCCTGCGCCCCCCAGTTTCAAAGTGTCACCGCTGATGCTCAGTGGCCCGCCTTTCTCGGCCTGTTCGGCCTGTTTCGCCTGCTCACGCTCGGCTGCAGCATTGGCGGTGAGCGTCTGCGCCGAAACGCCGTTGATGTGTAGATTTGCGGATATGGATGTCATGCCGACTCCCTGGTTCAAAGATGGGTCCCTGCCCTATCTCCCTATCGGCAGCGTCACGCAGTCCTTTAGCCGCTTAAATTCCCCCCCGGCTGGCTCGTTCCACCTCATGTACTTGCGCAGGAGCCGGAGCCCCGGCGGGCGTCCATATTCGACCATTCAGGGAATCGCAGCCATGAGCCAGTCCTCACAGCAGGAAACCATCAAAGATCTGATCGGCGTGGGCTTCGGCCCTTCCAACCTGGCCTTGGCCATCGCCCTGGAAGAGCTCGCCGAGTCCCAGGGCCATGCCCTCGACGCACTGTTCATCGACAAGCAGCAGGACTACCGCTGGCACGGCGAAACCCTGGCCACCCAGAGCGAGTTGCAGATCTCGTTCCTCAAGGACCTGGTGTCGTTGCGCAACCCCACCAGCCCCTACAGCTTCGTCAATTACCTGCACCAGAAGCAGCGCCTGGCCGACTTCATCAACCTCGGCACCTTCTACCCCTGCCGCCTGGAGTACAACGACTACCTGCGCTGGGCGGCCGAACACTTCGCTACCCAGGCGGTGTATGGCCAGCAAGTGCTGCGCATCGAGCCTGAAGTGCATGCCGGCAGGGTCGAGCACCTGCGCGTGATCGCGCGCGACGCCCAGGGCCGTGAATACAGCCGCCGCACCCGTTCAGTGGTGGTCGGCAGCGGCGGCACGCCGAAAATCCCGGAAAAGTTCGGCGCCTTCAAGGACGACCCTCGTGTTTTCCACCACTCTCAATACCTGAGCAGCCTGAACAAGCTGCCGTGCACAGACGGCAAGCCAATGCGCATCGCCGTGATCGGTTCGGGCCAGAGCGCCGCCGAGGCATTCATCGACCTCAACGACAGCTACCCGTCCGTGAAAGTCGACATGATCCTGCGCGGTTCGGCCCTCAAGCCGGCCGACGACAGCCCGTTCGTCAACGAAATCTTCTCGCCGGACTACACCGACCTGGTCTACAACGAGCCGGCTGACCAGCGCAGCAAGCTGCTGGGCGAATACCACAACACCAACTACTCGGTGGTCGACCTCAACCTGATCGAGCGCATCTACGGCATCCTCTACCGGCAGAAGGTTGCCCACCAACACCGCCACAACGTGCTGTGCCGCCGCCAGGTGGAAGCCGTGGTAGCCACCCCCGAGGGCCTGGAACTGACCCTGCGCGACCTCGCCACCGGCCAGCAGCAAACCCACCGCTACGACGCCGTGATCCTCGCCACCGGCTATGAGCGCCGGTCGCACCGCGACCTGCTGGCGCCGCTGGCCGGCTACCTGGACGATTTCAGCGTCGACCGCAACTACCGTGTGCTGGCCAGCCCCGACCTGCAAGCCTCGGTGTACTTGCAAGGTTTCTGCGAAAACAGCCACGGCCTGAGCGACACCCTGCTCTCGGTACTGCCGGCCCGCGCCGCAGAAATTGGCCGAGCGCTTTACCAGGACCTGGCGCAACTGCATGGCAAGGCGCAACCAGCCGTAGCCCTGACCCGCGTCTGACGCCCCTGCTTCAGCCCTTCAAGGCCGGCCTGACGCCTCGCGCGCAGGCCGGCCTTGTGCTTCCTGAAACATTTGCTTGCATTTAAAACGGCAGGTTTTCAATTCTCATTCGTCCTTATCAGTACAGCCCCCTTTGGTTGGGCATACGCTCGACCACCCATTGCAGAAGACTGTCTGATGGCCAAATCACCAAAAAAATCCAAATCCAGGCTGTGGTTCCTGGTCCATAGCTGGCTCGCCCTGCCGATCTGGTTCTTTGTGCTGATCGTCTGCTTCACCGGCATGCTCGCCGTGGTCAGCCAGGAAATCGTCTGGCTCGCCGACCCGGCGGTGCGCGCCAACAAACCCGACAGCGACGTCGAACGCATGAGCTTCCAGCAGGTGCTGGAGGCCTTGCACAAGGCCGCGCCGGACATGGTAGTGGAGCGCCTGAGCCAACCGGACGGTTCGCACTTTGCGGTGAAAGCCAATGTCACCCTGCCTGACGGCACCAGCCCGACGCTGTATGTAAACCCCTATACCGGCGCCATCCAGGGCAAGACGCCCGACTTCAACTTCGAGGCCTTCACCCGCGCCCTGCACGGTTGGTGGCTGGTGCCGTTCACCAATGGCTTCAGCTGGGGCTGGTACCTGGTGTCGCTGCTTGGCCTGCCGATGCTGGCTTCGCTGGTGACCGGGCTGGTGGTGTACAAGAAGTTCTGGAAGGGCTTCTTCAAGCCCGTGCGCACCGGCCACGGCTCGCGGATTTTCTGGGGCGACCTGCACCGCCTGGCCGGGGTGTGGTCGATCTGGTTCATTGCGGTCATTTCCATCACCGGCACCTGGTTCCTGATCCAGGCGATCTTGTTCGACAACCACATCACCATTTCCAGCCGCCCCATCGTGCCGGTGATTGCCCGAGAGGACGTGCCGCAAACGCAGGATGGCAGCCCGGCCCCGCGCATTGACCTGGATGAAGCCGCACGCATTGCCGGCCTGGCCATCCCGGGGCTGGAAATCAATTTCATCTCGCTACCCGCCACCGCCTACAGCCATGTCACCTTGTCCGGCCCGGGCTGGTACCCGTTGATGTTCCAGAGCGCCTCGGTGAACCCTTATACCCGCAACGTCGACAGCCAGTTCCTGATCAGCGACCGCTCGACCCTGGAGTTCGTCACCGAGTCGATGCGCCCACTGCACACCGGCGACTTCGGCGGCTTGCCGATAAAGCTGGTGTGGTTCTTCTTCGGCCTGATCCTCACCCTGATGGTGTTCAGCGGCCTGTTGATCTGGACCAAGCGCACCGCCCAGGCCACCGCCGCCGCCCTCAAGCGCAGCGAGCGCGCGCCGCGTGCCGCACACAGTGAAACCACCGTGGAGATCCGCCCATGAGCCAGGCCCAAGCCCTGCCCGCCAGCCCGTTGAAGCAACTGTGGCTGAAGTGGCGTTTTCACCTGAACATCCTGCTGATCCTCATACCACTGGGCTTCATGCCCAAGTATTTCGCCGATGCCAAGTTGTTCCGTGGCGACGCAGGCCTGGGTGCCAATGTGATCAGCGACATCCAGGTCGGCCCCTACAGCCTCAACCTGGCCGAACTGCGCGACGAGGCGCCACGCGCCGACGGCCCGGCCGGCTACTTCAAGTCGTTCAACGCGGCGCTGTGCAAGGCCTGCATCAAGGACGTCAAGGCGGCCTACCTGCGCATCGGCAAACCGCGCAGCCTGCGCGCTGCCGGCACCATCTTCTTCGGTGCGCCGTACAACATGGGCACCAACCTGCCCATCCCGCCCCGCACCAAACCCGACGCGCAAATCTGGATCACCCTGGAGGGCTGGGACGGCAGCATGCACCAGGCGTCGGTCCCCCTGGCCAAGGCATCGCCAGCCACCGTGGCCTGGCTTGACAAACAAGGAGGCAAGAAATGAAAAACCTGATGCGAACCCTCGCCCTGCCCTTGCTGGTGCTGGCTGCCGGCCCCGCCCTGGCGCACAACCCGATGTGCGAGTGCGAAGAGCTGGCCAGCGGTCAGGTCAAGTGCACAGGCGGTTTCTCGGACGGCAGCGGTGCCCCGGGCGTAACCCTGGACGTGATCGGTTATGACGAGCAGGTACTGGTAGGCGGCAAGCTGGGTGACGACTCGACGCTCACTTTCAAGCGCCCGGACGGTGAATTCTACGTGCTGTTCGATGCCGGCCCTGGGCATGTGGTGGAAGTCGACTACGCCGATATCGCCCAACCATGAGCCGCGCACAAGTGATTCGCCCGGCCGGCGCCGGGCACGAAACCCTGTACGTGCTGCTGGCCAGCCTGCTGATCGTGGTGCTGGCCGCCAGCGTGGTGCTGCTGCGTGGCGAGCGCGAGGACGAGCAGGCCATCGCCAGCCACCAGATCGACGCCCGCCGCGACCTCACCGCCGCCGAGCAAGGCCTGTACACCGACCTGCGGGTCGCCTTCGACGAGATTCAACTGCTGCGTGAAGAAAACGCTGCCGTGCCCAGCGTGCAAGCCCTGGCCGAAGAAGGCCTGCCGCCGTTCGTGGTGGATGCCGGCAGCCAGAGCCGTGGCGGGCACCAGTGGTCGTGGCTGGAGCCCGGCGCCTACCTGGGCCGCAGCCAGGCCCCTGAAGTCGCCGGTAGCCTGCTGTTGATCCTGCCGGCCGACAGCACGGGCGAGGCCGATGTCTGGCTGCGCCGCGACAGCGCTGCCGTCACCCCGGACGACCTCGGCCAGGCGGCCTTGATCGCTGCGGGCTGGCTGCAGGTGGTCAGCCACTACGACGCCGGGGTTACCCGCGAACACCGTCACTGAACCCAAGGACTCCCCCATGCTTCGCTCCGCCCTCGCCCTGCTCCTGGCCTTCGCCCTGCCGGCACTGGCCCTGGCCGATAATGGCAAGCCGCTGCGTATTGGCATCACCCTGCACCCCTACTACAGCTACGTGACCAACATCGTCGGCGACAAGGCCGAAGTGGTCCCGCTGATTCCGGCGGGCTTCAACCCGCACGCCTACGAGCCACGCGCCGAAGACATCAAGCGCATTGGCACGCTGGACGTGGTGGTGCTCAACGGCGTCGGCCATGACGACTTCGCCGACCGCATGATTGCCGCCAGCGAAAAACCCGGCATCGCGACCATCGAAGCCAACCAGAACGTACCGTTGCTGGCGGCCACCGGCATTGCCGCGCGCGGCGCCGGCAAGGTGGTCAACCCGCACACCTTCCTGTCGATCAGCACCACCATCGCCCAGGTCAACAACATCGCCCGCGAGCTGGGCAAGCTCGACCCGGAAAACGCCAAGCTGTACACGCAAAACGCCCGTGCCTATGCCAAACGCCTGCGTGCCCTGCGGGCCGAGGCACTGGCCAAGGTCACCGAAGCGCCTGGCGCTACGTTCCGGGTTGCCACCATCCATGCTGCCTACGACTACCTGGTGCGCGACTTCGGCCTGGAGGTTACGGCAGTGGTCGAGCCGGCCCATGGCATCGAGCCCAGCCCTGCCCAGCTGAAAAAGACCATCGACCAGCTCAAGGCCCTGGACGTTCGGGTGATCTTCTCGGAAATGGACTTCCCGTCGGCCTATGTCGAAACCATCCAGCGTGAATCCGGCGTGCGCCTGTATCCGCTGACGCACATTTCCTATGGCGAATACACCAAGGAAAAGTACGAAGTGGAGATGAAGCGCAACCTCGACACCGTGGTGCGCGCCATTCAGGAGAACCGCGCATGACTGCCGCCGCCAACCTGGTAACCGCCAGTGGGCCGCGCATCGAGTTCAACGGCATCGACCTGACGTTGGGCCGCACACGCATCCTCGAGCAGGTGAGCTTCGGCGTGGCGGCAGGCAGCGTGCACGCCATCGTCGGCCCGAACGGCGGTGGCAAGAGTTCGCTGATCAAGACCCTGCTCGGGCAAATGCCGCACCAGGGCCAGCTGACCCTGCACTGGCCAGGCGAGCGTGAAGTGATTGGCTATGTGCCACAAGCGCTGGAGTTCGACCGCGGCCTGCCGATGACCGTCGATGATTTCATGGCTGCCATGTGCCAGCGCCGCCCGGCCTTCCTTGGCCTGTCGCGGCGCGTACAACCGGCCATCGATGCCGCTCTGGCCCGGGTCGGCATGCTCGACAAGCGCAAGCGGCGCATGGGTGCGCTGTCTGGCGGCGAGCGCCAGCGCGTGCTGCTGGCCCAGGGCCTGATCCCCGAGCCGCAGTTGCTGGTGCTGGATGAGCCGATGTCGGCGCTCGACGAAGCCGGTATCCAGGTGTTCGAACAGCTACTGCAAGGCTGGCGCCAGGCCGGCACCACCGTGCTGTGGATCGAACACGACCTGGAAGCGGTGCTGCGCCTGGCCGACCGGGTAACCGGCCTGAGCCGCCAGGTCCTGTTCGACGCCCCGCCCGCCCAGGCCCTGACCCCGGAGCGCCTGCTCGGCCTGTTCTCCGTTCATCCGCGTAGCGAGAGCCTTGCCTCATGAGTTTCGAAGCATTTCGCCAACTGGTCCAGGACTGGGCCACCGCCGGCTACCTGCCCGAGGCACTGGCCTACGGTTTCGTGGTCAATGCCCTGCTGGCCGGCCTGATGATCGGGCCGGTGCTGGGCGGCCTGGGCACCCTGGTGGTGGTCAAGCGCTTTGCCTTCTTCTCCGAGGCCGTGGGCCATGCCGCGCTGACCGGCGTGGCTATCGGCATCCTGCTCGGTGAACCCTACACGGGCCCCTACGGCAGCCTGTTTGGCTACTGCCTGCTGTTCGGCATCCTGCTCAACTTCCTGCGTAACCGTACCGGGCTGTCGCCGGACACACTGATCGGCGTGTTCCTGTCGGTATCGCTGGCGCTGGGCGCCAGCCTGCTGCTGATGCTGGCGGGCAAGATCAACGTGCACATCCTCGAAAACGTGCTGTTCGGCTCGGTGCTGACCGTCAGCGGCCAGGACCTGGTGGTGCTGGGTATCGTTGCGGTGCTGGTGCTGGCGCTGGCCATACCGCTGTACAACCGCATCATGTTGGCCAGTTTCAACCCGCAGTTGGCGGCGGTGCGCGGGGTGGCGGTGAAAACCCTGGACTACCTGTTCGTGGTGCTGGTAACCCTGGTGACCGTGGCCGCCGTGAAGGTGATCGGGGCCATTCTGGTCGGTGCGCTGTTGGTCATCCCCGCTGCTGCCGCACGCCTGGTCAGTCAATCGCTCAAGGGCTTTTTCTTCCTGTCGGTGCTGATTGCCACCGTCAGCACCCTGCTTGGCATCTTGCTACCGATCGTGTTCGACCTGCCAGTGCCGTCAGGCGCCGCGATCATCCTGGTCGCCGGCATCTGCTTTGCCCTGGCCGCCCTGGCCCGCGCCCTTGTCCCCCGCCTGCAAGGAAACCCGGCATGAACCTGAAACGCCTGACCCTGGCGCTGGCCCTGGCCGGCCTGCCGTCGCTGTCTTATGCCACGCAAGTGCTGACCACACTGCCTGTTACCCACAGCCTGGCCAGTGCCTTGCTCGACGGGACGGCGGTGCAACTCAAGCGTGCGGCGCCGGCAAACCTGCCAGCCAGCCGCCAGCCCTCGTATTTCAGCTCGCGCGGTGGCCCCAGCCTGGAGAAAGCCGCACAGCAGGCCGACGCGGTGATCGGCGTGCGCTCGATATGGCGTGACGACCCGCTGTACCCGATGGCCCGGCGCAGCAACATCCGCATCGTCGAGATCGATGCTGCGCGGCCGGTGGATGGCGCACTGCCAGGCATTGCAGTCACAGGTGACGATGCCTATGGCGCCTACCCCTGGCTCAACCCGACCAACCTCGGGCGCATGGCCGATGTAGTGGCCAATGACCTGGAGCGGCTGGCACCGGATGACAAAGCGAAGATCCAGGGCAACCTGGCCGGGGTCAAACGTCAGTTGCTGGAGCTTACGGCCAGCAGCCAGACACGCTTGGCCAAGGTCGACAACCTCACGGTGGTCAGCCTGTCCGAACGGTTGGGCTACCTGGTCAGCGGGTTGAATCTGGACGTGGTAGAGCAGCCGCTGCCGGCCGAGTGGGATGCCGACGCGCTCAAGGCGCTGGGTGAGAACCTGAAGGCGCAGGATGTGGCACTGGTGCTGGACCACCGGCAGCCGGACGCGGCGGTGGCCGAGGTGATCAAGGCGGCCGGGGCGAAGCTGGTGGTGGTGGAGAGTGACCCTGAAGATGCGTTTGCAGGGCTTAAGGCCAGCATCGACCAAGTGGTTGGGGCATTGGGCGAAAGCTGATCTCGCCTGTACCGGCCTCTTCGCGGCTAAAGCCGCTCCCACAGGGATGTCACCGGGCCATAAGCCTGCGCGATCCTGTGGGAGCAACTGTCTTGCTCAATTTCTGAAAGCTGGCGCGAATCCCTGTGGGAGCGGGCTTGCCCGCGAACACCGGCAAAGCCGGTGCCATCCACCGCGTTGCCTGCTTCGCGGGCTCGCCCGCTCCCACAGGTATTGCGCAATCTTCAGGCTGGAGTCGTACCTGTGGGAGCGGCTTTAGCCGCGAAGAGGCCGGTACAGGAACACACTGCTACCGCTTCATGCACCGCTGGTAGCGCTCATCCACCCGCCCGGCAAACCACGCCGTGGTCAGCTTGCGGGTGATCTTCGGGCTCTTCAGCTCGATCCCGGGCAGCACTGCCCGAGGCACCGGCTTACCGGCCTTGGCATCTGCCAAAGCAAACACCCCGCTGTACAGCTTGCTGTCCTCGAACGCCAAGCTGTCGCCCTCCTCCAGTTGGCTGCGGATCTGCGGGTTACGCAGCCCCAGCTTCCCACCCAGCTTGCGCGCTGCCAGTTCGGTGGTGCCTGGCATGATTGCACCCGGTGCAACCAGGTCGCCGTCCAAGGCAAGCGTCATGCCGGTCACCTTGCTCAGTGCGGCCTGGAATGCCGCGTTGCGGCTGGCGTACCAACCCGCATTGAAATCGGCAAACCGGTACAGCTGGCGCTCGTAGTTCACCGGGTAGCCCAACAGGTGGGCAATACCGAAGTACATCCCGCCACGCCGGCTGAACACCTCCTGGCGGATGCTGCCATCGTGGCTGTAGGGGTAACCCTGCGCATGCTTTTCGGCGAAGTCGATGCTGACCTGCATCGGCCCGCCGGTATGCACCGGGTTGAGCCCACCCAGTAACGTCTTGCCCAGTGGCACGCGGGCAATGACCTCGTCATACAGTTCACTCAATTGCTTTTCGCTGCGCACCGCCTGCAAGCGCTGCTGGTAGCTCTGGCCGTTGCCCGACGGCGTTTTCAGCGCACCGTCGACCAGTAGCCTGGGAATGTGTACACGCGCCGCACGCCGGTCAATTTCCTCGCGGGCGATACGCCCCAGGTTGGGCACCTGCGGGTCGGCAGTGAAGGTGGACTCCTGCTCGGTCACCGCCAGTACGGCGCACAGGTTGCTTTTGCTGGGGGCGATGCGCTGCGCTTCAAAGGCTACCTGAATGTCCCGGGCCCAACCTTCGCGGTCCTTGGCCTGGGCTGGCAGCAACCGCAACAACTGTGCACGGACCTTGGCCGGGTCCGCTTCGGGCGCTTCCTCACGTCGCCCGGCGCAGCCTTGCAGCAGCGCCAGCGCCATCAACCCGGCGGCCAGTAACCGGCCGTTCAGGGCTGTTCACCGACCAGCAGTGCGGCCGTGTGTGGATCGATCAGCATTGTCTGCCCCTTGCCTGGAGAAAGGCCTAGCGTCCCCCAGGCAAGGAGTGCCGTCAATCAGGCAGACAGCCGAAGTGGCTGCAACGATGCCGTCAGCGCATCGAGCACGCGGTCTTCATGCTCGTGGATGAAGAAGTGGCCACCCGGGAACATCTGCAGCGAGAAATCGCCGTGGGATTCTTTGCGCCAGGCTTGCAGTTGCTCGTCGTTGGCCCGGTCGTCCACGCCACCCAGCACGTGCAGTGGGCACTGCAACGCCGGTCGCTGGCGGTAGGCGTAGGTGCCGCACAGCAGAAAGTCCGCGCGCAAGGTCGGCAAGGTCAGGCTCATCAGCTCGGCGTTGGCCAGCACTTCCTCGGGCGTGCCCTGAAGTTCGCGCAACTCGCTGATCAGCTCGGCATCGCTCTTGGGCTCGCGCCAGTTCTTGCCGTCGTAATCCTCGCGCCGGGTCGGCGCTGCCGTACCGCAGGCAAACAAGGCCAGTGGTGGCGGGCAGCCCAGCGCTTGCAGCTCATGGGCCAGCTCGAACGCCAGCAGCGCGCCCAGGCTGTGCCCAAGCAGCGCATAGGGCGCACTGGCCGCCAGGCGCTGCTCGCGGGCCAATTGCCGGGCCAGGGCCTGCATGTCGGTGTGCAGCGGCTCGGCCATGCGCGCGCCACGCCCGGGCAATTCCACCGGGCGCACCTGCAGCCAGGCCGGCAGCTTGCGCCGCCAGCGGCTGTAAACCATGGCGCTGGCCCCGGAATACGGCAGGCACAGCAGGTTCAGTGCAGTCACTGGGCAGCGGCTTCGGCCATTTTCTGGCGCAGGCTCAGTGGGCGCATGTCGGTCCAGACTTCATCGATGTAGGCCAGGCAGTCCTTCTTCAGGCCGCTCTTGCCCACCGCACGCCAGCCGTTGGGGATGGCCTTGTAGTCGGGCCAGATCGAGTACTGCTCTTCGTGGTTGACCACTACCTGGAACTGGATATCGTCGCGGTCGAAAACGGAAGTCATTGCCTGTCTCCTTGAATGATGAATGCCGCATTGCGCGTGGCGCAGGGGGGCTTTCAAGTAGACGTAACCGGCCATCGAAAAATTAACGTTTCAGGCGTCATGCAAAAGGTCGTGTGCATCAAGCAGGCGGAAGGCCACGTGCGGATTACGCTCCAGCCCGCGCCGGATCGCCGCCGGGATCGATTGCCGGGTCCTGCGGCACAAGCCTGGCTGGTCATCCAGCTCGATGACGATGCCGCGCATGGTGCGCACTTCGTTGAACCCGGGTGCGATGTGCACGCGGATGCCGAGATTGTCGTACAGCCGTTGCTGCAGGCGTTGCAGGTCCTCCAGGTCCTTGAGGTTTTCCAGCCGTTCGAGCAGGCGTTTTTCTTCCTGGCGGGTCAGCAGGAGAATGCGCTGGGCGGCCTGTGAGTGGTCTGCCAGTTGTTCGCGACCACAAATGCAGGCGCCAGGGGGGCAAGGTTGGCGCAAAGGAGGTGGTGTGCTCATGCTGCAAGCATAGCCTGTACTGGCCTCTTCGCGGGCATGCCCGCTCCCACAGGTGAGGAGACATGCCAACAGTTCCACTCCCCCTGTGGGAGCGGGCGTGCCCGCGAATGGCTGCAAGAACTTTCCTGTCAGGATAAAAAATTTCATAAACCTCTAGACCGTCACCCCTTTCTTCGCCTATAAATCGCCTAAAGGAAATTTATATTCCTACTAAGAAACATTCCTTCGCCTCGTCGCGAAGCTTCTTTTGCCCTTGTGCCCGACCTGCCCCACTCCATCACGAGGCCTATCCGACATGCACCCCGCTCCCGATCATTTCATCCTGCGCGTCAGTTGCCCGGCCGTGTCCGGCATCGTCGCCGCGGTGACCACCTACCTGGCCGAGCACGGTTGCTACATCAGCGAGATGGCGCAGTTCGACGACGAGGACAACGGGCGCTTCTTCATGCGCGCAGTGTTCCGCTACAACACCGGTACCACAGGGGACACGCCGCAGCTGGAGGCCGGCTTTACCGACGTGGCCCAGCGCTTCGACATGCAGTGGAGCCTGCACAGCAGCGCCCGGCCGATGCGCGTGCTGCTGATGGTGAGCAAGTTCGACCACTGCCTGTCCGACCTGCTGTACCGGCATGCCAAGGGCGAGCTGGACATGCAGATCACCGCCGTGGTGTCCAACCACCTGGACCTGCGCCCGATGGCCGAACGCCAGGGCATCCGCTTCGTCTACCTGCCCGTCACCAAGGAAACCAAGGCCGAACAGGAAGCCGCACTGCTGCGCATCGTCGAGGACACCGGCACCGAACTGGTGGTGCTGGCGCGTTACATGCAGATCCTGTCCGACGACTTGTGCCGACAGCTGTCTGGCCGGGCCATCAACATCCATCACTCGTTCCTGCCCGGTTTCAAGGGTGCCAAGCCTTACCACCAGGCCTACCAGCGCGGGGTCAAACTGATCGGCGCCACCGCCCATTACGTGACCAGCGACCTGGACGAAGGCCCGATCATCGAGCAGGAAGTGCAACGCGTGGACCACGCCTACGCACCGGACGACCTGGTGGCCATCGGCCGCGACACCGAAACCATCGCCCTGTCCCGCGCCGTCAAGTACCACCTTGAACACCGGGTATTCCTTAACCACGACCGCACGGTGATCTTCAAATGAACGCCATCCCCAGCGTCAAGCTGATCGACGGCAAGGCCACCGCAGCGCGGGTGCTGGCCGAGGTGCGCGAACAGGTGCAGGAGTTGCGCCAGGGCGGCGTGCAACCGGGCCTGGCGGTGGTGCTGGTAGGTGCCGACGCTGCCAGCCAGGTGTATGTGCGCAACAAGGTGCTGCGCGCCGACGAAGTGGGCATTCGCTCGCTGGAACATCGCCTGCCCGCCGACACTACCCAGGCCCAGCTGCTGACACTGATCGACCGCCTTAACCGCGACACCGAGGTTAACGGCATCCTCGTGCAACTGCCGCTGCCCGCGCACATCGATGCGCACCGGGTACTGCAGGCCATCAACCCACTCAAGGACGTGGACGGTTTCCACAGCGAAAACGTCGGGGGCCTGGCCCAGGGCCGCGATGTGCTTACCCCGTGCACACCCAGTGGCTGCATGCGCCTGTTGCGCGACGCCTGTGGCGAGTTGCGCGGCAAGCATGCGGTGGTGGTGGGCCGCTCGAACATTGTCGGCAAGCCCATGGCCGCCCTGCTGTTGCAAGCCGACTGCACGGTAACCGTGGTGCATTCGCGCAGCCACGACCTGCCTGCGCTGTGCCGCCAGGCCGACATCCTGGTGGCTGCGGTTGGCAAGCCGCGCCTGATCGGTGCCGACTGGCTGAAGCCCGGCGCAGTGGTGATCGACGTCGGCATCAACCGTATCGAAGAAGGCGGCCACAGCCGCCTGGTCGGCGATGTCGACTTTGCCGCCGCCCTGCCCCAGGTCGCCGGCATCACCCCGGTACCCGGCGGCGTGGGCCCGATGACCATCGCCTACCTGATGAAAAACACCCTGCTCGCCCTCGACCTGCAGCAACAGGCCAGCCACCAGGAGCGCACCGCATGCCTTTCGCCCTGCTGAAATACGGCCTGAGCGCCGACTACCCGGTGGAGGTCGACCTGCCACCACCGTGCGAACTCAAGCCACACTATGACGTGGTGATCATCGGCGGCGGCGGCCACGGCCTTGCCATCGCCTACTACCTGGCCAGGTACCACGGCATCACCAATGTCGCCGTGCTGGAAAAGGCCTACCTGGGCGGCGGCAACACCGCACGCAACACGGCGGTGATCCGCTCCAACTACCTCACCAGCGAGGGTGTGCGCTTTTACGCCGAATCGGTGCGAATGTTCCAGAACCTGTCGAACGAGTTCGACTTCAACATCATGTATTCCGAGCGCGGCCAGCTCACCCTGGCGCATACCGATGCCACCGTGCGCGCCTTCCGCCAGCGCGCCGAGGTCAACAAGCACTTCGGTGGCCGTACCGAAATGATCGACCGCCAGCAGATCCGCGAACTGGTGCCCAGCCTTAACCTCGACCCGGGCCACCTGCCGGTTCTGGCTGGCCTGTGGCACATCGACGGCGCCACCGCACGCCACGACGCGGTGGCCTGGGGCTACGCCAAACAGGCGGCCAAACGTGGAGTGGAAATCCACCAGCTGACCGAAGTGCAGGACCTGCTGATTCGCAATGGCCGCATCGAAGCGGTCAAGACCAACCGTGGCACGGTGCAGTGCGGCTGCGCGGTACAAGCAGTGGCCGGCGCCAGTTCGCTGTTGATGGCCAAGGCCGGCATCCGCGCGCCGATCCACACCTACCCGCTGCAAGCCATGGTCACCCAGCCGTTCAAGCCGTTCCTCGACCCCTTGGTCAGTTCGTCGGCGCTGCACTGCTACGTACAGCAGACCAGCCGTGGCGAAATCGTCTTTGGCGGCGGCTCCGACCCCTACCCGCTCTACAACACCCGCTCCACCCTCGACCTCAAGGAAAGTTTGCTGGCGCATGCCATCGAGATGTTCCCGTTCATGGCCAACGCCAAGCTGATGCGTCAGTGGGCCGGCAGCACCGACATGACCCCTGACTACAGCCCGATCATGGGCCTGTCGCCGGTCGACAACTATTACCTGGATGCCGGCTGGGGCACCTGGGGCTTCAAGGCCACGCCCATCTGCGGCAAGACCATGGCCGAGCTGGTCGCCAGCGGCGGCAAGGTACCCGAAATGATCGCCCCCTTCGCCCTGGAGCGCTTCAGCCGCTTCCAGCAAGTCAACGAAATGGGCGCGACAGCGGCCAGCCACTAGGAGCAACGACAATGAAGATCCTGACCTGCCCCTTGAATGGCCCGCGCAACATCAGCGAGTTCACCTACGGCGGCGAGTTCAAGCACATGCCCGACCCGGCTGCCTGCAGCGATGCCGAATGGGCCGACTATGTGTTCAACAGCGACAACCTGGCCGGGGTGGTGACCGAGTGGTGGCTGCACAACGCCTCCAGCTACTGGTTCCTGGCCGAACGCCACACGGTAAGCGACCAGGTGCTGCGCACCTTCGACCCGAAAGAACGGTTCGACCGCCGCGTCGACTTCACCCCCGCCGCCACCCCGGAGATCGCCGGATGAACAGCCACACTCGCCTCCCCGCGCCCATGGGCCTGCTGATCGACCGCGAGCGGCCCGTGCCTTTCCAGTTTGACGGCCAGGCCTGCCAAGGCTTTGCCGGCGACACCATTGCCAGCGCCCTGCTCGGCAACGGCCGCTGGCTGCTGTCGCGCTCGTTCAAATACCACCGCCCCCGCGGCCCGCTGAGCATGGCCGGGCAGGATGCCAACACCTTGGTGCAGTTGCCAGAAGAACCCAATGTACTGGCCGACCTGGAACCCGCCCGCGAAGGCCTGGTGGTCGAGGGGCAGAACTTCAACGGCAGCCTTGAGCATGACCGCGACGCCTACCTGGGCAAGTTCTCGCGCTTCATGCCGGTGGGTTTCTACTACCGCTCGTTCTACAAGCCCAAGGGCATGTGGAAAGTGTGGGAGCCACTGATCCGCAAGAAGGCCGGCCTGGGCGTGCTCGACCTGGGTTTCAAACCGCAGTATTACGACAAGGCCTACCTGTTCGTTGACGTGGCCGTGATCGGCGCCGGCCCCGCCGGCCTGCGCGCCGCGCTGGATGCGGCGAATGCCGGGGCAAAGGTGCTGTTGATCGAGCAACAGCCGGTGCTGGGCGGCTCGCTCACCTATGCCCGCTTCGACATCGCCGGCACCCGCGCCGCCAGCCTGCGCCAGGAGCTGCTGGCCGCCATCGAAGGCCACCCGAACATCCAGGTGCTGCTGCAGGCCACCTGCAATGGCTGGTTCACCGACAACTACTTGCCGGTGATCCAGCACAAGCGCCTGTACAAGGTACGCGCCAGCCGTTGCCTGGTGGCGGCCGGGTCGTTCGACCAGCCGGTGGTGTTCCGCAACAACGACCTGCCGGGCGTGATGCTGACCAGCGCTGCCCAGCGGTTGATGAAGCTGTACGCGGTCAAACCGGGCCAGCGTGCGGTAATCCTCACGGGCCACGATGACGGCTACCTGGCCGCCCTCGACCTGCAAGAACAAGGTGTGGCTGTGGCCGCAGTGGTGGACATGCGCGCCGCGCCAGCCGAAGCTGCACTGGCGGCTGAACTGAAGCGCCGCGATATCCCCGTGCACCTGGGCAGCACCGTGTACGAAGCGCTGCATGAAGCGGGCATGCGCCACGTCAGCGGCGTGGACATTCGCCCGATCACCGGCCAGGGCAAGGTCGGCCCCCACGGGCTGCGCCTGGCTTGCGACCTGCTTTGCATGTCGGCGGGCTACATGCCGGTGTACCAGTTGCTGTGCCAGGCCGGTGGCAAGCTGGCCTATGACGTCAACCGCGACGAGTTCGCCATCAGCAGCCTGCCGGCCGGGCTGGATAGCGCAGGTTCCGTGAACGGTCGCCACGCGCTGGCCAACGTACTGGCCGATGCCACCCGCGGGGCCGCCGCCGCAGTGGCAGCGCTGGGCCTGCAAGCGCCGGCCCTGTCGGCGTTCGGCGCCGAAGCCAAGGTCAACTTCCCTTGGCCGATCTTCCCGCACCCCAAAGGCAAGGACTTCGTCGACTTCGACGAAGACCTGCAAGTGCGCGACATCGTCAACGCCACCCGCAGCGGTTACCGTGACGTGCAGTTGGTCAAACGCTTCTCCACGGTCGGCATGGGCCCGTCCCAGGGGCGCCATTCGGCGCTGCCCACTGCGCGCCTGGTGGCCCATGCCACCGGCCGCAGTATCAGCGAAACCGGTGTGACCACCGCCCGACCGCCGTTCCAGGCAGAAAAGCTGGCACATGTCGCCGGGCGCGCCTTCGACCCCTACCGGCAAACACCCCTGCACCGCCGCCACCTGCAAGCCGGGGCAAAGATGATGCCTGCCGGTATCTGGCAACGCCCAGCCTATTACGGCAAACCGGAAGACCGCGAGCACTGCATGCAGGAGGAAGCCCGCCATGTACGCGAAAAGGTCGGCCTGATCGACGTTTCCACCTTGGGTGGTCTGGACGTACGCGGCCCGGACGCCGCCGAACTGCTGGAGCGCCTGTACACCTTCGGCTTTGCCAAGCTGCCCATCGGCCGAACGCGCTACGCGCTGATGACCAACGAGCATGGCGTGGTGATCGACGATGGCGTTTGCGCACGCCTGGGCGAGCAGCACTTCTATGTCAGCGCTACCACCAGCGGCGTCGACCGCATCTACCAGCAGATGTTGAAGTGGAACGCGCAATGGCGCCTGGACGTGGACATCACCAACGTCACCGCCGCCCTGGCCGCCGTCAACCTGGCCGGCCCACTGTCACGCCAGGTGCTGGCCAAGGTGTGTGACGATGTCGAGCTGTCGGCCGAAGCCTTCCCGTACCTGGGCGTGCGCCAGGGCAAGGTGGCCGGCATCGCGGCGCGCATACTGCGGGTCGGTTTCGTCGGTGAACTGGGCTATGAGATTCATGTACCGGCCCGCCATGCCGAGCGCCTGTGGGACGCCCTCATGACCGCAGGCTCGGGCCTGGGTATTCGCCCGTTCGGCGTCGAGACCCAGCGCCTGCTGCGCCTGGAAAAAGGCCATGTGATCATCAGCCAGGATACCGACGGCATGACCCACCCGGCAGAGATCGACATGCAATGGGCCATTGGCCGCAAGAAGCCGTTCTTCGTCGGCAAGCGTTCCATCGAGATCCTTGAAGCGCAGCCGCTCAAGCGCAAGCTGGTCGGCTTCACCCTGCCCAAGGGCAGCCCGCAGCCGCTGGAGGGGCACCTGGTGCTGGACGGGCCGGCTATCAGCGGCAATGTCACCTCCTGCGAATACTCGCAAACCCTGGGGCAGATCATCGGCCTGGCCTATGCCGGTGCCCACCAGGCCACCCCCGGCATGCACATCCCGATCCGTGTAGAGGGCGGTGCCATGGTGCATGCAAAGGTGGTGCAACTGCCCTTCCACGACCCCGACAACCTGCGCCAGGAGCTCTGATCCATGACCAGTTTGCAAGCCAAAGCATTTATCCCTCGCAGCCCTCGGGCCGAGCTGCTGCACGCCTGTGCGTTGACCGACCTGACCGACGTGGCGCGGGTCGGGTTTCGCGGGGGCGACAGTGCCGCTTACCTGCAGCAACGTGGCTACCGCTTGCCGCAGCAGCCGAACCAGGCCGTGCGCCAGGACGACGGCGGCTGGGTAGCGCGGTTGTCGCAGACCGAGTACCTGCTGCTGGGCAACCTGGCCGACGAAGGCGCACGGGTGGCTGCCGTCGAGGCAGAGTGGGTGCAGGACGCCCAGCGCAACTACTTGCTGCCGCGCCAGGACAGCCATGCCTGGTTGCAGCTGTCAGGGGCACATGGCAGTGCGGTGATGGCCAAGTTGTGCGGGGTGGATTTGCGTGCCGAGGCTTTTCCGGTGGGCTCGGTGGCGCAGACTTCGGCGGCGCGGATCAATGTGATTGTGGTGAATGTGGGCAGTGATGGGCGGCCGGCGTTGCAGCTGCTGTTTGATCGGGCGTCGCAGGCGTATTTCCGTGGGGCGGTGCTGGATGCCATGGATGAATTCGATGGTGGTTGGGTCGAGCTGGGCGAGTTGCCTGGTTTGTAGATCGTGGGGGCTGCGGGTGTTCGCCGGGGGATTGTCGGCGCCTGGGAGATCGAGCGCCGCCCGCGCGGCGCTCGATCTCACAGGCGCCAAAAAACTCGCGGCGAACAACCAAAGCTATACAGAAAATTTCTTCTGTATAGATTTCCACGGCAACCTGCACTATACCTTGTACAGCAAACTTCTTTTGTACAGGTATTGTGCATGTCCAGCTACCTGCAATCCTTCGCCCAACGCTTTGCCACGCTCGACACGCACAACCTCGACCTGCTGAACGACCTGTACAGCGAGGACGTCGCATTCCGCGATCCACTGCACCAGATCAACGGCCTGCCCGCGCTGCGGGCTTATTTCGCCCAGTTGTACGCGAAGGTGCCCGAATGCCATTACCGCTTCGAAGGCACCGACGAGCTGGAGCCGGGCCACGGCTACATTCGCTGGACCTTGCACTTTCGCCACCCGCAGCTGGCCCGTGGGCAAATGATCAGCCTGCAAGGCTGCAGCCACCTGCGCTGGCATGAGCGGGTGCACTTTCACCAGGATTACTTCGACGCCGGTGCACTGCTGTACGAGCACGTGCCGGTCTTAGGCAGCGTGATTCGCTGGCTCAAAGGCAGGCTGGCATGAGCCGTTGCTGGCTGACCGGCGCCAGCAGTGGCATCGGTGCGGCGCTGGCGTTGCACTTGCTGGAGCAAGGCCATCAGGTGGCGCTGGGGGCACGCCGGGTAGACAAGCTGACAGCGCTGGCCGCTCGGTTCCCGGGCCAGGTACTGCTGACCGTGGGTGATGTCGACCAGCCTGGGCACGTGGCGCAAATGGCCGAGCAGATCGAACGCGCCTGGGGCGCGCTGGACCAGGTGATTCTCAATGCGGGCACCTGCGAGTACCTGGAGCCGGGGCACTTCGACCCGATGCTGGTCGAACGGGTGATGCGTACCAACCTGACCGGCACCAGCCTTTGCCTGGCCGCCGCCCTGCCTTTGCTGCGCCGCGGCCGGCAACCACACCTGGTGGTCATGGGCAGTACGGTCAGCTGGTTGGCACTGCCGCGTGCGGGGGCGTACGGCGCGTCCAAGGCGGCATTGCGTTACCTGGTCGAATCCCTGCGCATCGACCTCGTCGGCGAAGGCATTGATGTCACCCTGGTCAGCCCAGGCTTTGTCGACACCCCCCTGACCCGCCGCAACGACTTCCCCATGCCCCAGCTGTGGAGCGCCGAACGCGCCGCCGCCCGTATCATCTCGCGCCTGCCGCGTCGCCCTCTGGAGATCACCTTTCCCGCCCCATTTACGCTAGTGCTGCGCCTGCTGGGCGCATTGCCGGCGCGCTGGCGCCTCAAGCTGGGCCGCCACCTGGCGCGCCAACCACAGGGCTGACCTATGCGCATAGCCATCATCGGTACGGGTATCGCCGGCCTCACCTGCGCCCACCTGCTTGCGCGTCGCCATGAGGTGAGCGTGTTCGAGGCCGCGGACCGGGTCGGCGGGCATACCCATACCGTCGACGTGCAATGGCAGGGCCAGCACTACGCAGTCGATACCGGTTTCATCGTGTTCAACGACTGGACCTACCCCCATTTCATCCGCCTGCTCAAGCACCTGGGCGTGGCCTCGCGGCCAACCGAAATGAGCTTTTCAGTGCATGAACCGCGCACGGGCTTCGAGTACAACGGCCACGACCTGGACACCCTGTTCGCCCAGCGGCGCAACCTGCTTTCTGCTGGGTTCTGGGGAATGTTGCGCGACGTGCTGCGCTTCAACCGCCAGGCTCCAGCCGATCTGGCCCAGCAACGCATCGACGGGGCGACTACCCTCGGTAGCTACCTGCACGCCCGGGGTTATGGACGGCGTTTCATCGGCCATTACATCGTGCCCATGGGGTCAGCCATCTGGTCGATGTCGCCGGCCGACATGTTGAACTTCCCCTTGCAGTTCTTCGTGCGTTTCTGCCAGAACCACGGCCTGCTGTCGGTCAATCATCGCCCGCAATGGCGCGTGATCGAGGGTGGCTCGCGTGCATACCTCAAGCCCCTGTGCCAGCCTTTTGCCCAGCGCATACGCTTGGGCAGCCCGGTGCAGCAGGTATCGCGGGACGAGGGTGGTGTGGCAGTCACCTGGCCAGGCGGCAGCGAACGCTTCGACAAGGTAGTGTTCGCCTGCCACAGCGACCAGGCCCTGGCCCTGCTGGCAGCGCCCAGCGAACAGGAGCGCGCCATACTCGGTGCCATCCGCTATGCCAGCAACGACGTGGTGCTGCACACCGACACACGCTTGCTGCCACAGCGGCGCAAGGCCTGGGCCGCCTGGAACTACCGGCTGGGCGACAACCCGCAGGCGCCCGCCGCACTCACCTACAACATGAACATCCTCCAGGGCATCGAGGCGCCGACCACGTTTTGCGTAAGCCTCAACCAGACCGCCCTGGTGGACCCGCACCAGATAATCGCCCGTTTCGAATACGCCCACCCTCAATACAGCCTGGCCGCCATGGCGGCACAGGCCCGCCACGGCGAACTGCAAGGGCCGTTGCACAGCTACTACTGCGGTGCTTATTGGGCCAACGGTTTTCACGAAGACGGCGTGCTCAGCGCGCTGAACGTGGCCCGGCATTTTGGAGAGCAGCTGTGAACAGCAGCCTGTGCCAGGGCTGGGTCAGCCACCGACGCGTGAGCCCTAGGCAGCATGCATTTCGCTACCGGGTTGGCATGTTCTACCTCGACCTGAACGAACAACAGCAGTTGCGCAACCTGAGCCGCTGGCTTGGGCCATCGCGGCTAGCGCCTTTGTGCTGGCGTGAAACCGACTACCTGCCGGCGCTGACGCGCCAAGGCAAATCACTGGCCGAAGCTGCCCGGCTGCTGGTCGGCCAGGCCATCGGCCAGCGTCCCGAAGGTGCCGTGCACCTGCTTACCCAACCACGCTGTTGGGGGTTGTCCTTCAACCCGGTGAGCACGTACTTCTGCCATGACCGGCAGGGCCAACTCGCGGCCGTGCTGCTGGAGGTGCGCAACACCCCATGGCGTGAACGCTTCCATTATGTGCTGCCCGTGAACGGTGACCTGACCCGGCCATTTACCGTGGCCAAGGCGTTCCATGTTTCGCCGTTCATGCCGCTGGACATGGACTATCACCTGCGTTTCGCCCTCGATGCCCAGCGGGTGCGCATCCACATGGAGAACTGGCGCGCCGGGCACAAGGTGTTCCAAGCCGACCTGGCGCTGCAACGCCAACCGCTGGACCGCGCCGCCGTGCAGCGGCACATCCTTACGTTCCCCTGGATGAGCCTGCGCACCCTCACTGGCATCTACTGGCAGGCCTTGCGCCTGCTGCTCAAGCGCACGCCCGTGCACGACCACATCGCCAGCCAGCACGACCTGGCACTCGGCCAACCCACCGTTGAGGAGCCCGACCATGCCCGAACCGACCCTGAGCGTTAGCAAATCGGCAAGCATTGCCCCTCTGCTCGGCGGCCTGGCCAAGCGCGCCGTACTCGCACAATTGCGCCAGCTGCGCCATGGCAACCTGCGCCTGATCAGCCAAGGCCAGCAGTGGTCCTTCGGCGACGTTGCCAGCGGGCTTTACGCCGAAGTGGAAGTGATTGACGAGGCCGCTTGGGGCCTGGTTGCAGGCAATGGCTCGATTGGTGCCGGGGAAGGCTATATCCATGGTTACTGGCGCAGCCCGGACCTTGCTGCGGTCACCCGCCTGTTCGTGGCCAACCTGGATGTGCTGGATGCCATGGAGGGTGGCCTGGCACGCCTGGCACGGCCGGCCCTGCGCTTGCTGCACCGCTTCAACCGCAACAGCCGGCGTGGTGCGCGGCGTAACATCCTGGCCCATTACGACCTGGGCAACGCGCTGTTCGAGCGCCTGCTCGACCCCACCATGATGTACTCCGCCGCGCAGTTCGACAGCCCTTTGCAAACACTTGAACAGGCCCAGAACCACAAGCTTCAGCGCATCTGCGAAAAGCTCGAACTCATGCCCCACGACCACTTGCTGGAGATCGGCAGCGGCTGGGGCAGCCTGGCCATCCACGCCGCCCAGCAGCATGGCTGCCGGGTTACCACCACCACCCTTTCGGCAGCGCAGCACGCCCACACCCTGCAACGGGTGAAGGCATTGGGCCTGGAACAGCGCATCACGGTGCTGCTTGAGGACTACCGCGACCTGCGGGGGCGTTTCGACAAGCTGGTATCGATCGAGATGATCGAAGCCGTCGGCCACCGCTACCTGCCCACCTACTTTCGCCAGTGCGCCGCGCTGCTCAAGGATGACGGCCTGATGCTGGTACAAGCCATTACCATCCGCGACCAGCGCTACGCCCAGGCAAGGCGCTCGGTGGATTTCATCCAGCGCTACATCTTCCCCGGTGGCGCCTTGCCCTCACTGAGCGTGCTGCTGGATACCGCCAGCCGCCAGACCGGGTTGAACCTGGTGCACCTTGAGGATTTTGGCCAGGACTACGCACGCACCCTGGGCCATTGGCGCGACAACCTGCACCTGGCGCGTGCGGAGTTGATGGCCCTGGGGTATGACGATACCTTCCAGCGCTTGTGGGAGTTCTACCTGTGTTATTGCCAGGGTGGTTTCGAAGAACGAACCATCGGCGTGGCGCAACTGCTCTGGGCCGCACCGCAGGCGCGCAAGGCACCGCTGCCGGGCCGCTGAGCGTGAGCCGCAGGTGGTTGATTGGCAACGCACTTTGGCTGCAAGCGGGCTGGTGGGCCTGCGTGCTGGGCGCCCGCCAGCCCTGGCTGCTGCTGGCCGCGATGGCTGGCGTGCTGGTGCACCTGCGCTTGTGCCCGCACCCCCGCAGTGAGATGCGCGTCCTGCTTGGCGTGACGATTGCCGGTTGCCTGCTCGACAGCCTGCTGGGCATGCTGGGTGTGTTCCACTTCGAGCACTGGCCCTTGCCGCTTTGGTTGGCACTGCTATGGCTAATACTGGCCAGCGGGCTGCGCCACAGCCTGGCATGGGCCGGGCGACCACTATGGCGCGCCGTGCTGCTGGGCATGCTGGGCGGCCCGTTGGCTTACCTGGCCGGGGCCCGCGTGGCTGGCATCGAGTTGCCTATGGGGCCGCTGCGCACCGCACTTGTTCTGGCGCCGGTCTGGGCGCTTGCCCTGCCGCTGGCATTGCGCTTCGCGGCCAGGGGCTAACGCAGGTCTATAGCTGCACCAGGCGCTCGCGCAGAAACTCGACAAACCCCTGCACCGGCCGCGCCACCTGCCGATGTTGCGGATACACCGCCGACAACTGCAACGCTGGCGGCGTCCAGTCTTCCAGTACAGTGACCAGCCGCCCATCCGCCAAGGCCTGGCCAACGATAAAGGTCGGCAGGTAGGTTACGCCCATCCCGGCAATCGCTGCGTCCCGGAGCAACTCGCCGTTGTTGGCGCGCATACGCCCGGCTACCTGAATAGCCTGCGCCTTGCCGCCCTGGCGGAACTGCCACTGCACCTGCCGCGAATGCCCATAAGGCAGGCAGTCATGCCCGGCCAGTTCATCCGGCTGTACCGGTGTTCCCCGCGCCTGCAGGTAAGCCGCGCTCGCGCAATACACCCGTTCGACACTGGCGATACGCCGCGCAATCAGGCTGGAGTCCTCCAGCGCGCCAATCCGCAGCGCAAGGTCATAGCCCTCGCCGATCAGGTCCACAGCGCGGTCGCTAAGGTCCACCTCCACATCCACCTGCGGGTGCAATTGCAGGAACTCGGTCAGCAGGCAGCCTAGGTGTGACATGGCGAACGACAGCGGTGCACTGAGGCGCAAAGTGCCACGCAAGGCCTGGGCCTGGCCGCTAATGTCATGTTCCACCTGCTGCACTTCGCCCAGCAGGCGCAGGGCCGACTGGTGGTAATGCTGGCCCAGTGGCGTGGCATCCAGGCGCCGGGTGGAGCGGTTGAGCAGGCGCACACCCAGGCGCTCTTCAAGCTGCATCAGGCGCCGGCTGACCGATTGCTTGGACATGCCCAGCCGGTCGGCGGCAGCAGTGAAACTGCCGGCCTCCATCACCTGGGCGAAAATCCGCATGTCTTCGTAAGGGTTCATTGTCTCGCTCTTGGTGACAGTCAAACGCTTTATAGCGGCTTTTTCCCACAAGTGCATCTCCCTAATCTACGCACAGGTCGCAGCGATGGCCCAGCAGGCCAGGCAAGACGCCCATTACCAACACTTGCATAGAAAAGGATTCGCTCATGAACATTGTCCACAAAGCCCTCACCGCCTCCCTTCTGGCCCTGTCCGTTTCCAGCGCCTTTGCCGCGGGCAGCCCAGGTGTCGAGCAACATACCCAGGCCTTCCTCGAAGCCCTGGAAAAAGGCGGCGGCAAGCCACTGGAACAACTCAGCCCGAAAGACGCCCGTGCGGTGCTTACCGGTGCCCAGGCTTCGGTCAAGGTCGACCTCTCCGGTATCGAGGTGAAGGCACGCACCATCCAGGCCAACGGCGAGTCGATCAAGCTGCAAGTGGTGCGCCCGGCCAACGTAAAGGGTGATCTGCCAGTGTTCATGTTCTTCCACGGCGGCGGCTGGGTACTCGGCGACTTCCCGACCCACCAGCGGCTGATCCGCGACCTGGTGGTCGGCTCTGGTGCGGTGGCGGTCTACGTGGACTACACCCCGTCACCCGAAGCGCACTACCCCACAGCGATCAACCAGGCGTATGCCGCCACCCGCTGGGTAGCCGAGCATGGCAAGGAAATCGGCGTGGACGGCAAGCGCCTGGCCGTGGCCGGCAACAGCGTCGGCGGCAATATGGCAGCGGTGGTTGCGCTCAAGGCCAAAGAGGCCGGCACCCCTGCCCTGCGCTTCCAGTTGCTGCTGTGGCCGGTGACCGATGCCAGCTTTGAAACGGCCTCGTACAAGCAGTTTGCCGAAGGGCACTTCCTGACCACCGGGATGATGAAGTGGTTCTGGGACAACTACACCACCGATGCCAATGCCCGGGCACAAATCTACACCTCGCCGCTGCGGGCCAGCAGCGAACAGCTCAAGGGCCTGCCGCCAGCGCTGGTGCAGACCGCCGAGTTCGATGTGCTGCGCGATGAAGGTGAAGCGTATGCCCGCAAGTTGAATGCGGCCGGCGTGACCGTGACCTCGGTGCGCTACAACGGAATGATTCATGACTATGGGCTGCTCAACCCACTGAGCCAGGTGCCGGCGGTGAAGGCGGCAATGCGGCAGGCGGGCGCTGAACTCAAAGTGCACCTTCAATAACCTCATCCATCCATACGGCAGGGCCTGGCGCCCTGTCGCCCCAGGAGTACGATCATGCTCACCGTACGCAACGCCCAAGACCGCGGCCTGGCCTTCCATGGCTGGTTGAAATCCTTCCACACCTTCTCGTTCGGCCATTACCGCAACCCGGACGAGCAAGGCTTCTCCGACCTGCTGGTGATCAACGACGACCGCGTCATCGCTGGCAAGGGCTTTGGCCAACACCCGCACCGCGACATGGAAATTTTCAGCTATGTGCTTGAAGGCGCGCTGGAGCACAAGGACACGCTGGGCACCGGTTCAGTGATTCGCCCGGGCGATGTGCAACTGATGAGCGCAGGCCATGGCGTGGCCCACAGCGAGTTCAACCACAGCCACGCGCAGCCGGTGCACTTCCTGCAGATCTGGATCGTGCCCAACGTGCAAGGGGCGACACCGCGTTACCAGCAACAGCATTTCAGTGCCGAGGAAAAGCGCGGCAAGCTGCGCCTGATCATCTCGCCGGATGGTGCCGAGGGGTCGTTGCAGGTGCGGCAGAATGCGCGGGTGTATGCCGGCCTGTTCGACGGTGACGAACGCGCCACGCTGACCCTGCCGGAAAACCGCCATGCCTATGTGCATGTGGCCCGGGGGAGTGTCGAGCTAAATGGGCAACGGTTGAATGAAGGTGATGGAGTGCGGGTGAGGCACGAGCAGGCACTGGAGCTGGCTAACGGGGTGGGTGCCGAGGTACTGGTGTTTGACCTGCGACCCCATGAATTGCCAGGCATGCCATAAGCAGGATCGGGCATTGCGCGGGGCCCATGTGGGAGATTTTAGGGGTTCTGGCAATGGCATCAGGGTTGCCAGGTGCCTGCCACAGCATCTTCAGCGCCTGTGAGACCGAGCGCCGCCCGCGCGGCGCATCGCGAGCAAGCTCGCTCCTACATTTGTTTCGGGCCAATCATTCCTGCGGGATTTGCGCGCGAACGCTTTGGCGCATGGCTCGATATCGCGTCGAACGAACAAGGCGGTCGCGCGCGCATGGCCCAGGCGTTACTGGCCCGAAACAGATGTAGGAGCGAGCTTGCTCGCGATGCGCCGCGCGGGCGGCGCTCGATCTCACAGGCGCTGCATATCTTGTGGCCAACGCCTGTCAGCCCTGATGCGATCTCTAGACATCAACGAGCCACTACCAACCATGTAATTCGCCACTTTTGGCGTTTACGAACCATGCCTGTTGACATCCGGACTGCTCAATCACTAGATTGAATGCAGCATTGCATACAACAAAACAGGAGTCGTGGATGAATAGGTTCCAGAACAAAGTGGCAATCGTGACGGGTGGTGCCGGCGGCATTGGCGCTGCCATTGCCTCCCGGCTGGCAAGCGAAGGTGCGACCGTTATGGTCAGTGATGTCAACCTTGAAGCGGCGCAAGCTGTCGCTCAGGCCATTGAGGCAACGGGTGGCAAGGCGCTGGCCATCGCCGCCGACATTGCCTCAGGTGAGGCATGCCGTAGCTTGGTGCAGCGAGTGGCAAGCGATTACGGTCGCATCGATGTGCTGGTCAACAACGCCGGCATCAACCGCCGTGGCAACCTGTTGGCCCTGAGCGAAGAGGACTGGCACACCAGCTTCGCAGTCAACCTGGATGCCATGTTCCACCTGTGCCGTGCAGTGCTGCCGGGCATGATCGAAGCGGGCGGCGGCGCCATCGTCAACACCGCCTCGCAGTGGGGCCTATACCCGGCCCCCGGGCACATTGCCTACAACGTGACCAAGGCGGCGGTGGCCTCGTTCACGCAGAACCTGGCGCGCGACTACGCGCCGCAGAAGATCCGGGTAAATGCCGTATGCCCGGGCGAAATTCACACCCCGATGCTGGAGGCTGGCGTGCTACGTTCCGGCCGCACTATTGCCGACCTGGACCGCATGGTACCGTTCGGGCGCATCGGCAAGCCAGAAGAAGTGGCAGCGCTGGTGGCCTTCCTGGCGTCGGACGAAGCGGCCTTCATGTGCGGATCGCTGGTGGAAATAACCGGGGCGCAGGCAGTGGCCTGACGTACGTTGGGGCTGCTTTGCAGCCCCAATACAGCGCACCCCCACTACCGGAACTGGTACTCCAGCCCCGCCCCTGCATACCACGAGCGCCCAGGCGCCGCCTCGTAATAACGCCCGTTGCTGTCCCCGACAATTACAGACCCGACGTACTGCCGGTCAAACAGGTTGTCCAGCCGCACCAGCTGATGGAACGTCCAGGCCCCTACATGCTGCTCAAAGCGCGTACGCCAGTTGAACACGGCATACGCTGGCGCCGCCTTGGCGTTGTTGCTGTCGTCTACATACACCTTGCTGCGGTACTGCCCTTCAAGCCCCATGCTGATGGACGACACAGGCTTCCACACCAGCTCGCCGTACAGGTTGTCGAGCGGCACGCCTGGCAGCCGGTTACCACGTTCTATAGCCTGGCTGACGTCATCGGCATAGCGGGCGTCGGTGCGGGTATACACCCAAGTGGTCTGCCACTGCTCGCTCAAGTCACTCTGCAGGCTTGCCTCAAAGCCGCGTCGTACCGTGCGCCCCGCATTGCGATAGCTGGTTCGACCATCCGTGGCACTGGCAACGACAATTTCGTCATCGGTATGAATTTCATACACCGCCGCGTTCAGGCGCGTGCGCTCGCCAAGGCGGTATTTCACACCCATTTCGTACTGCATGCTGGTGGCCGGCTTGAGCCCGAAGTTGAAACGCTCAACGTCGCCCGGCGCATAGGCCATCTCCGCTTGCGTCGGGGTTTCGAAGCCTTTGCCAACACTCACGTAGCCACGCAGGTCGGGTGTGAACGCGTACATCACAGAAAGCGACGGGGTCGCCTGCTGGTAGGTTTTCGAACCACTGGAGTCGCCGTTGGCCAGGTAATGGTCGTCGACACGCATTTGCATGGTGCTGTAGCGCAGCCCAAGTTCGCTGGTCCAGTTGCCGATTTCCCAATGCGCCTGCAAGTAAGGGTCCAGGCTGGTGGCGGTGTCCTGTTCGTCACGACGCAGCTCGCCCTTTACGCCCAGTTGGTCGCCGCTGAAGTTCTGGTAGCCGCGGCGGTCGTCCTTGCTCTGGTCATAGTCGGCGCCGACAGTGAAGGTGAGGTTGCCGGGCACGTCGGCAACCGGCTGGATCCAGCGCAAGGTGCCGCCGTGGAATTCACGGTCGAAGTCCACCACCCCGCCACCCCGCTGGCTGTTGGAGGCCACCGTTCTGGGGATGGACAAGTACTGCACCACGCTGCGCCGCCCGGCATACAGGTTGAACTGCAACGTGGCATCACCGAAGTAGCGCTCGTAGTTCATGCCCAGTTGCTGGTGGTCGATGCTTTTGCGGGTGTTGTAGGTTTCGGCCACGGCCGCCGTGGAACGCGGGTCATGGTTGTAGGCCTCCCAGGTCTGCCCCAGCGGGTCCTGCGTATTGTTCTGCTCCAGGCTGCTGTAGATCAGCGCCAGGCGCGAGTCATCATCCGGCTTGAAATGCACCTTGGCGAAGGTCTGGTCACGGCGCGCCGCACTGTGGTCGCGGTAGCCATCGGTATCCAGGCGCGAGGCATCCAGTACGAAGCCGGCGGTGTCGCTGCCACCCTCGGCCGACAGGTGGTTCTTGTTGAAACCGTCGCTGCCGAAGGTGGTTTCGGCGCCCACACGGGCCGGCCCGTGCCCGTCCCGGCTGAACATCTGGATCACGCCACCGGCGTTGCTGCCATACAGCGTCGCGGCCGGACCGCGCAGCACCTCGAGCCGGTCGGCCACATCCAGGTTGAGCGTGGCTGCCTGCCCTTGCCCGTCCGGCGTACTGGCGGGGATACCGTCGCTCAGCAGCTTGATGCCGCGCACCCCGAATGCCGAGCGGGCACCGTAGCCCCGCGAGGATATCTGCAGGTCCTGGGCGTAGTTCTGGCGGTTCTGCACCACCAGCCCAGGTACTTTGGTCAGCACTTCTGACAGGTTGACGCCAAGCTGGCCATCCGTACCTCGGGACAGGTCGATGGAATCCACCGAAAAAGGCAGGTCGAACGTGCTGGTGGGCGCATAGGCGCCGGTCACCACCAGCGGCTCCATGAGCACTGCATCGGGTACATCGGTGGCGGCATGGCCAAGGGTGCTCATGCCCCCTGTCAGCAACAGGAACAGCCCGCCACGGGCAGGCAAACGAGAAGGGAATGGGTACATGCAAAACTTCCTGAACCCGGGCAACACGCATTGCGCGTGTGCCCAGGGCAACGCCACCCTGCACAGGCATGGCAGACGCAAACTATGAAATCGAAACTGCAGAACAGTGTGGAAGCGCTATTACAACAGACCCAGGCAGCCAGCGCACTGCCTGTCTGCCTTCAAGCATGCGCCAGCGCTACACATTTGCGCGCCAGGATCATCGTAGGGTCCACCAACGCGACTGCCCTGCCACTCAGGTCGAAGGCATCACAGTGGCTGAGCACCAGCGGCAGCTCCGTACATCCCAGGATCAACACCTTTGCACCGGCTTGGGAAAGGTGCTCGGCAGCAACCAGCAACTGCTCCCGGCAAAGGCCCTGCGTAAAGCCGGCCTTGATGCCGCGCGCACCGTAAATGGCCTGCATGACCAGCTTCTGGTAATCCGGCGCCGGCACGATCACCGTCAGCCCGGCGCGGCTCGCCGCCTGGTGGTAGACCTGGCTGGCTACGGTCCCTGAGGTAGCCAGCAGACCAATCGCGTTGTCGGCGCCGTAGGTGTGCTTTATCCAGGCGATCGTCTCGCTGAGCATGTTGACGATGGGGACACGCAGGTGTTCCTGAATTCGCTCGACAAACGCATGAGCCGTATTGCACGGGATTGCAATAGCATTGGCACCTGCGCTCTCCAGCCGCTTGCAGGCCGCGTACATGGCCATCGTGGGGTCCGTTTCATCATTCACCAGATTGGCCGTGCGGTCCGGTATTTGCGGGTTCTGATCCACCACCATCTTGATGTGGTCCTGGTCACGATCTGCCGGGGTACTCGCGACAACCTTGCCCAGGAAGTCCACCGTAGCCGCGGGGCCAACGCCACCCACGATACCCAGTTTGAAAGGCAGGTCACGTGGCTCACGTGTGCCTTGGGTTGCAAAAGTGGCATAGAGGTCGTTGATATCCAGTACGTCGATACCACGGCGCTGCAAGCCGCCACTTACCAGGGAGAGCTCCGTCATGCCCGGAACGATCAGGGTCGCCCCCTGGGCCTTCAGTGACAGACAGGCCTGATAGACAGCCTCCAGTGGCACCCCATCCAGATGCCCATCCTTGATGCCGCTGCCACCATACATGGCCCGCATGAGGGCATCCTGTGCCTGCGCGTCGGGATACACCAGCGCGTACTCGTCGCCCAGTGCCCGCTCAAAAAGCCCGCAATGGCGCACGTAGTCCGAAGCAAGCACACCAAGCGTACTGCCCGGCCCGGCAATGCGGCGAATGTGCTGCACCAGGCTTTGCATCATGTCCAGCACCGGGATACCCAACTCGTCCTGAATCTCTGCACGAAAGGTCTGGCTGGCGAAGCACGGCAGCAAGATTGCTTGCACACCGTTTTGTTCAAATGACTTGCACACTTCGAACACGTAGAACTTTCGCGCGGTCATGCTCGCGCCTGCGTCCAACGGCAGCTGCGCGCCCTTGAAGGGGTGCTGTTCGAGCAGAAAATGAAAACGCCCCTGATCCTCCAGCACTGCCCGCGACTTCACAAGTTTGTAAAACAGGTCGCCGCCCGCAAGTGACCCAAGCCCACCGACAATACCGATCTTTTGCGTAATGGGCAGTTGGGCGGATGCCTTCTTCGACTTCATGAAGCTGCTCCTCAGGCGACCGATACTGGGCGGTCGAGGGTGGACGGTCGAGCGGCGGTGTCATCTGCAGCCTCCGGCTCGGACTTGGCAATTACTGCCGTGGCGATGCTATTGCCAACGACATTGGTAGCGGTACGTGCCATGTCGAGGAACTGATCGATGCCGATGATCAGCAGCAGGCCAGCCTCTGGCAGGTTGAACATCGGCAAGGTCGCAGCAACTACCACCACAGAAGCACGCGCAACACCTGCCATGCCTTTGCTGGTGATCATCAGGGTCAAGAGGATCAGCACCTGCTGGGTAAAGCTGAGGTCGATGTTGTACGCCTGGGCGATGAACATGATGGCGAATGCCTGGTACATCATCGAACCATCGAGGTTGAACGAATAGCCCAGCGGCAAGACAAAGCTGGACACGCGCTTCGGTGCACCAAACTTTTCAAGCGCCTCCATCGTTTTCGGGTAGGCCGCCTCGCTGCTGGCGGTAGAAAACGCCAGCAAAACCGGCTCACGAATCAGTTTGCCCAGCGAGATGACCGACGTGCCCAGGAACAGGTAACCCACACCGAACAGCACAGCCCACAGCAGCAGGATGCCGAGGTAGAACTCGACAATGAGCTTGCCGTAATCGACCAACAAACCCAGGCCTTGGGTGGTGATTGCCGAAGCGATAGCCGCGAACACCCCGATTGGCGCAAACGCCATGACATAGTCGGTGATGCGAAACATCACTTTAGAGAGTTCATCGATGCAATCCACAACTTTCGTGTGTCCGGCACGGTTGACGCCAGCCAACGCGAAACCGAAGAACAGCGAGAACACCACAATCTGCAGTATTTCATTATTCGCCATTGCCTCTGCAATGCTGCGCGGAAAAACATGACTAATAAACACTTTAAGGCTGAAGTTACCGATGTCCACGGGTGCTGCAACGGCATCCGCATGTTGCGCAACTTGCAGGTTGATCCCGGCGCCGGGCTCAAACAGGTTGACCAGCGCCATACCAATGGCCAATGAAATGGCTGAAGCACACACAAACCAGCCCATGGCACGGAAGCCAATGCGACCGACCGAGCGCGAGTTCCCCATGCTTGCGATCCCGCCCACCAGCGTAGCGAACACAAGCGGCGCAATGATCATTTTAATCAAGCGCAGAAATATATCCGTGACCATGGTGAAGTAAGCAGCGATCTCATTCGCGGCTTGCTCGCTCCCTGCGAAATGATGACAGGCCCAGCCGACAATGACGCCCGCCGCAATACCCATGGCGATTCGACGCGGAAGCTTATTATTTTTCACGACAGTTTCCTCACGTGATCTTGTATTTCTTCTATTTGGCAGGATTTAGATAAAAGCAGGAACACCGGCCTCTCTGAGCGGGTGTCGGAGATGAGTCTATCGTCATGAGAAAAGGCAGTTGATGAGTAATAGGGCTGGCCCTATGCGTTTTCGGAATAGTTAGTAGCCCATGCTGTCAGCACTCATTCAAACACGCTTACACTCGGCGCCTGGTGAAGGAGACCCGAGATGCAGATCAAGTGGCTGGACGACCTCCTGGCGGTCGCCGAATGGAAGAATTTTTCGCGCGCTGCCGAGGTGCGATGCGTTACCCAGTCGGCACTCTCCCGAAGAATCCGCGCGCTGGAAGAGTGGGTGGGTGTCGAGCTGGTTGACCGAGCCACCTACCCGGTGCATCTCACCCCTGCCGGCCAGACCTTTTGCGATGAATCTCGCCAGGCGCTGGCCACGCTCATGGCGCTGAGGGCAAGTCTTCGGGACGTCAAGCGGATGCCTGGGCGCTCGATCCAGATCACCGCAGCCCATAGCCTATCCATGACCTTCCTGCCAAAGTGGCTCAGCCAGTTCCAGCAAAACAATGAGCGCTTCAATGCCCGGGTAGTAGCAGCCAACATCAATGATGCGGTCATCGCCCTGGAAGAAGGCAGCTGCGACCTGATGATTGTCTACCATCACCCGCTGACCCCCATTTCGCTGGACCCTGAGCGTTTTGCCAGCCTCACCCTGGGGCATGACGCGTTCATCCCTGTGTGCGCAGCCAACGCTCATGGCAAGCCGCTGTTCAAGCTTGCTGCACGTCACAAACCCATTCCGCATCTGGCTTACACGGCCACGACGTTTCTGGGTAAGGTCGCAGACGTAGTCATTCGCAACGCTCCTGAAATCGCTCCCTTGGAGAGGTGCTACGAGGCAGATATGGCGATGCTGCTGGTGCGCATGGCCGTGGAGGGCTACGGGGTAGCCTGGCTGCCTTATAGCGCTGTGCAGGATGAACTTGAGAGAGGGTTGCTGGTGCAAGCCGGCGGCGCCGAATGGAGCACTCGCTTGGAAATCCGCTCGTACTGCTCGCTGTTGAACCAGAACCCCACGATGAGAAGCCTGTGGAACACTCTGGATAATGCTGCACACGGACCATCCCACGCTTGATCACAGTTTTTACCTGGCAAGCTGTTGCGAATTTACTTACAGTGAAATACTGTATGTGCATACAGCAAAAAAGGAAAAACCTGTGTCCAGCACCGCCTCCGCCACCCCAAGCAGCTATGAACAACTGGGTGTACGCATCCAGAAGATCATCAACAGCCCCACCGCCCAGCGCAGCCGGGCAGCGCTGATCTTCCGCCTGGAACAGGAAAGCCCGGACGACTGGGAGACCTTGCTGGAGGAGATCGCAGAAAACGACAACGTCACCCTCGCCCATCGCGACGACGGCGGCGTGCAGGTTTTCTGGACCGTGCCGAAGGAAGACTGAGCACGCATGAGAGTTTCGCTTATCGCGGCAGCCTGCCTGTTACTGGCCAACCCGCTTGCTCACGCCGATGCCCCGCGCACATTCCAGGAGGCCAAGAAGGTCGCCTGGACGTTATATGCACCGCAATCGACCGAATTCTATTGCGGCTGCAAATACAAGGGCAACAAGGTCAACCTGGCATCTTGCGGCTATAAACCCCGCAAGAATGCACAGCGAGCATCGCGCATAGAGTGGGAGCACATCATGCCTGCCTGGCAAATCGGCCATCAGCGCCAATGCTGGCAAAGCGGTGGACGCAAGCAGTGCTCGCAGCATGACGAGGTGTACAAGCGTGCCGAGGCCGACCTGCACAACCTGGTGCCGAGCATCGGTGAAGTGAACGGCGACCGCAGCAACTTCAGCTTCGGTTGGCTGCCCGAGCAGCGCGGGCAGTATGGCAGTTGCCTGACCCAGGTCGACTTCAAGGCGAAGAAGGTCATGCCGCGCCCGTCGATCCGCGGCATGATTGCACGCACCTACTTCTACATGAGCAAGCAGTACAACCTTCGCCTTTCCCACCAGGACAGGCAGTTGTTCGAGGCCTGGAACAAGACGTACCCGCCGCAGGCATGGGAGCGGCAACGCAACCAGCAGGTGGCGTGCTTGATGGGGCGCGGTAATGAGTTCGTCGGGCCGGTCAACCTCAAGGCCTGCGGCTAACCCTCAAACCAATGCTTGCAGATAAGCGCTGGCTTCCCGGTAACGGGCCAACCGCGCCAGGTCGGCGGGCCCAGGGCATGCAATGCGTGAAAGGTCGCTGTTGTCAGCCAGGTCGGCCAGTTTGACCGTGCGCGCCAGCGGGTCACCGCCCAGGCGCACCACGAAGTCCTGGTACGCTTCGCCCTCGCGTCGGCTCAGCGCCAGCAAGGCCGCCAGGATTTTCAGCGCGAAACCCTCACGCGCCAGGTCGGACAGGGTCAGCGGGGTGTCCTCGATCACATCGTGAAGTACTGCCACAATCCGTTGCTCCGGTGTGCTCACCCTCATCATCACACGTAGCGGGTGGAGGATATAGGCAGCCCCACCCTTGTCGTATTGCCCTTCATGCGCCCTGGCGGCCACGGCAATGGCTCGCTCCAGTGTAGACATGAGGCCCCTCCCCGTTCGGCATCGTCCACCCAAGCATAGCCAAAACTGCGTGAAACTTGTCTAGCGTGCAACCCCGTGCTGGATGACTACCGAATCGGTGCCCAGCTTGGCCATCACTTCGTCCTTGCGGGCTTGTGCTTCTTCACGCGTAGGGAAAGGCCCCATCAGCACCACCGGCTTGCCTTCGCGGTACTCAACCGAAGACGGGATGCCCTTTTCGATCAACCGTGCGGTCATGTCGCTGAGCGCGCCCATATTGGCGCCCTGAATCACTTCCACATCCCAGCCTTCTGGTGCCGGCTCACCCGCCAGCGCGTCGGCACGGCGCTGCAGGTCGGCGCCGCCGCACACCTCACGGATGCGCAGGTTGTTGCCGGTGTCGTCGACGATGATGTCGTACTGGCCATTGCGCTTGATCGCCACGTAGCTGCGGTAGGCTTCGTACTGCCCGGCATCATCCTTGCCGCGGACCTGGCCGCAGATGGTGCCCTGGGTGTCGATCCGTACGTTGCCGAACTTGGCAGTCTTGGGGTTGTGCAGGTGTTCGGCCACTTGCTTGTGCACGCCTTCGACCTCGTTCTCACAGCCCGCCAGGGCGAGCACTGCCATTACCACAGCCAGTTTGCGCACGCGTGTACCTCCAGATTCGAAGGCGCGGATTCTACCACGGCGGGCCATGCCCGCACCGCGACCAAACGTTACACGCTGCTTCGCGCGCACATGCAAAAAGGGCGAACATTTCTGATCGCCCTTTTCGGATTTGGTAGGCACAATTGGACTCGAACCAACGACCCCCACCATGTCAAGGTGGTGCTCTAACCAACTGAGCTATGTGCCTGTCGTGTGGTGCGCATATTAGTGATCGAATGCGTACCTGTAAAGCTTTTTTTTGAGAAAAATCAAAAACTTTCGAATGCGAGCGCTTCACACCCATGCAACGGTTTGCGCTGCCACAAAAAGCGGCCATGAAAAAAGGGGTGACCCTTGCGGATCACCCCTTCTTCGATTTGGTAGGCACAATTGGACTCGAACCAACGACCCCCACCATGTCAAGGTGGTGCTCTAACCAACTGAGCTATGTGCCTGTCGTGTGGTGCGCA
>NZ_JBIBGE010000041.1:40693-52119 GCF_042956345.1 Pseudomonas sp. NPDC008258
ATTCTACGCATTCCTAAAACCCTGTCAACACTTTTTTTCGCGCTAACTCACTGAATCTTAAACTCTTTATAGAAAGACAGGCTGGCTGCACCCCGTAAAGGATTTTCATCAGACGACTAGCGGGTGTTTATTATTATTGATAGCATCGGTACATTCGTTAAAAATATAAAACACGAGGTTCCTGCAGCATGGCTAACACCCCCTACCCCCAGTCCTACTACGCCGCCTCGGCCAACCCGGTGCCGCCACGTCCGGCGCTGCAGGGTGAGGTGGAAACCGATGTGTGCATCATCGGCGCCGGTTACACCGGCCTTTCCAGCGCCCTGTTCCTGCTGGAAAACGGCTTCAAGGTGAGCATCGTCGAAGCGGCCAAGGTCGGCTTTGGCGCGTCGGGCCGCAACGGTGGCCAGATCGTCAACAGCTACAGCCGCGACATCGACGTCATCGAGCGCACCGTTGGCCCTAAAGAAGCTCAACTGCTGGGCCACATGGCCTTCGAAGGCGGGCGCATCATTCGTGAGCGCGTGGCCAAGTACAACATTCAGTGCGACCTGAAAGACGGTGGCGTGTTCGCCGCCCTCACCAGCAAGCAGATGGGCCACCTGGAGTCGCAAAAGCGCCTGTGGGAACGCTTTGGCCACAACCAGCTGGAGCTGATGGACCAGAAGCGCATCCGCGAAGTGGTTGCCTGCGACAGCTACATCGGCGGCATGCTCGACATGAGCGGCGGCCATATCCACCCGTTGAACCTGGCCCTGGGCGAAGCGGCCGCGGTCGAGTCGCTGGGCGGCGTCATTTATGAGCAAACCCCGGCCATCCGTATCGAGCGTGGCGCCAACCCGGTGGTGCACACACCACAGGGTAAAATTCGCGCCAAGTTCATCATCGTCGCCGGCAACGCCTACCTGGGCAACCTGGTGCCGGAGCTGGCTGCCAAGTCCATGCCATGCGGTACCCAGGTGATCACCACCGAGCCACTGGGCGAAGAACTGGCACGTACCCTGCTGCCGCAGGACTACTGCGTGGAAGACTGCAACTACCTGCTCGACTACTACCGCCTGACCAGCGACAAGCGCCTGATCTTCGGCGGTGGCGTGGTGTACGGCGCGCGTGACCCGGCCAACATCGAGGCGATCATCCGTCCGAAGATGCTCAAGGCCTTCCCGCAACTGAAGAACGTGAAGATCGACTACGCCTGGACCGGCAACTTCCTGCTGACCCTGTCGCGCCTGCCGCAGGTTGGCCGTATTGGCGACAACATCTACTACTCCCAGGGTTGCTCGGGCCACGGCGTGACCTACACCCACCTCGCGGGCAAGGTACTGGCCGAGGCCCTGCGTGGCCAGGCCGAGCGTTTCGACGCCTTCGCCGGCCTGCCGCACTACCCGTTCCCGGGTGGCCAGATGCTGCGCGTACCGTTCAGCGCCCTTGGTGCCTGGTACTACAGCCTGCGCGATCGCCTGGGCTTCTGATGTAAGCAGGCCTGGCCTCTTCGCGGGCACGCCCGCTCCCACAGAATTTGTGCAGGTTGCATGGTTTCTGTGGGAGCGGGCGTGCCCGCGAAAGGGCCGGTACAGGCAATATTACTTATTCAGGCTATTTACAGCCTGCTTCGCCGCAACCTCCTGCCCCGCCCTCGACAGCTCATCCGCCGCCTGCAACCAGCGCTGACGGTCCACCTGGGCCGGTAGCTGCCGTGGTGGCTGCACCAGCACCGCCCAACTCCCCTGCTTCGCCCACGCCGAGGCAAACTCGTCGAACGCCATCACCTGCCGCCGGTGCATGCCTGCGCGCAACAGCACCCGCTGCTTGTAGCGGTCATAACCGATCAAAACGGCATAACGGGGCTCGCCCCACCAGGCCGAACCGTCCTCGTAACGCAGCAGCACCGGGTTGCCCGCCGCCACCTGAGTCAGCAGCGCGTCCATTTGTTTGTCCAACGGGTACACGACCATGCCGTACTCCCGCGCCACGCGGGGGATGCCCGTGCCCAGCGCTTCAACACCCTGGGGCAGGTTCAGCGGCTTGTCCAGCAGCCCTGGCGTAATAGGCGCCCCCTGTTGCGACAGCATCGTCGCCAGGGCCATGGCGCCGCTGTGGTTGGCGTTACCGCGGTAGAACGGCACGCTGCTGATCTCGACCCGCTGTGGCAAGCCCTTGAGGTTGGCGGGCGGCGCGCTGGCACAACCGGCCAGGGTGGCCGCCATCAGGCAGGCAGCCAGCAGCCGGCGGGGGGCGGTTTTGAAGGAATGTTGCTGCATGGACACTCGCTTGCTTCAACGCCAGGCAGGCAGCGCCCGGCTCTGGCCACCGATCATAGGTCCCACAGCGGCGCGGGTATAGTCCGACAGCGGTTAGGAGCGAATCGGACTCAGCAATAGACCTTTGTTCGATGGAACGTCACAGGCGAAAGGCTAGACTAAAGCAGTGTCTGGAAGGCAAGTGCCGGTATCGGGCGCTTGGCCGTAGAGATGGAGGCACAGATGAGCCTGACCATGGCAATCCTCATGCTGGTGGGCATGTGGCTGAGCGTTGCAGCCGCCATGTTATGGGGTGTACTGCGTATCGTGCGGCGTCATGCACAACATCACCACCTGCCACCGCAGGCCCCCGCCAAGCCACAGCCCGTGCGGCGGGCGCGGCGGCATGCCGGGGTGCACTGATCCTGGATTTTCATCAAGCCATTCGCGGGCTCGCCCGCTCCCACAGGCACTGCGTAGCTAGCTGGCTAACGCGGGCCCTGTGGGAGCGGGCGAGCCCGCGAACGGGGCGCAAAGCGCCCCGCCTGTACATCAACCCTCAGCCGCCTCACGCTTGAGCCGCGCCCGGCGTGCAAAGATATTGAGCATTTCGATCACCGTCGAGAACGCCATGGCCGCATACACATAACCTTTCGGCACATGGGCACCAAAGCCTTCGGCGATCAGCGTCATGCCGATCATGATCAGGAAGCCCAGGGCCAGCATGACCACCGTCGGGTTGTCGTTGATGAAGTTGGCCAGCGGGTCGGCGGCAACCATCATCACGATTACAGCCGTTATCACGGCAATGATCATGATCGGCAAGTGTTCGGTCATGCCTACGGCGGTGATGATGCTGTCCACCGAGAAGACGATGTCCAGCAACAGGATCTGGAAGATCGCCGCAGCAAAGCCCAGGGTAACCGTGGAGCCGACCTTGGCTTCTTCCTTGGCACCGTGCGGGTCGACGCTTTCGTGAATTTCCTTGGTCGCCTTCCACAGCAGGAACAGGCCACCGGCAATCAGGATCATGTCCTTCCACGAGAAGGCGTTGCCGAACACTTCGAACACCGGGTCCGTCAACTGGACGATCCAGGCCACCGTGCTGAGCAAGGCCAGGCGCATGACCAAGGCCATGCTGATACCAATACGCCGCGCCTTGGAACGGTACTCCACCGGCAGCTTGTTGGTCAGGATGGAGATGAAGATCAGGTTGTCGATACCCAGTACAACTTCCATGGCCACCAGCGTAGCCAGGGCAATCCAGGCGGTAGGGCTAGCGGCGAGTTCCAGCAAGTATTCCATTGTTCAAATCCTGCAGCGGCGGTTGGGGGTCAGATTTCCTGAGTGTCTTTTTTCTTGTCGGCATCCTCAGGCTTGTGCCCTTCGGTACCGATGGCTTCGCTCAACGCCTGCTGGGCGGCCTTGTTGGTGTCGTCGATGGCCTGTTTGGCCGACTGCGCGGCCTGGTCGAGCATCTGCTGGGCAGATTTTTCGGCCTGGTCGCAACCCGCCAGGGTGAACAGCGCCAAAGCCAGCACCAACGGGGTGCCGATGGATTTGAGTTGCAGCATGGTGTCCTCGCTTGAAATATCCCGGCGGCGCATAGCGCCTGATGCCGTGCATTCTAGAGACGCCGATAGTTCAGGAAAATTCGTATTTTCATGGCGTATACTTCGGTTTTTACGAATCCGGACGACCAACGGTGCTCAACTATCGCCAGCTGCATTACTTTTGGGCCGTGGCCAAGACTGGCAGCATTACCCGCGCCAGCGAACAGCTGAATCTCACACCACAAACCATCAGCGGGCAGATTAGCCTGTTCGAGCAAACCTACGGCCTGGAGCTGTTCCAGCGCGCCGGCCGGCAGCTGGAGCTGACCGAAACCGGGCGCCAGACGCTGGTGTATGCCGAGCAGATGTTCCAGATTGGTGGGGAACTGGAGGCCATGCTGCGTGCAGGCCCGCAGGAACAGATCCTGTTCCGTGTAGGCGTGGCCGACGTGGTGCCGAAATCCATCGTCTACCGCCTGCTGGCGCCGACCATGGAGCTGGATGAGGTGCTGCGCATCAACTGCCGCGAAGACAAGCTCGAGCGGTTGCTGGCAGACCTGGCTATCCAGCGCCTGGACCTGGTGATTTCCGACAGCCCCATGCCCAGCCACCTGGACATCAAGGGTTACAGCCAGAAGCTGGGCGAGTGCGGGCTGAGCTTTTTCGCCACCCCGACACTCGCGCAACGGCTGGATGGCCCCTTCCCGGCTTGCCTGCACGACGCCCCACTGCTGGTGCCCGGCCAGGAAACCGTGGTGCGCAGCCGCCTGCTGCGCTGGCTGGGCGAGCAACAGGTGCAGCCGCGAATCGTGGGCGAATTTGATGACAGTGCCCTGATGCAGGCGTTCGGGCAGTCGGGCAGCGGCATTTTCGTGGCCCCCAGCGTGATCGCCGAAGAGGTATGCCGCCAGTATGGCGTGGAGCTGATCGGGCAGACCGAGGCCGTGCATGAGTCGTTCTATGCCATTTCGGTGGAGCGCAAGGTCAAGCACCCGGGGATCGTGGCGATTACCGAGGGGGCGCGGCGGGAGTTGTTTCATTGGTGACCGAGGGGGCCTTTTCGCGGGCACGCCCGCGCCCACAAGATCTGCGTTGGTCTCGAAAGGTGTGCTGTACCTGTGGGAGCGGGCATGCCCGCGAAGAGGCCAGAACAGCCCTACAAGGCTCTATGGTAAAGTCCCGCCCTTTCCAGATTCCGAGATACCGCTGCACATGACGCCCCTTCTCCGCCTCCTCAACCGCACCAGCCTGGTGACGCAGATCGTTATCGGCCTGCTCGCCGGCATCGCCCTTGCCCTGCTTGCGCCTGCGCTCGCCCGCGACCTGGCCTTCATCGGCAAGGTGTTCGTCAGCGCCCTCAAGGCTGTTGCACCCGTGCTGGTCTTCATCCTGGTCATGGCCTCGATCGCCAACCACCGCCACGGGCAGGAAACCCACATTCGCCCGATCCTCTGGCTGTACCTGCTGGGCACCTTTGCCGCAGCGGTGGTGGCAGTGGGCGCCAGCATGCTGTTCCCGTCGAACCTGGTACTCAGCACCGGCGAGGCCACCCTGAGCGCGCCGGGCGGCATCACCGAAGTCATGCAAAACCTGCTGCTGAGTGCGGTCGACAACCCGATCAACGCCCTGCTCAATGCCAACTTCATCGGCGTACTCACCTGGGCCATCGGCCTGGGTGTAGCCTTGCGCCATGCCAGTGAAACCACCCGCAATGTGGTCGACGACCTGTCCAACGGCGTAACCCTGATCGTGCGCGTGGTCATTCGCTTCGCCCCGCTGGGCATCTTTGGCCTGGTCAGTTCCACCCTGGCCCAGTCGGGCTTGCAGGCACTGCTCGGCTACCTGCACCTGCTGGCCGTGCTGATCGGCTGCATGCTGTTCGTGGCGCTGGTGATGAACCCGCTGATCGTGTTCTGGAAGATCCGCCGCAACCCCTACCCGCTAACCCTGCTGTGCCTGCGCGAAAGCGGGATTACCGCGTTCTTCACCCGCAGTTCGGCGGCCAACATCCCGGTCAACCTGGCGCTGTCGGAACGCCTTGGCCTGCATGAAGACACCTACTCGGTATCGATCCCGCTGGGCGCGACCATCAACATGGCCGGTGCGGCCATCACCATTACCGTGCTGACACTGGCTGCGGTGCATACCCTGGGTATCCCGGTGGACTTGCCAACGGCCGTGCTGCTCAGCGTGGTGGCTGCGGTATGTGCCTGCGGCGCCTCGGGCGTGGCCGGGGGGTCGCTGCTGCTGATCCCGCTGGCGTGCAGCCTGTTTGGCATCCCAAGCGAAATTGCCATGCAGGTGGTGGCAGTGGGCTTCATTATTGGCGTGTTGCAGGATTCGGCCGAGACGGCACTGAATTCGTCGACCGATGTGTTGTTCACTGCGGCGGCTTGCCAGGCTGAAGAACGGCGTAACGCTTGAGATTGCCGGGGCCGCTTTGCGGCCCATCGCCGGCAAGCCAGCTCCCACAAGTACAGCGCCGGCCCGGGCAGTGTGCAGAAACGGTGGGAGCGGGCTTGCCCGCGAAGAAGCAGATGATTGCTTAAGCCAGGCGCTTTACCTAGGCTAGTGGCCTTTCCCCAGCAATGAGACAGGGCCATGTCAGAACACGAAACCGCAGGTGAAGGCCGCTTCAGCAGCGTCGAGGTCCGCATTCTCGGCGCGCTGATCGAAAAGCAGGCCACCAGCCCTGAAAGCTACCCACTAACCCTCAATGCGCTTGTCCTGGCCTGCAACCAGAAGACCAGCCGCGAGCCGGTGATGAACCTTACCCAAGGCCAGGTCGGCCAAGCCCTGCGTACCCTTGAAGGGCAAGGCATGACCCGCCTGCAGATGGGCAGCCGTGCTGACCGTTGGGAACAACGGGTGGACAAGGCACTGGAACTGGTGCCGGCACAGCTGATACTGATGGGCCTGATGTTCCTGCGCGGCCCGCAAACCCTCAACGAACTGCTGACCCGCAGCAACCGCCTGCACGACTTCGACGACACCGAGCAGATCCAGCACCAGTTGGAGCGCCTGATTTCGCGCGACCTGGCCTTGCACCTGCCACGCCAGGCCGGCCAGCGTGAAGACCGCTACACCCATGCCCTGGGCGACCCGGCAGAGATCGAGGCGATTCTCGCTGCGCGCCAGCAGGAAGGTGGCGCACGCAGCAGTGGCGCCAGTGTGTCGGAGGAACGCATCGAAGCCCTCGAAGCGCGCATCGCGGCGCTGGAGGCACGCCTGGCCGAGCTGGAAGGCTGAGCCGTCACGGCTCGCGGTCGGGGAAGTTGCGGCAGCTCTTGCGCTCGGCCAGCTCCCGGTCACTGGGGCGCTGGTCGACGAACACGGTGCGGCCGTCGGCGTAGATTTCCAGGTAGCCCCAGTGCAGGTCCTGCTCTGTTTGCCCGGGCTTTGGGGGGACTAGCCACCAAGGTTCGCGGCTGATCAGGGTCATGGGTGTGATTCCTGAGGGGATCTGCAGTAATCATAGACACCCTCAGCCTCATATCTGTCAGTGCTGACGCATTCGCGGGCTTGCCCGCTCCCACAAGGGTCTTCACAGTCATCAAGACGTGTGCAGTACCTGTGGGAGCGGGCAAGCCCGCGAAGAGGCCGGTACAGGCTTACGCCGGTGCCGAAGTACGGATCAGGTGGTCAAAGGCCGCCAACGAAGCCTTGGCCCCCTCACCTACCGCAATCACGATCTGCTTGTACGGCACGGTCGTCACGTCACCCGCGGCAAACACGCCCGGGATGCTGGTCTGGCCCTTGGCATCGACAATGATCTCACCACGCGGCGACAGCTCGACGGTGCCTTTCAGCCAATCGGTGTTCGGCAACAGGCCGATCTGCACGAAGATCCCTTCCAGCGCCACCTCTTGTTGCTCGTCGGTGGTGCGGTCCTTGTAGCGCAGGCCGGTCACTTTCTCACCATTGCCCAGCACCTCGGTGGTCAACGCACTGGTGATCACCTTGACGTTCGGCAGGCTGTGCAGCTTGCGCTGCAACACCGCATCGGCACGCAGCTGGCTGTCGAATTCGATCAACGTCACCTGGGCGACGATGCCGGCCAGGTCGATGGCGGCTTCTACACCCGAGTTGCCACCGCCGATCACCGCCACGCGCTTGCCCTTGAACAGCGGGCCGTCACAGTGCGGGCAGTAGGCCACGCCACGGCCGCGGTACTCCTGCTCGCCTGGCACATTCATTTCGCGCCAGCGCGCACCCGTGGCCAGGATCACGGTCTTGGCCTTGAGCGAGGCGCCACCGGCAAGGCGTACTTCGTGCAGGCCGCCGTCAGCGGCCGGAATCAGCGCTTCACCGCGTTGCAGGTTCATGATGTCGACGTCGTACTGCTTGACGTGTTCTTCCAGCGCCGTGGCCAGCTTAGGCCCTTCGGTCTCCTGCACCGAGATGAAGTTCTCGATGGCCAGGGTATCAAGCACCTGGCCACCGAAACGCTCGGCAGCAACCCCGGTGCGGATGCCTTTACGGGCGGCATAGATGGCCGCTGCGGCGCCAGCCGGGCCGCCGCCGACCACCAGTACATCAAAGGCGTCCTTGGCGTTGATCTTCTCGGCCTGGCGAGCGCCGGCGCTGGTGTCGATCTTGCCGAGGATTTCTTCCAGGCCCATGCGGCCCTGGCCGAACACTTCGCCGTTCAGGTAGATGCTCGGCACCGCCATGATCTTGCGCGCTTCCACTTCGGCCTGGAACAGCGCACCGTCGATGGCCACATGGCGCACGTTAGGGTTGAGCACCGCCATCAGGTTAAGCGCCTGGACCACGTCCGGGCAGTTCTGGCACGACAGCGAGAAGTAGGTTTCGAAGGTGAAGTCGCCTTCCAGCGCCTGGATCTGCTCGATCACTTCGGCACTGGCCTTGGACGGGTGGCCACCGACTTGCAGCAGCGCCAGCACCAGCGAGGTGAATTCGTGGCCCATGGGGATGCCGGCAAAGCGCAGGCTGATATCGCCCCCCGGGCGGTTCAGCGAGAACGATGGGCGACGGGCATCGGTGCCGTCCGCGCTGAAGGTAATCAGGTTCGACAGGCTGGCAATTTCCACCAGCAGGTCATGCAATTCGCGGGACTTCGCGCCGTCGTCGAGGGAGGCAACGATCTCGATCGGCTGGGTGACCCGCTCCAGGTAGGTTTTCAGTTGCGATTTAAGCGTGGCGTCCAACATACGGGCGATTCCTTTTCAAAACACGGATACAAAAACGCCCAGGCGATGTCGCCCGGGCGTTTGACGGGGCGGTGAGTACTTCAGCTTTGGCGGCTGCTCACCGCCCGCAAGGTGCACATGACCTTAGATCTTGCCGACCAGGTCCAGCGACGGCGCCAGAGTGGCTTCGCCTTCTTTCCACTTGGCCGGGCACACTTCGCCTGGGTGAGCGGCAACGTACTGGGCAGCCTTCACTTTACGCAGCAGTTCGGCAGCATCGCGGCCTACACCACCGTCGTTCAGTTCGACGATCTTGATCTGCCCTTCCGGGTTGATCACGAAGGTACCGCGGTCAGCCAGGCCGGCTTCTTCGATCAGCACGTCGAAGTTGCGCGAAATGACGTGGGTCGGGTCACCGATCAGCGGGTATTCGATCTTGCCGATGGTGTCCGAAGTGTCGTGCCAGGCTTTGTGGGTGAAGTGGGTGTCGGTCGACACGCCGTAGATTTCCACACCCAGCTTCTGGAACTCGGCGTAGTTGTCAGCAAGGTCACCCAGCTCGGTCGGGCATACGAAGGTGAAGTCGGCCGGGTAGAAGAACACGACAGACCACTTGCCTTTCAGGTCGGCTTCGCTGACCTGGACGAACTCGCCTTTGTGGTAGGCGGTGGCGTTGAACGGTTTGACCTGGCTGTTGATGATTGGCATGAGAGACGCTCCTTCATGGGGTTGGAATCAGTTGATGGATAGAATCCTAACTAATCATCCCGCTGAAGGCTCATTGGCAAAGCTCATGCTTGCGATTGGTTTTGGCTATAACCGGGGTTTATTAATAGAAGGGAATGGGCTGAGCAAAGGATTGCGCAGCATTCACTGGCCCTATCGCCGGCAAGCCAGCTCCCACAGGTACAGCGCAGCCCCATGGACTTGTGCAATACCTGTGGGAGCTGGCTTGCCGGCGATGAGGCCAGTGGCATTAACGAGTAACTGTGCGCATGGTCACGAATTCTTCGGCTGCCGTCGGGTGCACGCCGATGGTTTCGTCGAACTGCTGCTTGGTCGCCCCGGCCTTCAGGGCAACGCCCAGGCCCTGGATGATCTCGCCGGCATCCGGGCCAACCATGTGGCAACCCAGCACCTTGTCGGTCTCGGCATCCACCACCAGCTTCATCAGGGTTTTTTCCTGGATATCGGTGAGGGTCAGCTTCATGGCGCGGAAGCGGCTTTCGAACACCTGCACCTTGTGCCCGGCCTGCAGCGCCTGCTCTTCGGTCAGGCCAACAGTACCAATCGGCGGCTGGCTGAACACCGCAGTCGGGATGTTCTGGTAATCCACCGGGCGGTATTGCTCTGGCTTGAACAAGCGCCGCGCCACTGCCATGCCCTCGGCCAAGGCCACGGGGGTCAGTTGCACACGGCCGATGACATCGCCAATGGCCAGGATCGACGGGGCGGTCGTCTGGTACTGCTCATCCACACGAATGTAGCCCCGCGGGTCCAGCTCTATCCCGGTGTTTTCCAGGCCCAGGTTGTCCAGCATCGGGCGCCGCCCGGTGGCGTAGAACACACAATCTGCAACCAACTCGCGGCCGTCTTTAAGGGTGGCCTTGAGGCTGCCGTCTTCAAGCTTGTCGATGCGCTGGATGTCAGCGTTGAACTGCAAGTCGAGGCCGCGCTTTTCCAGCTCTTCCTTCAGGTGCGTGCGCACCGAGCCATCAAAGCCACGCAGGAACAGGTCGCCACGGTACAGCAGCGTGGTGTCGGCCCCCAGGCCCTGGAAGATGCCAGCGAACTCGACGGCGATGTAACCGCCACCCACCACCAGCACCCGACGAGGGAGGTCCTTGAGGTAGAAGGCTTCGTTGGAGGTGATGGCCAGGTCCTTGCCCGGAATGTCCGGCACCTGTGGCCAGCCACCTGTTGCGATGAGGATGTGCTCGGCGGTGTAGCGCTGGCCTTCGACTTCCACTTCATTGGCGCCGGTCATGCGCGCATGGCCCTGCAGCAGGGTGACACCGCTGTTGACCAGCAAGTTGCGGTAAATGCCGTTGAGCCGCTCGATTTCACGGTTTTTGTTGGCTATCAGGGTACCCCAGTCGAAATGCCCTTCTTCCAGGGTCCAGCCGAAACCTGCGGCCTGCTCCAGTTCGTCAGCAACATGCGCGCCGTACACCAGCAATTTTTTCGGTACGCAGCCAACGTTGACGCAAGTACCGCCCAGGTAGCGGCTTTCGGCCACTGCCACCTTTGCACCAAAGCCGGCGGCAAAGCGCGCCGCGCGCACGCCGCCAGACCCGGCGCCAATCACGAACAGATCAAAATCGTAGGCCATGTATTCAGTCTCCTAGGCAGGCGCCCAGCATAACGCCGTTGGCCGCCGCAAACAAAAAAGGTTCTTCACGGATTGCCGGGAAAGTCATTCTTGATCTTCATGAAAAAGAACTCGCTGTCCCGGTAGCCGTAAGCCATCCGCTTGATCA
>NZ_JBIBGE010000042.1:0-52117 GCF_042956345.1 Pseudomonas sp. NPDC008258
GGCATGATCAGATACCTCCTGATCATGCGTATTAGCCTGTAAACCATGTCCCCGGTTTGGAATGTAAACGATGTCTCCGGTTTGTACCGCGGGCATGCCCGCTCCCACAGGTACTGCACAGCTTTCGAATACTGTGATGTCCCTGTGGGAGCGGGCGTGCCCGCGAAGAGGCCCTGTCAGGCCGCTGGAGATGTGGCGACCATCGACGGCCGCTTGGCCACCTCGGCATACCAGGCTGCCAGCCCAGGCTGGTGCTCACGCCAGCCAAACCCGGGCTGGCGCAAATCCAGATACCCCAGCGCACACGCCACGCCAATCGCCGCCAGGTCGAACCCGGACATCAACTCGGGCAGGTGCTCCTGCTCCAGGTTGGCCAGGCTACGGCGGATCTTGTCGCCTTGCGCTTGCAACCAGCCCTCCCAGCGCTTGTCTTCTGGCCGCAGGAAGCTTTCATACCGCGACGACACCGCCGCATCCATGATCGCATCGGCCTGCGATACCAGCGTCAGGCGCCGCCAGCGCGCCGAGCCCTCGCGGGGCAGCAGTGGCAGGCCGACGTGTTGCAGGTCGAGGTACTCGCAGATCACCCGGCTGTCATGCAGCACGGTGCCGTCGTCCAGGCGCAGCGCCGGGATCTTGCCGATCGGGTTGTCCAGGTTGAGCTGCGGGTCGCCGCTTACCGGGCTGATATTCACCGGCTGCAATTGCACGCGCTCAAGCTGGCCGGTTTCGTGCAACACCACCATGACCTTGCGCACGAAAGGCGACAATGGCGAATGGAACAGGGTCATCGTGCTCATGTTTCAGTTGCCTTGCAGGCTAGGCGGCAGGCATACACCGGTGCCGCCAATGCCGCAGTAACCATCCGGGTTCTTGGCCAGGTACTGCTGGTGGTAGGCCTCGGCGAAGTACACGGTCGGCGCCTGGTCGATTTCGGTGGTGATCTCGCCGAAGCCGGCCTTGCTCAGTTCGGCCTGGAAGGCGTCACGGCTGGCCTTGGCCTGTTCCAGCTGTTCCGGGCTGGTGCAGTAGATGGCCGAGCGGTACTGGGTGCCGACATCGTTGCCCTGGCGCATGCCCTGGGTCGGGTTGTGCAGTTCCCAGAACATGGTCAGCAGCTCGCGGTAGCTGACCTTGTCCTTGTCGAACACCACCAGCACCACTTCGGTATGGCCGGTCAGGCCCGAGCAGACTTCTTCATAGGTAGGATTGGGGGTGAAGCCGCCGGCGTAGCCAACCACTGTGCTGACCACACCTTCACGCTGCCAGAAGCGGCGCTCGGCGCCCCAGAAGCAACCCAGGCCGAAGATGGCGAAGTCGACAGCGCCTTCGAAGAAGGGGCCGAGCAGCGGGGTGCCTTCGAACACGTAGTGGAACTCGGGCAGGCTCATTGGCGTTTCGCGGCCAGGCAAGGCCTGCTCCGCGGTTGGCATGACGTTTTTGTTCACCAGGATTTCCGAACGCAGGACCATGGCCGTTCCTCTGTGTTTTTTCAGTTGGATAGGGGGTGGGGCATTCGCGGGCACGCCCGCTCCCACAGGGATCCCACAACATTCAAATCCTGTGATGATCCTGTGGGAGCGGGCATGCCCGCGAAGGGGCCCGAATGATTTCCATATTGCCCGAGGTCAGGCCACCGGTCCACGCGGATAGCGCTTCAGCCGTTCAGCCAGCTCCCGCCCCGGAATAGGCCGGTCAAACAGGTAGCCCTGGCCCACATCGCAGCGGTGCCGGCGCAGGAACGCCAGCTGCTCCGGCGTCTCGATCCCTTCAGCCACTACCTTCAGCTTGAGGTTGTGCGCCATGGCCACCACCGCCGAGGTGATTTCCATGTCGTCCTGGTTATCCGGGATTTCGTTGATGAAGCTGCGGTCGATCTTGAGGATGTCGATCGGAAACTTCTTCAGGTAGCTGAGCGACGAATACCCGGTGCCGAAGTCGTCCATGGCCAGGGTCAGGCCCAAGGCCTTCAGCTCGTCCAGCTGGCGGTGCGTGTCTTCGCTGGCTTCCAGCAGCAGGCCCTCGGTCAGTTCCAGCTCCAGCAGGTGCGGGGGCAGGGCTTCTTCCTTGAGAATGGTGCTGATCGAGGCCACCAGGTCCGGGTCGGAGAACTGCTTGGGCGACAGGTTGATGGCCACGTGCAGGTTGCCCAAGCCGGCCTCGCGCAGTTGCTGGCTCATGCTGCATGACTGGCGCACCACCCATTTGCCGATGGGGATGATCAGGCCGGTTTCTTCCGCCACGCTGATGAACTGGTCCGGGCGGATCATGCCGCGCTCGGGGTGGTTCCAGCGCAACAGCGCTTCCAGGCCAAGCAAGCGGCCGCTGCGCAGGCAGATCTTGGGCTGGTAGAACACTTCCAGTTCGTTCTGGGTCAGGGCGCGGCGCAGGTTGTTCTCGACGAACAGCTTGTAGCTGGCCTCGGCATTGAGCACCTCGGTAAACACCTGCACCTGGTGCTTGCCGTTGGCCTTGGCCTTGTGCAGGGCCAGGCCGGCGTTTTTCATCAGGCTGGCCGGGTCGGCGCCGTGCAGCGGCGCATAGGCCAGGCCCACCGACGCGGTGACGTTGATCAGCTGGTTGTCGACGAACATGGGCTTGTCGAGGGTGCGCAGCAGTTGCTGGGCAACGTGCTGGCCATCTTCCAGGCCAGTGGCGTCGAGCAGCACGGCAAACTCGTTACTGGCAAAGCGTGCCAGCACACCGCCAGTGGGCAGGCTGTTGCGCAGGCGCCGGGCCAGGCTGATCAGCAGCTTGTCGCCGGTCTGGTGGCCCAGGCTGTCGTTGATGCGCTTGAAGTTGTCGATGTCCACCAGCAGCAGGCACATCGAGTTCTCGCCATCGTGGGCAAAGCGTTCGTCCAGGCTACGGATGAACGCCGGGCGGTTGCCCAGGTTGGTCAGGTTGTCGGTGTAGGCCAGGCGCTCGATGCGCTGCTGCGCCAGCTTGGTCTGGGTGACGTCTTCGTAGATGCCGATGTAATGGGTCAGCTCACGGTTGTCGCCGTACACCTTGGAAATCGATAACTGGCCCCAGTAGGGCTCCAGGTTCTTGCGCCGGCTCTTGAATTCACCTTGCCAGCTGTTGCCCATGGCCAGGCTGGACGGCGAGTCGAACAGCAGTTCGCTGAGGTTTTCCAGCGCGGGCAGCTCGCCCAGGTGGCGGCCTTGCACTTCATCGGTGCTGTACTGGGTGATGGCAGTGAAGCTTGGGTTGACGTACTCCACCTGGCCATCTCGGTTAACCAGCAGGAAGGCACTGGCACTTTGCTCCACCGCCCGCTGGAACAGGTGCAGGGCGCTGGCCGCGGTACGCCGGTTATGGTTGGTGATCACCTGGGCAAACTGGTCGGCCAGCTCGCCGGCGAAGGCAATTTCGTCCGACTGCCAGGCCCGCGGCTGGCCGGTCTGCTCCAGGCACAGCACGCCCACCACCTGGCCGTCGACGCGGATACTGGCATCGAGCATGGCCTTGTTTTCCGGGCGCAGGCTTTGTGCCAGGGCGCGAGTGCGAGGGTCGTGGCCGGCGTTGTGTGCGTCGATGGCACGGCTGGCATGCAGCGCCTCAAGGTAGTCGGGGAAACGGCTGCCATCGATGGCTTCGGGCTGGCGATGCTCCTGCGCGTCGCGGTACCAGGCAGTGATCGGCTCTAGGCGCTGATCGTCCAGGTGCCAGATGCTGGCGCTGTCGACCTTGTAGATTTCGCAGGCGCTCTGGGTAATCAGTTGCGCGGCCTCAAGCAGCGAGTTCCCCGCGCTGTAGCGCTGCCGGGCCAGGCGCAGGATCAGGTCTTGCTGGCCGCGCACGCGCTCCAGGTGCTCCAGTTGCTCTTGCTGGGCGCGCTGGTTCAGCTGCAAGGCCAGTTGCAGGCGGTTGTTGCGCGACTCCAGGTCGGTGGCACCGGGCTCGCCGGTGTCTTCCTGCTGGTCGTCGAGCACGCTCAGGTAGCCACGCAGCAGCTGGCGGTTGTGCTGCTTGTAGGCTTCACCGGCCTCCAGCAAGCGGAGCGAGGCGCTTGGCGTATGCAGGGTGTAGCGCACACGGTAGTAGCCGCGCTGGGACAGTTGCAGCTGAATGTCGTCGTGCAGCCGGTAGCGCGCCTCAGGTTCCATCAGGCTGGCGTAGGGCGCGTCCACCAGGGCACACAGGTCGGCGGCGTGCAGGCCGAACTGGCGCTCGCAGGCCGGGTCCAGGTAGAGCATGGCCCAGGTGGCTTCGTTAAGCCTTTCGAAACGCAGCATGCCGAGCCGCGAGGGCACGGGTAACGGCGTGACGACCTCGGCCGCCACACGGCTGGCGGCATCGGGTTGGCTTTTCATCGAAGACTCGCTTGAAGAGGGAACGCTGGGTATGACCGCAGCGGGTCTGGCAAGGTTGCATCATGTGCCGAGGGCTGGCAAGCGGCCATGTGTGATGCTGTGTGCGGGTTATCGGCTGTTTGGTCGGAATCTGTAGTTTGGCTGGAGATTTTGGGGGCCGCTTTGCGGCCCATCGCAGGCAAGCCAGCTCCCACAGGTACGGCACAGGTTTCAAGGGTTGTGGAATACCTGTAGGAGCTGGCTTGCCTGCGATGGGCTGCAAAGCAGCCCCAGTATGTCTTTTTCAGGCAAAAAAAGCCCCGCCAATTGACGGGGTTGAGGTACGAGCGTGGCAGCTCGAAAAGGGTACTGCCCCTCGCAAGGAGGGGCAGCGGGCTGCCTTACAGCAGCATGGTGCGGATATCGCCCAGTACGTCGCCCAGGCGCTTGGTGAAGCGCGCGGCGGCTGCGCCGTTGATCACACGGTGATCGTAGGACAGCGACAGTGGCAGCATCAGCTTAGGCTGGAAGGCTTTGCCATCCCAGACTGGCTGCATGGTCGCCTTGGAGACGCCCAGGATTGCCACTTCCGGCGCGTTGACGATCGGCGTGAAGCCGGTGCCGCCAATGTGGCCGAGGCTGGAGATGGTGAAGCAGGCACCTTGCATGTCGTCGGCCGACAGCTTTTTGGTGCGCGCCTTCTCGGCCAGTGCAGCGGCTTCGGCAGCCAGTTGCAGCAGGCTCTTCTGGTCGACGTTCTTGATCACAGGGACCAGCAGGCCGTCCGGAGTGTCCACGGCAAAGCCGATGTGCACGTACTTCTTGCGGATGATGGCTTTGCCGCTTGGCGCCAGCGAGCTGTTGAAGTCTGGCAGTTCCTTGAGCAGGAAGGCGCAGGCCTTGAGCAGCAGTGGCAGCACGGTCAGTTTCACGCCGGCTTTTTCGGCCACGGCCTTCTGCGCAACGCGGAAAGCTTCCAGCTCGGTGATGTCGGCAGAGTCGAACTGGGTAACGTGCGGCACGTTCAGCCAGCTGCGGTGCAGGTTGGCAGCACCGACCTGCATCAGGCGGGTCAGGGCCACTTCTTCCACTTCACCGAACTTGCTGAAGTCCACAGCCGGAATCGGCGGGATGCCAGCGCCGCCGGTTGCGCCGGCGGCTGCCGGGGCTTCCTTGGCCTTCTGCATCATCGCCTTGACGTAAACCTGCACGTCTTCTTTCAGGATGCGGCCGTGCGGACCGGTGGCGGCAACAGCGCCCAGGTCGACACCAAATTCACGAGCCAGCTGACGAACGGCTGGGCCTGCATGAACCTTGGCGTTGCTGCCAGCGGCCGGTGCGGTAGCAGCCGGTGCAGGGGCAGCAGCCGGGGCGGCAGCAGCAGGTGCAGCGGCCGGAGCCGCCTCAGCCTTGGCTGGCGCCGGGGCAGGGGCCGGAGCGGCAGCCGGGGCTGCGCCAGCGACCTTCAGCTTGAAGATCAGGTCGCCAGTGCCGACTTCGTCTTCCAGCTTGCACAGGACTTCTTCGACCACGCCAGCAGCTGGCGATGGGATCTCCATGGAAGCCTTGTCGGATTCCAGGGTGATCAGCGACTGGTCGGCTTCGACGGTGTCGCCGACCTTGACCAGCACTTCAATGATCTTGGCCTTGCCCGACGAGCCGATGTCCGGCACGTGGATGTCCTGCACGCTGGCGGCAGCCGGGGCTGCGGCTGGCGCAGGGGCGGCTTCGGCAGCAGGCGCCGGGGCAGCAGCCGGGGCCGCAGCTGCAGCGGCCGGGGCCTCAGGGGCCGCAGCAGCGGCGCCCTCGGCTTCCAGGACCAGCAGCTCGTCGCCTTCTTTCAGGCGGTCGCCCAGCTTGACCTTCAGTTCCTTGATGACGCCGGCCTTGGGGGCCGGGATCTCCATGGAGGCCTTGTCGGACTCCAGGGTCAGCAGGCTCTGGTCAGCCTCGATACGGTCACCGACCTTGACGAACAGCTCGATGATTTCACCTTCACCGCTGCCGATGTCAGGTACGCGAATGAGTTCGCTCACTTAAAAATACTCCTCAGCAGTCCAGTGGGTTGCGCTTGTCCGGGTCGATACCGAACTTGACGATAGCGTCTGCAACAACCTTGGGTTCGATCTCGCCACGGTCAGCCAGGGCTTCCAGGGCAGCCAGCACCACGAAGTGGCGGTCGACTTCGAAGAAGTGACGCAGCTTCTTGCGGCTGTCGCTGCGACCGTAACCGTCGGTACCCAGGACCTTGAACTCTTTGCTCGGTACCCACTGGCGAATCTGTTCGGCGAACAGCTTCATGTAGTCGGTAGAGGCGATGACCGGGCCTTTGCGACCGTTCAGGCACTGCTCGACGTAGGTCTCTTGTGGCTTCTGGCCAGGCTTCAGGCGGTTGGCGCGTTCTACGGCCAGGCCGTCGCGGCGCAGTTCGTTGAAGCTGGTGACGCTCCACACGTCGGCACCGACGTTGAACTCTTCACGCAGGATCTTCGCGGCTTCGCGGACTTCGCGCAGGATGGTGCCGGAGCCCATCAGCTGAACGTGGTGCGCGGCTTCGCGGGTGTCTTCTTCCAGCAGGTACATACCCTTGATGATGCCTTCCTCGACACCGGCCGGCATGGCTGGCTGCTGGTAGGATTCGTTCATCACGGTGATGTAGTAGAAGATGTCCTGTTGCTCTTCGGTCATCTTCTTCATGCCGTCCTGGATGATCACCGCCAGCTCGTAGCCGTAGGTTGGATCGTAGGTGCGGCAGTTCGGGATGGTGCCCGCCATCATGTGGCTGTGACCGTCTTCGTGCTGCAGGCCTTCACCGTTCAGGGTGGTACGGCCGGCGGTACCGCCGATCAGGAAGCCACGGGTGCGGCTGTCGCCAGCGGCCCAGGCCAGGTCGCCAATGCGCTGGAAGCCGAACATCGAGTAGAAGATGTAGAACGGCAGCATCGGCTGGTTGTGGCAGCTGTACGAGGTACCGGCAGCGATGAACGACGACATGGCGCCGGCTTCGTTGATGCCTTCCTCGAGGATCTGGCCCTTCTTGTCTTCGCGGTAGAACATCACCTGGTCTTTATCGACTGGCTCGTAGAGCTGGCCGACCGACGAGTAGATGCCCAGCTGGCGGAACATGCCTTCCATACCGAAGGTACGGGCTTCGTCCGGGATGATCGGGACGATGCGCTGGCCGATGTCCTTGTCCTTGACCAGCTGCGCCAGGATACGCACGAAGGCCATGGTGGTGGAGATTTCGCGGTCGCCCGAGCCGTCCAGGATCGCTTTCAGCGTTTCCAGTGGCGGGGTCGGCACGCTGAAGCTCTTGGCGCGGCGCTGTGGCACGAAACCGCCCAGGGCAGCACGGCGCTCGGCCAGGTACTTGGCTTCGGCAGAACCTTCTTCCGGCTTGAAGAACGGCAGGTTCTCAAGGTCGGCATCCTTGACCGGGATGTCGAAGCGGTCACGGAAGTGACGCAGGCTGTCGACGTCGACCTTCTTGGTGTTGTGCGCGGTGTTCTTGGCTTCGCCAGCACCGGTGCCGTAACCCTTGATGGTCTTGGCCAGGATAACGGTTGGCTGCTCTTTGTGGTTAACAGCCTGGTGGTACGCCGCGTAGACCTTGTACGGGTCGTGGCCGCCACGGTTGAGCTTCCAGATCTCGTCGTCGGACAGGTCTTCGACCATGGCCTTGAGCTCTGGGGTGTTGAAGAAGTTTTCACGAACGTACGCGCCGTCTTTGGCTTTGTAGTTCTGGTACTCGCCGTCGATGACTTCGTCCATGCGGCGCTGCAGGGCACCGTTGGTGTCCTTGGCCAGCAGTGGGTCCCAGAAACGGCCCCAAACGACTTTGTTGACGTTCCAGCCACCGCCACGGAACACGCCTTCGAGTTCCTGGATGATCTTGCCGTTGCCGCGAACCGGGCCGTCGAGGCGCTGCAGGTTGCAGTTGATGACGAAGATCAGGTTGTCCAGCTTCTCGCGGCCGGCCAGGGCGATTGCGCCCAGGGATTCCGGCTCGTCGCACTCGCCGTCGCCCATGAAGCACCAGACCTTCTGTTTGCCGGCCGGGATGAAGCCGCGCGCTTCCAGGTACTTCATGAAGCGTGCCTGGTAGATGGCCTGGATCGGGCCCAGACCCATCGATACGGTCGGGAACTGCCAGAAGTCAGGCATCAGCCATGGGTGCGGGTACGAAGACAGGCCGTTGCCGTCCACTTCCTGACGGAAGTTGTTCATCTGCTCTTCGTTGATGCGGCCTTCCATGAAGGCGCGGGCGTAGACGCCTGGCGAAGCGTGGCCCTGGAAGAACACCAGGTCGCCGCCGTGTTCGTCGGTCGGGGCCTGGAAGAAGTAGTTGAAGCCGATGTCGTACAGGGTGGCGCTGGAGGCGAAGCTGGAGATGTGTCCGCCCAGGTCCGAGTCTTTCAGGTTGGTGCGCATGACCATGGCCAGGGCGTTCCAACGCACCATCGAGCGAATGCGGCGTTCCATGAACAGGTCGCCAGGCATGCGTGCTTCGTGGGTGACAGGGATGGTGTTGCGGTATGGCGTGGTGATCGCATACGGCAGCTGGGAGCCACTACGGGTGGCCAGCTCGCCCATACGGGTCATCAGGTAATGAGCGCGGTCTTCGCCTTCTTTGTCGAGGACCGACTCCAGGGCATCCAGCCATTCCTGGGTTTCGATTGGATCGAGGTCTTGCATGGCTTGCTCCAGGGCGGAAAGGCAACCAGAATCGATTGCCTGAGATTGCGACTGGCCTTATGGGCAGACGTCGTGAATTCTTGGATTACCGGGGTGTCATCCGGCGCCGTGTAGTTTTACTACATTTGCTTTCGCATTTCATGCTTTTACACGACACGAGTAGTAGTAAAACTACATTTGTGCGACGTTTGGTCGCACCTTGGCTTGTGAGGAAAAACGTTCATGGTGGTTGGCATTGTGTCGCGAACGGGTGGTTCTTGATGATTGTTGCCAAGTTTTCGTTTTTTTCAGCTATTTCCAACTTTTGTACGACAGTCCAACCGTGGTCCGGTCTCCCCTTGGCCGCTTTTTCCCCTCTAATTCACGCCGATCAAGGATAGACCATGCGCCTGCCTTTGCCGCCCGACCTGCCCGCCATCCTCCAGCCACTGGTCGCTCGTAACCAGCAATTCCTCAGTGATGCGCTAGCCGCCCATGCCGAACTCGACCTGGCTACATGGAGCCCGGCCCACCGGCAGCAGTTTGATCAGGTTGCCGCCGCCAGCGACTTTGTCCTTGGCCTGGCCCAGCGCGAGCCGGCGATGCTGTTCGATTTGCTGGCCAGTGGCGAGTTGGCGCGCCGTTACGCACCGGGTGAGCTGCGCGGGCACATCGCTGCGGCTGCCCAGGCGGCGCAAAGCGACGACGAGCTGGCGCGCAACCTGCGCCGTGAGCGCAATCGCCAGCAACTGCGCATCATCTGGCGCGACATCACCCGCCAGGCCGAGCTGGGTGAAACCTGCCGCGACCTGTCCGACCTTGCCGATGCCGCCATCGACGAAGCCTACCAATGGCTGTACCCGCGCCATTGCCAGCAGTTCGGTACGCCCATCGGCAACCGCAGCGGCCAGCCACAGCACATGGTGGTGCTGGGCATGGGCAAGCTGGGGGCGGTGGAGCTGAACCTGTCGTCGGACATCGACCTGATCTTCGGCTTCCCTGAGGGTGGCGAAACCGAAGGGGTGAAGCGCTCGCTGGAAAACCAGGAGTTCTTCACCCGCCTGGGCCAGCGGTTGATCAAGGCGCTGGACCCGGTCACCGTCGACGGTTTCGTGTTCCGTGTCGACATGCGCCTGCGCCCCTATGGTTCGGCCGGGGCGCTGGTGCTCAGCTTCAATGCCCTGGAACAGTACTACCAGGACCAGGGCCGCGACTGGGAACGCTACGCCATGATCAAGGCGCGGGTGGTGGCCGGTGACCAGGCTGCCGGCGCGCAGTTGCAGGAGATGTTGCGCCCGTTCGTGTACCGCCGTTACCTGGACTTTTCCGCCATCGAAGCGCTGCGCACCATGAAGCAGCTGATCCAGCAGGAGGTACGGCGCAAGGGCATGGCCGACAACATCAAGCTGGGCGCCGGTGGCATCCGTGAGGTGGAGTTCATTGCCCAGGCCTTCCAGCTGATCCACGGCGGGCGCGACCTCAGCTTGCAGCAGCGGCCGCTGCTCAAGGTACTGGCCACCCTGGAGGGCCAGGGTTATCTGCCGCCAGCGGTGGTGGCCGAGCTGCGCGAGGGTTATGAATTCCTGCGTTATACCGAGCACGCCATCCAGGCCATTGCCGACCGCCAGACGCAGATGTTGCCCGAAGATGAGACTGACAAGGCGCGGGTGGCGTACATCCTTGGTTTTGCCGACTGGCAAAGCTTCCACGACCAGCTGACGTACTGGCGTGGCCGTATCGACTGGCACTTCCGCCAGGTTATCGCCGACCCGGATGATGAAGACGGTGAAGGCGAACTGGTGGTAGGTGGCGAATGGTCGCCGCTGTGGGAGCAGGCGCAGGACGAGGAAGCCGCTGGCAGGCAGCTGGAAGAGGCCGGGTTCAAGCAACCTGTGGAAGCCTTGCGGCGCCTGGCCGGGCTGCGCTCCAGCCCGCAGCTGCGTTCGATGCAGCGTATTGGCCGCGAGCGGCTGGACGCCTTCATTCCGCGCTTGCTGGCCCAGGCGGTGGAGCACGACAACCCAGACCTGGTACTGGAACGTGTGCTGCCGCTGGTCGAAGCCGTGGCGCGGCGTTCGGCTTACCTGGTGCTGCTCACCGAAAACCCGGGTGCCCTGCGTCGCCTGCTGACCTTGTGCGCTGCCAGCCCATGGATTGCCGAGCAGATCGCCCTCTACCCGTTGCTGCTCGATGAGCTGCTTAACGAAGGCCGCTTGTTCAGCCCACCCTTGGCCCCAGAGCTGGCCAGCGAGCTGCGCGAACGCCTGACGCGCATCCCTGAAGACGACCTGGAGCAGCAGATGGAAGCGCTGCGCCACTTCAAGCTGGCCCACAGCCTGCGTGTGGCTGCATCGGAAATCAGCGGCAACCTGCCGTTGATGAAAGTCAGTGACTACCTGACCTGGCTGGCCGAGGCGATCCTTGACCAGGTGCTGGCCCTGGCCTGGCGCCAGACCGTGGCTCGCCACGGCCAGCCCAAGCGCAGTGACGGCAGCCTGTGCGACCCGGGCTTCATCATCATTGGTTACGGCAAGGTTGGCGGGCTGGAGCTGGGGCATGGCTCGGACCTGGACCTGGTATTCATTCACGACGGCGACCCGCAAGAGGAAACCGACGGCGCCAAGCCCATCGACAGTGCGCAGTTCTTCACCCGCCTGGGCCAGCGCATCATCCACCTGCTGACCACCCAGACCAACTCGGGCCAACTGTATGACGTGGACATGCGCCTGCGCCCGTCCGGCGCTTCCGGCCTGCTGGTGAGCTCGCTCGGAGCCTTCGAGCGTTACCAGCAGAACGAAGCCTGGACCTGGGAGCACCAGGCCTTGGTGCGGGCCCGCGTGCTGGTGGGCTGCAAGCAGGTCGGTACGGCGTTCGAAGGCGTGCGTGCCAAGGTGCTGGGGCAAGCCCGCGATCTGGAAAAACTGCGTACCGAAGTAAGTGAAATGCGCGCAAAAATGCGCGAAAACCTCGGTACCAAGGCCACGGCTGCCGGCACTGCGGGCAACGCTTTCGAGGCCGGTGTGCCCTTCGATATCAAGCAGGATGCCGGCGGTATCGTCGATATCGAATTTATGGTGCAATACGCCGCTTTGGCCTGGTCCCACGAGCACCCGGCCATACTCCGATGGACCGATAACATCCGCATTCTGGAAGAGCTGGAGCAGGCGAGCCTGATGCCGGCCAGCGACGCGGTGCTGTTGCGTGAAGTGTACAAGGCGTTCCGCTCGGCTTCGCACCGCCAGGCCTTGCAGAAGCAGGCCGGGGTGATCGACGCGGCGCAGTTTGCCGATGAGCGCCGTGAAGTGCGGCGGATCTGGGGTGAATTGGGTTTGAGCTGATGCCGAGTTGGCTTCATTCGCGGGCACGCCCGCTCCCACAGGGAAAGCGCAGACCTCGAGGCAGTGCAATACCTGTGGGAGCGGGCGTGCCCGCGAATGGGCCATGTGAGTGGTACACTGTCCGCCACATAGCCTGAATATAAAGAGGGGAGGCCAGGCTGTACCGCAGTCTGTAGCCTCCCCGAGCGTTTCTGGACTAAGCATGAGAATACTGATCATTGGCCCCAGCTGGGTCGGCGACATGGTGATGGCGCAGACCCTGTTCCAGTGCCTGAAACAGCAGCACCCCGACTGCGTGATCGACGTGCTGGCGCCCGAGTGGAGCCGGCCGATCCTGGAGCGCATGCCCGAGGTGCGCCAGGCCTTGAGCTTCCCGCTCGGCCATGGCGCACTGGAGCTGGCCACACGCCGGCGCATCGGCAAGTCCCTGGCCGGCCAGTACGACCAGGCCATCCTGCTGCCCAACTCGCTGAAGTCGGCATTGGTACCGTTCTTCGCCGGTATCCCCAAACGCACCGGCTGGCGCGGCGAAATGCGCTTCGGCCTGCTGAACGATGTGCGCAAGCTGGACAAGGCCCGTTACCCGCTGATGATCGAGCGCTTCATGGCCCTGGCCTACGCGCCCGGAGCCGAGCTGCCGCAGCCGTACCCGCGCCCCAGCCTGCAGATCGAAGCACAAAGCCGCGAAGCGGCACTGGCCAAGTTCGGGCTGGAACTGGACCGCCCGGTGCTGGCGCTGTGCCCAGGTGCCGAGTTCGGCGAGGCCAAGCGCTGGCCTTCCGAACATTACGCTGCCGTGGCCGACGCGATGATCCGCCAGGGTTGGCAGGTGTGGCTGTTCGGCTCGAAGAACGATCACCCGGTGGGTGAGCAGATCCGCGACCGGCTGATCCCGGGCTTGCGTGAAGAATCGTCCAACCTGGCCGGTGAAACCTCGCTGGCCGAGGCCATCGACCTGATGTCCTGCGCCCACGCCGTGGTGTCCAACGACTCCGGCCTGATGCATGTGGCTGCCGCGCTGAACCGCCCGCTGGTGGCGGTATACGGCTCTACCTCGCCCGGCTTTACCCCGCCGCTGGCCGAGCAGGTGGAAGTGGTGCGCACCGGTATCGAGTGCAGCCCGTGCTTCGACCGTACGTGCCGTTTCGGCCACTACAACTGCCTGCGCCTGCTGGAACCGGGCAAAGTAATCGCCGCCCTGCACAGCCTGAGCGGGCCGGACCTGATCGATACCGTGGCCGAGGTCGACTAAGTGCGGGTACTGATCATCAAGACTTCGTCGCTGGGTGATGTGATCCACACCCTGCCGGCGCTTACCGATGCCGCCCATGCCATACCGGGCATCCGTTTCGACTGGGTGGTGGAAGAAGGCTTCGCCGAAATCCCCAGCTGGCATCCGGCGGTAGACAAGGTTATCCCGGTGGCCATCCGGCGCTGGCGCAAGAACCTTTGGCAAACCGTCAAGAGTGGCGAGTGGAAGGCGTTCAAGCAGCGCGTGCGCGAGCACACGTACGACCTGGTGATCGACGCCCAGGGCCTGGTCAAGTCGGCCTGGCTGACCCGCTATGTGAAGGCCCCGGTCGCCGGCCTGGACCGTTACTCGGCGCGCGAGGGCCTGGCCAGCCGCTTCTATGACCGGCGCCTGTCGGTTGCCACCGGCCAGCATGCGGTGGAGCGTGTGCGGCAATTGTTCGCCATGGCCCTGGCCTACGACCTGCCGGAAGGTATCGGCAACTACGGCCTGGACCTCGACCGGCTGCAACTGCCGCCAGCGGCCCCTTACGTGGTTTTCCTGCACGGTACTACCTGGGCGACCAAGCACTGGCCCGAAGCCTACTGGCGCGAACTGGCCGAACGCATGGGCCGGCGCAAGCTGGAAGTGCGCCTGCCGTGGGGCAACCCGGCCGAGAAGGCACGGGCCGAGCGTATCGCACAGGGCTTGAACAACTGCCAGGTGCTCCCCAAATTGAACCTTGCCGGCGTAGCGCGTGTATTGGCGGCGGCAAAAGCCTGCGTGGCGGTCGATACCGGCCTTGGCCACCTGGCTGCGGCACTTGATGTACCTACTATTTCGCTGTTCGGCCCAACCAACCCGGGCCTGACTGGCGCCTACGGACGGACCCAGATCCACCAGGCCAGTGACTGGCCTTGCGCTCCCTGCCTGCAGAAGAAGTGCACCTACAAACCGAGCGCCGATGACCTGCGCCGGTTCGATCCGAAACGCGAGTGGCCACTGTGCTTCACTCGCCTGAATCCCGAGCATGTGGCGAGCCGCTTGAGCGCGTTGCTGCTGGCTGAGGATGTCCGTTGATGCAACTGGCTTTCGTGCTTTACAAATATTTCCCCTTCGGCGGCCTGCAGCGCGATTTCATGCGCATTGCCCTGGAATGCCAGAAGCGGGGCCATCAGATCCGTGTGTACACGTTGATCTGGGAAGGTGACATTCCACCGGGCTTTGAAGTACTGGTGGCGCCGGTGAAGGCAATCTTCAACCACCGTCGCAACGAGAAACTCAGCGCCTGGATGGCCGCCGACCTGGCCAAGCGCCCGGTCGACCGCCTGATCGGTTTCAACAAGATGCCGGGGCTGGACGTGTACTACGCCGCCGACGGCTGCTTCGAGGACAAGGCGCAGACCCTGCGTGGCGGCCTGTACCGCCGCTGGGGCCGCTACCGGCACTTTGCCGAGTACGAGCGTGCGGTGTTCGCCAAGGACGCCCACACTGAAGTGCTGATGATTTCCGAAGTGCAGCAGCCGCTGTTCATCAAGCACTACGGCACGCCGGTGGAACGCTTCCACCTGCTGCCGCCTGGCATTTCCCAGGACCGCCGTGCGCCGGCCAATGCTGGCGAAATCCGCGCTGAGTTCCGCAAGGAATTCAACCTGGGCGATGACGACCTGCTGCTGGTGCAGATTGGCTCGGGCTTCAAGACCAAGGGTGTGGACCGCAGCCTCAAGGCGCTGGCCGCGCTGCCTTCGGCCTTGCGCAAGCGCACCAGGCTGATGGTGATCGGCCAGGACGACCCCAAGGTGTTCCAACTGCAGAGCGCCACCCTGGGCCTGGGCGACCAGGTGCAGTTCCTCAAGGGGCGCAGCGACATCCCGCGGTTCCTGCTGGGTGCCGACCTGCTGATTCACCCGGCGTACAACGAGAACACCGGTACGGTGCTGCTCGAAGCGCTGGTGGCCGGCCTGCCGGTGCTGGTGTCGAAGGTGTGCGGCTACGCCCACTACATTGCCGAGGCCGACAGCGGCCTGGTGCTGGACGAGCCATTCGAGCAGGACCAGCTCAATGGCTACCTGCAACGCATGCTCGAAGACCCGCAGGCCCGTGCCAACTGGTCGCGCAACGGCCTGGCGTTTGCTGAAACCGCCGATCTGTACAGCATGCCGCAGCATGCTGCCGACGTGATCCTGGGGCAGAAAACCGCATGAAGCTGATACTGGCCGAACCCTTCAAACGCCTGTGGGCCGGGCGTGATGCCTTCGACGCCGTAGAGGCGCTGCAAGGCGAGGTCTATCGCGAGCTGGAAGGGCGCCGCACGCTGCGCACCGAGGTGGCTGGCGAGGGCTTTTTCGTCAAGATCCACCGCGGCATTGGTTGGGGCGAGATCTTCAAGAACCTGTTCACCGCCAAGCTGCCGGTGCTTGGTGCCGGCCAGGAATGGCGGGCCATCCAGCGCCTGCACGAGGTGGGTGTGCCGACCATGACCGCAGTCGCCTATGGCGAGCGTGGCAGCAACCCGGCCACACAGCACTCGTTCATCATCACCGAAGAGCTGGCGCCGACCATCAGCCTGGAAGACTTCAGCATCGACTGGCTCAGGCAGCCGCCCGAGCCGCGCCTGAAGCGTGCGCTGATCGCCGAAGTGGCGAAGATGACCGGCGGCATGCACCGCGCCGGGGTCAACCACCGCGACTGCTACATTTGCCACTTCCTGCTGCACACCGACCGCCCGGTGACGGCGGATGACTTCAAACTGTCGGTTATCGACCTGCACCGTGCCCAGACCCGAGCGACAATCAGCCGCCGCTGGCGCGACAAGGACCTGGCCGCGCTGTACTTCTCGGCGCTGGACATCGGCCTTACCCAGCGCGACAAGCTGCGCTTTTTGCGCGGTTACTTCCAGCGCCCGCTGCGGCAAATTCTCAAGGACGAAGCCGCGCTGCTCGCCTGGCTGGAGCGCAAGGCGCAGAAACTCTACGACCGCAAGCAACGCTATGGGGATGCTCTCTGATGGCGGGTTGGACACTGGCGCCAGGCTATGAACACCTGGCGGCGGACTTCGGCAGCCTCGATGCGGTTTTCGCCCTGCAAGGCGAACGCCTGACCCGCGACCCGCTCAGCGAGGTAGTGCGCATCGAGCGCGACGGGGTCAATTATTACGTCAAGCGCTACACCGGTGCCGGCAAGCATATGCGTCGCTACCTGGGCCGGCCGCGCATCAAGGCCGAGTGGCAAAACCTCAAGCAGTTCGCCAAGTGGGGCATTCCCACTGCCGAAGTGGTGGCCTGGGGCCTGGAGCGCAATGGCCTGGCCTTTGGCCGGGGCGCGATGATCACCCGCGAGCTGCCGCACACCGAAGACCTGTCGGCGCTGGCGGAGCGCAACGATCCACGCCTGGCCGACCGCGCCTGGGTCGATCACCTCAGCCGCCAGTTGGCGCGGCATACCCGGGTGATGCACGAGCACCGTTTTGCCCATAACGACCTGAAGTGGCGCAACCTGCTGGTTGACGACCAGGGCACGCTATTCTTCATCGACTGCCCTACCGGGGACTTCTGGCGCGGCTTCATGTGGCGGCACCGGATGATCAAGGACCTGGCGTGCCTGGACAAAGTGGCCAAATACCACCTGTCGGCCACCCAGCGCCTGCGCTTCTATCTGCAATACCGTGGCCGCGACCGGCTGAATGAGCGTGATAAAAAGCGCATTCGCCAGGTGCTGGGCTTTTTCGAGGGAAGGGAATGACCGATTACCTGGCCAGCGCGGACCTCGCGCTGCTCAAACGCCATGGCCTGGACGACTTCGAGGCGCTGTGGGCGCTGCAACTGGAAGCCGTGGATGAACCCAACACCGGCCGTGGCGGCTGGAGCAGCGTGTATCGCCTGGAACTCGAAGGCAAGGGCTACTACCTCAAGCGCCAGAGCGACTACCTTACCCGCACCCTGCACCGGCCGTTTGGCGAGCCCACCTTCGCCCGTGAATTTCGCAACATCAGCCGCTACCAGAAGCTGCACATTCCTGCCTTGCAGGCCGTGTTCTACGGCGAGCGCAAGCAAGGCGGCAAGCACCGTGCGATTCTGATGACCCGCGCCCTGGACGAATGGGCCGACCTCGACAGCCTGCTGGCCCAGTGGCCGCAGCTGGGCGATGCCGAACGCAATGGCATCTTGCAGGCCTGCGGCCAACTGGCGCGCACCCTGCACAGCGCCGGCCAGGTGCACGGCTGCTTCTACCCCAAGCACATCTTCCTGCGCCAGCGCCGCGAAGGTTGGGACGCGCAGCTGATCGACCTGGAGAAAACCCGGCCTCTGCTGTTTGGCATGCGTGACCGCCTGAAGGACCTGGAACCACTGCTGCGCCGCGCCCAGGCCTGGAGCCAGGCCGATGTGCGCACCCTGCTGGCGACCTACCTGGCGCAGCCCGCCGACAGCTCGTTGGTCGACACCTGGCTGCAACGCCTGACGCAACGCCGTCGTGAAAAAGAGGCCCGCTGATGCGTTTGTCTGAATTGAAGGATGCCGGGCGCAGCCCGTCGTTGCCCCTGAGCATCACACTGGCCGATGCCGCTGGCAGTGCCGAGCTGCAACTGCTCAGCTTGCTGCGCGTGCTGCCGGGCCAGCGCTATGTCGGCGCTGGTGTCTGGCGGGGTACTCCGGTGCTGGCCAAGCTGCTGGTGGGCAGTAGTGCTGCCCGGCATTTCCAGCGTGAGCTGCAAGGCGTGAAGCTGCTGGCCGAGCAAGGCCTGACCACACCGAAGCTGTTGGCTGATGGCTTGAAGGAAGGCGAGGGCGGCTGGCTACTGTTCGAGTTTCTCGACGGCGCGCAGAGCTTGGGCGATGCCTGGACGGCCGTAGAAAACCTGCCAGTCCTGGCCGATGAGCAACATCTGGTGCTGGGCGAAGCGCTCACCGCTGTCGCGCATATGCACGCCCAAGGCTTGTGGCAGGAAGACCTGCACCTGGACAACCTGTTGCGTCATGACGGCAAGCTGTACCTGATCGATGGCGCCGGCATCAAGGCCGAAACGCCTGGCCAGCAGCTGTCGCGCCCACGCGTGCTGGAAAACCTCGGCGTGTTCTTCGCTCAGTTGCCCAAGCGCCTGGAGCCGTTCATCGAAGAGCTGCTGGTGCATTACCTGCTGGCCAATGCCGAACATGCGCTACCGCTGGAAGCCTTGCAGAAGCAGGTGGACAAGGTGCGCGGCTGGCGGCAGAAGGATTACCTGGAAAAGGCCGGCCGTGAGTGCAGCCTGTTCAGCGTACAGCGCACCCTGTCGGGCTTGCAGGCGATTCGCCGCAGCGAGGCCCAGGCCATGCAGCCTGTGCTGGCGCAGGCGGATGCGTTGATCGACAAGGGCCACCTGTACAAGACCGGTGGTGCCGCCAGCGTGGCGCGCATCGAGGTGGACGGGCGCAAGCTGGTACTCAAGCGCTACAACATCAAGAACACCGCGCACTGGTTCAAGCGCTTCTGGCGCCCGAGCCGTGCCTGGCATTCGTGGATCGAAGGCCACCGCCTGGAATTTCTCGACATTGCCACGCCCAAGCCGTTGGCGGTGCTTGAGCAGCGGGTGATGGGCCTGCGCAGCCGTGCCTACCTGGTCACCGAATATGTCGATGGCCCGGACCTGACGGCCTGCTTCGCGCCCTACGTGGAGAACGGCGAGGCACCGGAGGAGCAGGTGGATGCGCTGGTGCATGTGATGCAGCAGCTGATCCGTGAACGCATCAGCCATGGCGACTTCAAGGGCCACAACTTGTTCTGGGACAACGGCCGGTGGTCGTTGATCGACCTTGATGCCATGTGCCAGCACGCCACTCAGCTCAGCTTTGCCCCGGCTTATGCCCGTGACCGGGCGCGGCTGCTGCGCAACTGGCCGCGTACCAGTGCCTTGCATCAACGGCTGGACCGGCTGCTGCCAAAACTCACCGAGTAAGCTGCAGGCAGGGGTAGCCATTCGCTGCTGCGCCCTGCCTGGCGCACGCGAATGCGCCATTGCTCGTCCTGCCAGCGCAGCACGGCCCAAGGCACGACACCGGCTTGCGCCGCCTCGGGTATGCGCAAGTGATAGTGCTCGGGCAACAGGTGCCGGCGCAACGGCAGTTGCCCGCCCTGGGTGTGCAGGTAAAGCTGGTCATGCGCCAGGAACAGCCCTTCGGCCTGGCCGGTCGAGGTGCCTGTCAGCGGTTCCGGCAGGCGGCAATCGTCGAACAGTTGCTGCAGCTGTGGCAGGCCGTCGTACCACAGCAGGGGTGAGTCGATCACCCAGTCGCCGTTGGCTAGGCGCTTGATTGGCTGGGCGAGGTAAGCATCGGGTCGTTCTGGGTCGATAGCCCGCCAGCGGCTGCCATCGAACGACACCTTGAAATAGCGCCCTTGGGCATCCTGTACGAAGTATTCGGACAACCCTTCGAAGGCCGATGCCTTTTCATACACTTGCTCGCCATACAGCCCGTCGATGCGATAACGCAGGTTGCGGGGGGCGGGGGTGACGCTGAAACGCAACGGCAGTGGCAGTGGCGGTTGCTTGGGCAGGCCCCGCATGACGCGGCGCATGAGCCCGGTGCTGGCAAGGCTGGTGCCAGCGTCGGTGACATGGCTGAGGGCATTGTAGGCGTGGGTGAGCACCCCATTGAGGTCCTCCTGGCGATAGGCATCCAGACCGTTCCAGACTTCCAGCGCCATGCGCCCCAATGACAGCGGGATCATGACCTTGAGCGGCAGGAAGATGCTGATCAGGTCCAGCAGGCTCCAGCTTAATTTCAGCGCCTGCTCGGCATCGGTTTCAGCGGTGCTGTGGCTGCCAGCATCGGCTGCTGCCAGCAGGTCACGGACTTCAGCCATGTAGCAGGCCTGGAACAGGTCGCCATCGATGGCGGGTGTTTGCAGTGCTTTGCCCAGGCGGCCGCGGAGCAGCAGCTGCTCTACCCAGGATGGCGGCAGTAGCTCCAGGCGCTGCGTGATGTAGGTGCGCAGCGCTGGTTTCTGGCGCAGCAACTTCAGCAGGTCACGTGCGCCCGAGAACGAGCGCCAGGCGCGCCGGTCGGGTGCGTCTGGCGTATACAACACGAACGAGGTGACGCTGGGCGAGTCGCTGGCAAGCAGCAGCACCCCGCGCACCGAGTGTTGATTGACCAGCAACTGGCGCACGACCACGGCATGCCCGTCCACGTGCGGGCGCAGGGTATTGCGCGGTTGTGCCAGCACCTGTTGCACCCAGCGGTAATCGCGTTCTGCCCAAGCCGGGGACAGGTGCCCGGCGTAACGTGCCTTGGCTGCTTCAGCGCGCATGCGCGCACGGTTGACCTTGATGTGGGCGTGCAGGCGCCATGCGCCGTCTGGGGAGTCGATCAGCTGTGTGCGCAGGTAGCGGGTGTAGCCGTCCCCCACATTCAGCTTCCTCACCAGCGCTTTGATGTAAGTGGGGCTCAGCCCCGCTGGCAGGGTTGTGCCATCGCGGGCGATCACCCGGGCTGTCAACCAGTAGTCGTAGTCGAACCACGCCAGGTTGCGTACCGCCAACTGATCCAGCGGGTAGCTCACCCGAACGGCCTCCACCATTTCATCGTTGACCTTTTCGAACCCGCGCCAGGTGACGTAGCTCGATGGCTGCAATGGGTAGATCCACGGCCCGGTCTGGCGTGTGTGAATGACATTGACCAGGATGTCGGCAGGCGCCAGGTTCAACCCCAGGTCGTGGCGAAGGCTTGATTGCACGCGCTCCCTGGCCCAGTCCAGCAGTGTGTTGCGTTGCTGGAACTGGCGGAGCGTGAGAATGCCGGGGGCAGCTACGCTTTGGCCGGCAGCGACCAGTTCCTGCATGCCTTGCATGATGTGCGCGAGCGCCGAAGGGCTTGCTGCGCGTAGCCAGGCAGGCAGGTTTTTCTCAAGCAACAATGCATAACGGGTGTCGAGCAGCGCCTTGCTGCCGGAGGCCACGGCAAGCGCCATGGCGTTGCGCAATGCGTCTGGCTCGTCAGGCTGCAGCGTCGCCCAGGCAAGGTTCAGGCGCAGGCGCTGTGCCTCAAGCAGGGCGTCGATCTGCGCCGGCAAAGGGTCATCGGCATACCACTGGTAGCGCAGGCGGTCGGCTTGCCGGGCGTTTTCGATCTGTGTTTCGTCCACCAGCAATTGCAGCAACGGTGTGCTCTGGAGTGGATCGTCAAGACGTTCGCTCAATTCCTGGTGCAACGCGCCCAGCGAGGGGTAGGCCTCGATACCCTGGCACAGCCCGCAAAGCAGCACAGGGCCGGTTGCCTGGTCGGGCTGCAGGTTCTGCCCTTCTTCCTGGCCGGTAGCAATCACGAACATGCCAGGCAGCGCCGCTCGCCATGCCGGGCTGCTGCGCGAGAGCACCGGTCGGTAGACCTGGGCGCGTTGTGGCAACGGTTGGCGGCTGCGTTGCCAGGCATGGGGCAGGTCCAGAAGGGTGCCGATGAGCGTAGCCAGGCCCGGGTCCAGGGTCTGGTCGGCCAGGCGCAGGGCTACCTCGGCGTGCATCATCGCACGGCGGATGTCGGCCAGCCGGGTGCTTCGCGAACGGCCCTGCGGGTCGGTGGCAGCCCAAAAGTCGGCAAGGTCGCCATGCAGTTGCTGGCGCGAATGCGGCGCCGGGCCGGGGGACGGCATGGCCTCAAGCAGGGCCAGCACTTGAAGGTTCAGAAAATCGATACGTTGCAGGGGTAACATGCGCCGCTCCTGGCTTCAGAGAGCGGCCATGGTGAATGGGCGCGCTGAGGCAGGGCGGTAGCGGGCTACTTCACCGCCACAGGCCGCGCAGGCCTAGCCAGGCCGGTATGCCCAGGCCAAGCCAGGCGAGTGCGTCCCAGGCGCCGTCGCCGAGCAGGGCAGCGAACAGCCCCAGCGCGCCCAGCACGGCGATGGCTGCCGGCCAGGCAAAGACCTTGGCAGTGGATTGCGAACGGTGGCTCATGCCTTGGCCTCGCGGGGGCGGCGATGCTTGCCCAGCCAGAGGTACACGCCACTGCCGAGCACGATGATGGTCAGCACGTCGAGTACCGCCCACAGGATCTGCATGGGGCGCCCACCGTAATCGCCGAAATGCAGCGGTTGTGAAAGGCCCATGGCGTCCATGTACCAGGGGCGTTCGCCGACCGCTGTCACTTCAAGGGTGCGGGCATCGATCAGCACTGGGGTGAACAGGTGCGAACTCAGGTGGGTGGCACCGTTCATGAACACGGCGTAGTGGTGCTCGCTGGAAAAGCGCGTACCGGGGAAGGCAATGAAGTCCGGGCGCATGCCGGGGGCGGCCTGTTCGGCAATTTCCAGCAGGCGGGTAGCGGGTGCGCGTTCGGTGAGCGGTGGGGCGTTGCGGTAAGGTGCAACCATGGTGGCCAGGCTGTCGTTGCGCCAGGCGGCGATCACCAGGTCGGACAGGGCGCTGATCACCCCGGTCACGCCAACGGTCAGTGCCCAGGCAAGGGTGACCACGCCGATCAGGTTGTGCAGGTCGAGCCAGCGCAGGCGGCGGGATTTGTCTTGGCGTACGGTGCCGAAGTCCAGGCGCCGCATGAACGGTGCGTACAGCACAGTACCGGAGATGATCGCGACGATGAACAGCACGCCCATGAAGGCCAGCAGCAGTTTGCCGGGCAGGCCGGCGAACATGTCCACGTGCAGGCGCAGCATGATCATCATGAAGCCGCCGTTGGCAGCCGGCATGGCCACGGCTTCGCCGGTGCGGGCGTCGAGCATGAAGGTATGCGACAGGTTGGGGTCGGTGCCTGCGGTGGCAGCGGTAATGGCTACCACGCCATTGGGTTCGTCTTCGTCGTAGCCGAAGTACTGCATGACCTCGCCGGGGCGGTGCTGCTCGGCTTTGAGCACCAGCTGCTGCAGGTCGAGGTGCGGGGTATCAGCCGGCATTGCGCGCAGTTCGGGGGCGTCGCCGAGCAGGTGTTCGAGTTCGTGGTGGAAGATCAGCGGCAGGCCGGTAACTGCCAGCAACAGCAGGAACAGGGTGCAGACCAGGCTGCTCCAGGTGTGGACCACCGACCAGCGGCGGATGGTTGTGCTTTTCATCACGGTACCGATTTTTGCCTGATGGAAACCGGGGCCGCAAAGCGGCCCCAGCTCACTCAGAACTTATAGTTGGCGCTGGCCACTACGCTGCGTTCGTCGCCGTAGTAGCAGTAGAACGAATCGCAGGTCGAAATGTAGTCCTTGTTGAACAGGTTGGTGGCATTGACCGCAACCGAAGCCCCTTTCAGGCTGGTGCTCAAACGGCCAAGGTCATAGTGCACGGAGGCATCAAACACGGTGTAGGCATTGGCTTTGCCCAGGTAGGTGTTGGCCTGGTCGCCGTAGGTGTTGCCGGTGTAGCGGGCGCCGGCGCCGACGCCGAAGCCGTCGAGCACACCGCTGTGCCAGGTGTAGTCGGCCCAGAGGGAAGCTTGCTGGTTAGGCATGAGCTGCAGGCGATTGCCCTTGTAAAGGCCGTCCTGGACTTCAGATTTGGCCAGGGTGTAGGCCGCAGTCACTTTCAGGTTCTCGGTGACATCGGAAACAGCTTCAAGCTCCAGGCCACGGACTTTCACTTCGCCGGTCTGGCTGGTGACGGTGACATTGCCGACGTTGTTGGTGACCGAGACGTTTTTCTGGGTCAGGTCATAGACCGCTGCCGACAGCAAGGTGTTGGAGCCTGGTGGCTGGTACTTGATACCCAGTTCCCATTGCTTGCCTTCGGTAGGTTTGAACGAGTCCTCGGCACTCACACTGGCATTGCTGCTTGGCTGGAACGATTCGGCGTAAGACAGGTACGGTACAAAGCCCGAGTCGAAGACATAGCTGATTGCAGCGTTGCCGCTGAATTTCTTGTCGCGTTGAGTATTGGTGGCGTCGCCCTGGTTGAAGAACTTGGTGCCGGTGTGCACCCAGTCCTCACGCCCACCCAGCGTCAGGCGCCACTTGTCGAGGGCCATCTGGTCCTGTACGTAAATGCCTGTCTGGCGGGTTTTCTGGTCGTAGTCGTAGAACGCTGTGGAGCGGTCAGGGCGAGTGATCGGCAAACCGTAAACCGGGTTGTTGACGTTCACGCCTGGCGCGCTGCCGAAGATGGCCAGGTAGTTGGTATTGCTACGCTGGTGGTCGAGGCCGATCAGCAGGGTGTGGTTGACAGCGCCGGTAGCGAAGTCGCCCTGGAAGTTGTTGTCGACCGCGAACTGGCTGATGTCTTCGTCAACATTGGTGGTGCCACGCCCGGTGTTGCCCTCGTCGTCCACGACAAAGCCGAAATCTGCGAAGGCAGGGATGTAGCTGTTGACGGTGATTGCCTGGAACGCCAGGTCCGATTTGGTATAGCGCAGGTTCTGACGGAACTGCCAGACATCGTTGAAGCGGTGCTCAAAGGCATAGCCGAGCGCGTAATAGGTGCGGTCGTAGAACTCGTAGTTCGGATCACCCAGGTTCTTGTGGTGGGAGATCTTGCCGAATGGCATGTCGATCTTGGTGCCCTGGATCGAGTGGAACTGGCTGGTGATGCCGGTATCGTCCCGGGTGAACTGGGTGAGCAAGGTCAGGGTAGTATCGGTGTCGATGTTCCAGGTCAGGCTCGGGGCGATGTTGTAGCGCTTGTTATCGACGTGGTCGATCTGCGTGCCGCTGTCACGGATCACACCGCTGACGCCATACAGGAAGCGGCCTTCGTCGTCGATTTTGCCGGTGCTGGCGAAGTTGATCTGGCGATGGTTGTCGCTGCCGTATTGCACTTCGATTTCATGGGCGCTTTCAGCCTGCGGGCGGCGGCTGACCATGTCCAGCAGGCCACCGGGCGGGGTCTGGCCATAAGTGGAGGATGCCGGGCCGCGCAGCAGTGCAAGGCGGTCGAGGTTCCAGGTTTCGGCTTTCGGGTTGGCATAGACGCCGCGAGGCAGTGGCAAGCCATCGAGGAACTGGGTTGGCTCAAAACCGCGCACGCGCATCCAGTCATAGCGGGTATCGCTGCCGAAGCTGGCGGAGACGATGCCTGGCATGTAGCGCACGGCATCATCCAGGCTGTGCACGCTGCGGTCACTCATTTGCTGGCGGGTGGCAACGGAGATGGAGCGCGGTACTTCGACCAAGGCGGTGTCGGTCTTGGTCCCCACAGCGGTGCGCTTGGCCAGGTAGCCTTCGACCGGGCCCCAGGCGCTTTCGCCAGCGCTGGTTGCATTGACCGTGGTTTCCGGCAACGCCAGGGTGCCATCCGGCACCGCTACCAGGCTGTAGCTGCCAACACTGCTCTGTTGCAGCTGCAGGCCGGTGCCGCGCAGGGCCGCTTGCAGGGCGCCGAGGCCGTTGTACTGGCCGCTTACCGGGGCCGAAGTGCGGCCGCTGACCAGGGCCGGGTCGATGGCCAGGGCGATGCCGGCCTGGCTGGCGATCTGGTTGAGCGTGGTAGCCAGAGGAGCGCTCGGCAGGTCGTAGGCGCGCGGTGCGGATTGTTCGGCGGCGAACAGGCCAGGGCTGGCCAATGGGGCGGCCAGGCCGATGGCCAGGGCCATCAGGCTGGGGCGCAGGATACGATCAACAGCACGGGACATGCGGCGACTCCTCGATAGATAAGTGTTTATTGATTCCTTGCCGAACGAGATTTCAGAAGTGACAGGGCGAATCTGAAAAAAAGTGAGAATTATTTGAAACAGGTTTTTGCCTGTACCGGCCTCTTCGCGGGCTTGCCCGCTCCCACAGGTAAAACACTGCCCTCAAGTGCGGTGAATTACCTGTGGGAGCGGGCAAGCCCGCGAAGAGGCCGCCACAGGTTTACTTGGGAACGACGTTGACCCACCACTGGGTATGCCGCTCGATCTTCACCGGCAATGCCGGCACCAGCGATTCAAGCGCAAGGTTGGTGTCGGTCAGCGGGAAGCTGCCGGTCACGCGCAGGTCGGCGACTTTGGCATCGACCCCGAGGTAACCGCTGCGGTACTGGCCCAACGTGGCCAGCAGGTCGCCCAGGCGCACGTTGTCCACCACCAGCATGCCGCGGGTCCAGGCATCTGCACCGGCTGGCACCGCGCTGACCTCGCCGAGGCCGTTGGCGTTCATCAGCACCTGCTGGCCTTCGCGCAGCACTTGTTCGTCGCCGCTGTTGTATGGCATGGCAGCCACCGAGGCTTGCAGTACTTCCAGGCGCGTGCCGTGTTCTTCACGTCGTACCAGGAAGCGGGTGCCTAAAGGCCGCAGGCGGCCATCGTCGGTACGCACCAGCAGCGGACGCGGGTCCTGGTGGCCGGTTTCTACCGAGATTTCGCCCTGGTGCAGCACTATGACCCGCTGCTCGCCCTCGTAGTCGATATCCACGGCAGTGTGGGTGTTCAGGCTCAGCAGCGTGCCGTCTTCCAGGCGCATGGTGCGTAGCTCGCCGGTAGCGGTGCGCTGGTCGGCCAGCCAGTAGCTGGGCGCCAATGACGGTGCGCCGACCCAGGCCAGCAGCGAGCCGAGCAGGAACATGCCGGCCAGCCCGCTGCCGGCCTTGCCGATGCGTCGGCGCAGGCTGACCCGTGATTGCAGCAGGGCCTGGCGTGCCGGGCCGGTGGCTGCGCTGACGCGCTGGTCCATGGCGCCGAGCTGGCGCCATGCGCGCGCGTGTTCCTCGCTGGCGGCATGCCAGCGCAAGAATTCACCGCCTTCGTCGGGCGTGCCGCTGGCGTCGTCGAGGCTGAGTTTCCAGGCGATGGCGGCTTCCAGCACCTGCGACGAAACCGGTGCGTTGCTCACGTCGGTTCCCCGTACAGCGCCACATAGCACTGGCGCATGCCCTGGGCGAGGTACTGGCGCACCCGCGATACCGAAACCCCCAGGCGCTCGGCGATTTCGGCATGGCCCATGCCGTCCAGGCGGTTGTGCAGGAACGCCGCACGGGCTTTGCTCGACAGCTTGCCGAGCAGGCGGTCGATGGCTTTGAGGTCTTCAAGAATCAGGTACTGCACTTCCGGCGAGGGCTGTTCGGCTTCCGGGATCAATGCCAGCTCGGCCAGGTAAGCCTGCTCCAGTGCGGCGCGGCGGAAGTGGTCGAACATCAGGCCCTTGGCCACGGCAGCGAGAAAGGCGCGGGGTTCGCGGGGTGTGTCCAGTTGCTCACGGCCGAGCAGGCGCACGAAGGTGTCCTGGCTCAGGTCTTCGGCACGTTGGCGGCAGGCCATGCTGCGCTGCAGCCAGGCGAGCAGCCAGCGGCGGTGGTCGCGGTACAGCGCACCGACCAGATCGGCGTGTGGGCTCTGTGCTGAAGACAAGCAGCGTCCCCCCGGAACGTATGCATTAACTAACGATAATTATTCGCGATTGTTGCAGAGGGGAGGGGGTGGGTGCAATGGACGCTTATCGGATTGCCATCATCGAAAGGGCTGATGGCCCCATCGCCGGCAAGCCAGCTCCCACAGGTACTGCACAAGGCCTGAAATCAAGCGTTCCCTGTGGGAGCTGGCTTGCCGGCGATGGGGCCTGTCAGGCCAATGAAAAGCTAAAGGCCATGACTCTGCACGTTGCGCCGCCGCCACCCACGCAGCCGCTGCTCCAGCTGCAACGGGCTGTCCAGTTGCTGGCGCCGGGCCTGGCTGAACAGGATCAACGCCAATTCGGCGGTCACTTGGGCATCGGCGCTGGCATGGTGGCGTTCTTCCACTTGCAGGCCAAAGCGCGCCACCCAGTCATCCAGCCCTGCTTCACGCAGTACGGTATCGGGGTTGAGCATTGGCGCCAACTCGGCAACGTCGAGGAAAACAGACTGCAAGCGATGGCCAAGGCTCTCTTTCAATGCCCGGGCGAGCATGCGCTGGTCGAACGGCGCGTGAAACGCCATTACCGGGCTGTCACCGATGAAATCGAGCAAATCCAGCAGCGCCTCGGCCGGATCGCAGCCAGCCGCGAGAGCACCAGGCCCCAGGCCGTGGATCAGCACGCTGGGGTTGGTCTTCTGCAAGGGCCGGTGCAGGGTGCGCTCGAACTGCTGGGCAAAGTCGATGGCGCCATCTTCGATGGCCACAGCACCGATTGACAGCACCTGGTCACGGTTGGGGTTGAGCCCGCTGGTTTCCAGGTCCAGCACCACCCAGCGCTGCTCACGCAAGCTGCACACACCCAGCGCTGCGGGCTTGGGCAACCGGGCCAGGCGCTGGCGTGTGGTGTGGTCCAGTTCGGGCGCGGTGGGGCGTAGCCAGGCAAACAGGCTCATAGCTGGTACCGCAGGGCCAGGCTGCTTTGCAGGCGCTGGGCCTGGCGCAGGGACTCGCGCAGGATGCGCCGGTCCAGGTGGTTGAGGCTGTCCGGGTCGAGCCGGTTGGAGTACGGCAGGTTGTCGCGGGCCTGGCGCTGATGCTGCTGCATGCGGGTTTGCTGGATGAAGTGGTAGGCCTCTTCATAGGCCGCGCCATCCAGCGCTTCGATCACGCCCTTGGCCACCAGCAGGCGCAGCCGCTCCAGGGTATTGCAGGCGCCGATGCCATTAGCCAGGGCCAGCAGCCGGGCGCCGTCGACGAAGGGTGTAAGGCCTTGGACCTTGAGGTCGAGGGTGGCAGCCTTGTCGTTGCCTTGTCGGGTCAGCACGAACTCGCGCAGGCGGCCCACGGGGGGGCGCTGGCGCAAGGCATTGTCGGCCAGCATGCGCTGGAAAATGCGGTTGTCTGCCACTTGCTCCAGCAAGCCCTGGCGCAGTTGCTCGCAACCTTGTTCGTCGCCCCATACCACGCGCAGGTCGAAGTAGATGCTCGACCCCAGCAGGTTCTCCGGGCTGGCTTCGCGGACAAAACCGGCAAACCGCTGCGCCCACTCACTGCGCGACAGGCACAACTGCGGGTTGCCGGCCATGACGTTGCCTTTGCACAGGGTGAACCCGCATTGGGCCAGGCATTGATTGATGTACTGTGCCAGGGGTAGCAGGCGGGCGCGGAGGGTTTCAGCTTCGGTACTGTTGGCGGCTTCGAAGAGGATGCCGTTGTCCTGGTCGGTGTGCAGGGTCTGCTCGCGCCGCCCTTCGCTGCCAAAGCATAACCAGCTGAACGGCACGCCCGGGTCGCCGCGCTCGGCCAGCGCCAGTTCAATCACCCGGCACACCGTGTGGTCGTTGAGCAAGGTGATGATCTGGGTGATCTGCGTGGACGATGCACCGTGGGCGAGCATGCGCTCGACCAGTTGGCTGATTTCTCCACGCAGTGAGACCAGGGTGTCCAGCCGTGGCGCGTGACGGATGGTACGCGCCAGGTGCACCAGGTCGACCCGCTGCAGCGAGAACAGGTCACGCTCCGAAACCACCCCGCACAGGCGGCGGTTCTCCACCAGGCACACGTGGGCGATATGCCGCTCGGTCATGGCCATGGCCGCGTCGAAAGCGCTGGCCTGGGGGCTGAGGTAGAAGGGCTTGGCCGTCATGTGCCGCTCGATCGGCGAGCCCAGGTCGGCGTCGGTCGCGGCCACCACCTGGCGCAGGTCGCGCAGGGTGAAGATACCGATGGGGTAGCGCTGCGGGTCGACCACCACGATGCTGCCGACCTGTTGTTCGTGCATCAGCCGCACGGCTTCGCGCAGGGGGGTATCTGCATCGCACACCACAGGGTGACGCATGGCGAGCTCGCCCAGGGGGGTGTTGAGCGAATACTGGGTGCCCAGGGTCTCTACGGCGCGCTGGCGCACTTGCTGGTTGACCTGGTCGAGCAGGCTGCTGACCCCGCGCAAGGCAAAATCCCGAAACACTTCAGACATCGAGAACACGCGGATGAACGCGGCCTTGTTCAGTTGCAGGCAGAAGGTGTCTTCCCCGGCCAGGTGCTCGGTGCGGGTCGCCCGCTCGCCCAGCAACGCAGCCAGCGGGAAACATTCGCCGCTGGTGATCTCGAAGGTGGTCTCCACGCCTGGCTTGACCAGGTGCTGGCGCTCGCCAACCACCCGGCCCTGCTTGACGATGTAGAAGTGCTCGACCGGCCCGTCGGCAGGCTTGACGATGCTTTCGCCGCTGGCATAAAAGCGCAGCTGGCACTGTTCGACCAGGTAGGCCAGATGGCTATGTTCCATCTGGTTGAACGGCGGAAAGCGCTGCAGGAACTGCAAGGTGCCCTGGATGTTCTGCAGCACTGCCGTCCTGCCCGCCTGGCTGTAGGCGTCCTTTTTGCTCATGAAACTGACCGTATCGCTATGCCGAACTATATATATCTATATATAGGTGCCGGCCTTGTTGTTCTCTGCCTCCATGGTCGGCTTGCGGCGGTGTGGTGCCCATTGGACGTAAGTCTATGAGCGCCCCTGTCAAAGACCCGACGAAAGGCGAACCGGGTTACGCAAGTAAAGTGGTCCTAATGCTGAAGCGGAATTTTCTTGACGAGATGGCCATGCCCGAGCAAACCGACATCCTGAGCGACGCCGAACGGGAGGCATTGGCCGTGGTGAGCGCGCCTGTGGCACCCAAGCCGTTGGTGCTGGTGGTTGACGACAACGCGGTCAACCGCGAGGCGCTGATTCTTTACCTGAAAAGCCGGGGTATCGATGCTGTAGGTGCGGACGGGGCCGAGGAGGCCAGGTTGTACCTGCATTATCAGCAGCGTATCAGCTTGATGATCACGGATTTGCGCATGCAGCCGGAAGATGGCCTGGACTTGATACGGACCATTCGCGAGTCGGAGCGGGCGGCGTTGTCGATCATCGTGGTGTCGGGCGACACCGATGTGAAAGAGGCGGTGGACGTGATGCACCTGGGGGTGGTGGATTTCCTGCTCAAGCCGGTAGACCTGGGCAAGTTGCTGGAGCTGGTGAAGAAAGAATTGAAGATCGAGTAGTTGTGTTGGCTGTTCCAATGCATTCGCGGGCACGCCCGCTCCCACAGGGTTATCACTGTCTTTGAAGGCAGCGATTAACCTGTGGGAGCGGGCGTGCCCGCGAATAGGCCTTACAGCCCGTTACGCGCCTTGAACTCGCGGCGACGGCGGTGCAGCACCGGCTCGGTATAACCGTTCGGCTGCTTGCCACCTTCCACCACCAGCTCGATAGCCGCCTGGAACGCGACGTTGTCGTCGAAGTTCGGCGCCATCGGGCGGTACAGGGCGTCGCTGGCGTTTTGCTGGTCAACCACCACGGCCATGCGCTTGAGGCTTTCCAGCACCTGCTCCTGGCTGACCACGCCATGGCGCAGCCAGTTGGCCAGCAGCTGGGCCGAAATACGCAGGGTGGCACGGTCTTCCATCAGGCCGACGTTGTTGATGTCCGGCACCTTCGAGCAACCCACGCCTTGGTCGATCCAGCGAACCACGTAGCCAAGGATGCCCTGGGCGTTGTTATCCAGTTCGTTGCGGATCTCTTCAGCCGACCAGTTGGTGTCGGCAGCCAGCGGGATGGCCAGGATGTCGTCCACCGACGCCGGGGTACGCGAGGCCAGCTCACGCTGGCGCGCCTGTACGTCGACCTTGTGGTAGTGCAGGGCGTGCAGGGTGGCGGCGGTTGGGGACGGCACCCAGGCGGTGTTGGCACCGGCCAGCGGGTGGGCGATTTTCTGCTCGAGCATGGCGGCCATCAGGTCGGGCATGGCCCACATGCCTTTGCCGATCTGCGCACGGCCTTGCAGGCCGGTGGCCAGGCCAACGTCGACGTTGTTGTTCTCGTAGGCGCCGATCCACTTCTCGTTTTTCATGGCGCCCTTGCGCACCACGGCGCCGGCTTCCATCGAGGTGTGGATTTCATCGCCCGTGCGGTCGAGGAAGCCGGTGTTGATGAACACCACGCGCTCGGCGGCTGCCTTGATGCAGGACTTGAGGTTGACCGTGGTACGGCGCTCCTCGTCCATGATGCCGACCTTGACGGTGTTGCGCTTCATGCCCAGCAGGTCTTCGACCTGGCTGAAGATTTCGGCGGCGAATGCCACTTCTTCCGGGCCGTGCATCTTCGGCTTGACGATGTACACGCTGCCGCTGCGGGTGTTCTTGCGGCTGGTGTTGCCGTTGAGGTTGTGCAGGGCGATCAGGTTGGTGAACAGGCCGTCCTGAATGCCTTCGGGAATTTCGTTGCCTTGGGCATCGAGGATCGCCGGGTTGGTCATCAAGTGGCCAACGTTGCGCACGAACAGCAGCGAACGGCCATGCAGGGTCACGCTGCCACCGTTTGGCGCGGCGTACTCGCGGTCCGGGTTCATGGTGCGGGTGAAGGTTTTACCACCCTTGCTCACGGTTTCGGCCAGGTCGCCTTTCATCAGGCCCAGCCAGTTGCGGTAGACGATTACCTTGTCGTCGGCGTCGACGGCGGCAACCGAGTCTTCGCAGTCCATGATGGTGGTCAGTGCCGATTCCATCAGGATGTCTTTCACGCTGGCGGCGTCGGTGCTGCCAACCGGGGTGCTGGCATCGACCTGGATTTCGAAGTGCAGGCCGTTGTGTTTCAGCAGCACGGCAGTCGGTGCGGCGGCATCGCCGTGGAAGCCGACCAGTTGGGCATCGTCACGCAGGCCGCTGTTGCTGCCGCCTTTGAGGGCAACAATCAACTTGCCGCCTTCGATGCGGTAGCCGGTGGAATCGACGTGCGAGCCGGCGGCCAGTGGCGCAGCTTCGTCGAGGAAGGCGCGGGCGAAGGCGATGACTTTGTCACCACGCACTTTGTTGTAACCCTGGCCTTTTTCGGCGCCGCCTTCATCGCTGATGGCATCGGTGCCGTACAGGGCGTCGTACAGCGAACCCCAGCGGGCGTTGGCGGCGTTCAGGGCAAAGCGGGCGTTCATCACTGGAACAACCAGCTGCGGGCCGGCCATGTTGGCGATTTCTTCGTCCACGTTCTGGGTGGTGGCCTGGAAATCGTCGGCTTGTGGCAGCAGGTAGCCGATTTCCTGGAGGAATGCTTTGTAGGCTACGGCATCGTGTGCCTGGCCTTTGCGTGCCTGGTGCCAGGCGTCGATCTTGGCTTGCAGCTCGTCGCGCTTGGCGAGCAGGGCTTTGTTCTTTGGAGCGAGGTCATTGATGATCTTCTCTGCACCCGCCCAGAACTGCTCGGCGACGATGCCGGTCCCGGGGATGGCTTCGTTGTTCACGAAGTCGTACAGGACCTTGGCGACCTGAAGGCCACCGACTTGAACGTATCCAGTCATTGCTTGCCTCACTCTGCTCAGCTATTTCGCTCTTCTGTATTAAGCCTGTAGCGCTTCTCTAAACACGTACCAGTGCTTGCCCCCGGGGGTGAACCCGAGCGCGGCTGGGTGCAGCCTGCCAGACGGGCTGGCGGGCAGTGTGCGTATTTTCACAGGCGCCTTGGCAGACATCCAAACGACGTTTTGTAGTCCGCGCCACGGGATACTACATGATGCAGTAGGCGGGGCAAAATCAGACTAAAAGCGCCGTTATGCGACCCGTTGGTCGCGTATGGTCACGCTGGGAGTGGGTATGTTCGCAAAAAACAGGTGGATTGTTCCAGATAAATCTTGAAACAGTACACGATTGGCTATGCTGATTGCCCTGCGGCAGGTTGCCGCGCCTTGCCTATACTCAGTCGATCCCCCGATTTTCTGCCGCACGGCGCGGTCCGACACGAGGAAGGGTTTGTGGATCATCTTGTACTGACTGTAATAGCCCCCGACAAGGCCGGGCAGGTTGAACGCATTGCCCAATGTATCGCCGACCACAGTGGTAACTGGCTGGAGAGCCGCATGTCGCGTATGGCCGGGCAGTTTGCCGGCATCCTGCGGGTGGCCGTGCCTGCCGAGAATTACGCTGAACTGGTGGCGTCGTTGCAGGCGCTGGCCAGGTATGACATTCGGGTACTGATTGCCGAAAGCGGGATCGAGCCGTCCTGCACCTGGAAGCCGATTGCGATGGAGCTGGTGGGGAATGACCGGCCGGGAATCGTGCGCGACATTACCCGGTTGCTGGCTGAGTTGCAGGTAAACGTCGAGCGGTTTTCCACAGAGGTGAGGCCTGCGCCGATGAGCAGTGAGCCGTTGTTTCATGCCGATGCGTTGCTGGCGCTGCCGTTGACCTTGCCGCTTGAAGAATTGCAGCAGCGACTGGAGAGCCTGGCGGATGACTTGATGGTGGAGTTGCAGTTGCGGGCGGAGAACTGATTCGGGATTGTCGGGGCCGCTTTGCGGCCCATCGCCGGCAAGCCAGCTCCCACAGGTATTGCACAGGCCTGGAGGGCAACGGGATCAAGGTGGGAGCTGGCTTGCCGGCGATGGGGTGCGAAGCGGCCCCTTGCGGTTATCCCGATTTCACGGGGAAGGCCCTGTGGATAAGCTGGGGGTGTACCTCTCCAGCCCAGATACCCTGTGGCTTGCAAGGCTTTGCTCAAAAAACACCCAATAATCAGCAGCTTGTGCACAAAGCACGGGGACGAGGGTGTGGATAACCTTTGGAGATATCTCTGCAGGCCTCAAAGCACGTGGCCTGCAGAGATTTGATCGTTTTTTGATCAGCTGCGCTTGCGCAAACTCAGCCACGCATCGACGCTGTAAATCGCCAAACCCGCCCAGATGAACATGAAGGCCACCAGGTTGCTCGACGACAGATGCTCATCAAACAGCAGTACCGCCTGCAACAACACCAGGGTCGGCGCCAGGTACTGCAAGAAGCCCAGCGTGGTATAGGGCAGGTGGCGCGCCGCCGCGTTGAAGCACACCAACGGTATTAGCGTCACCGGCCCAGCGGCCATCAGCCACAGCGCCTCGCTGCTGGTGTAGAACGCACCCTGGGCACTCATCGCCGCCGGGTGCAGCAGCATCCAGCCAAGAGCCAGCGGCACCAGCATCCAGGTTTCCACCACCAGGCCCGGCAATGCTGCCACTGGCGCCTGCTTGCGAATCAGCCCATAGAAGCCGAAGCTCAGCGCCAGCACCAGCGACACCCAGGGCAGGCTGCCCACTTGCCACACCTGCTGGGCCACACCCACAGCCGCCATGCCCACCGCCAGCCATTGCAGGCGGCGCAGCCGCTCGCCAAGAATCAGCATGCCCAACAGCACGTTGATCAGTGGGTTTATGTAGTAGCCCAGGCTGGCCTCAAGCATGCGGCCGTTGTTAACCGACCATACGTAGGTCAGCCAGTTGCCGGCGATCAGCGCCCCGCTCAGCGCCAGGATGCCCAGGCGGCGGGGGTTGTCACGCAATTCACGCCACCAGCCAGGGTGTTTCCACACCAGTAGCAGCAATGAGCCGAACAGTGCTGACCAAAGTACCCGGTGGACAATGATCTCCACTGCCGGAACGTTCTGGATAGCCTTGAAGTACAGGGGGAACAGGCCCCAGATGATGTAGGCACTAAGGCCCAGTATGTACCCGCGACGCGGGTTTGCGGCGTGCATGCAGAATCCTTGCTTAGGTAGCTAAATAAAGCGACGCCTATTGTAGACAGAGGCCGGCGTGCTTCTAGAACAATTTCAGCGGTGCTTCATCCAGCGCTGCCATCTGTTCGCGCAGGGCGAGGATCTGGTCGCCCCAGTAACGTGGCTGGCCAAACCAGGGGAAGCTGGGCGGGAACGCCGGATCGTCCCAGCGCCGTGCCAGCCACGCACTGTAGTGCAGCTGGCGCAAGGCACGCAGGGGTTCGATGAGGGCCAGCTCGCGCGGGTCGAAGTCGTGAAACTCGTTGTAGCCGTCGATCAGCTCGGCCAGTTGCCCCAGGCGTTCTTCGCGGTTGCCGGCCAGCATCATCCACAGGTCTTGCACCGCCGGCCCCATGCGGCAGTCGTCGAGGTCGACCACGTGGTACGCCTCTTCGCGGTACATCAGGTTGCCAGGGTGCAGGTCGCCGTGCAGGCGGATGAGGTTGTGCGGGGTGTGGGCGTAGATGTCCTCGACACGCTTGAGCACGTCGCGGGCCACGGATTCGAACGCTGGCAGCAACTCGCGTGGGACAAATCCCCCTTCAAGCAAGGTGTTCAGCGAGGCATGGCCGAAGTTGTCCACAGCCAGGGCTTCACGGTGCTTGAACGGTTTGCTGGCGCCTACGGCATGCAGGCGGCCGAGCAGTTGGCCCAGGCGATACAACTGGTCGAGGTTGCCTGGCTCCGGGGCGTATCCGCCGCGGCGGGGGAACAGGGTAAAGCGAAAGCCCTGGTGTTCGAACAAGGTGTGGCCGTCGTGCTGCATGGGCGCCACCACCGGCACTTCGCAGTCGGCCAGTTCGGCGGTGAAACTGTGTTCTTCGAGGATGGCTTCATCGCTCCAGCGCCCGGGGCGGTAGAACTTGGCGATCAGGGGTTGCGAGTCTTCGATGCCTACCTGGTATACACGGTTTTCATAGCTGTTCAATGCCAGCACCCGGGCGTCGCTCAGGAAGCCAATGCTCTCCACGGCGTCCAGGACCAGGTCGGGGGTGAGGGTGTCGAAGGGGTGGGACATGGGGGCTCCGGGGAGTTGGCGGCATGACCGCCATGGTACCGCGTTATACCTGTGGCGGCCTCTTCGCGGGCGTGCCCGCTCCCACAGGTACGGTGCACATGCTACGGGCCGCGGTCCTTGTGGGAGCGGGCAAGCCCGCGAACCGCGCAAAGCGCGGCCAGGCTATGCAGGAATGCCGATCAGCACATAGGACGGATGAAACTGCACACGCACGACACTGCCATCTTCTATGCGCTGCCCAGCCAGCCAATCTGCCTCGGCAATGGCACACAAGGTCTGCCCGTTGCCCAGGGCCAGCCGGACCTCACTGGGCCCTTCATCGTCTGCCAATACTTCTTCCACCGTTGCACTCAAGCAATTACTGCCCGTTTCGGCTTCTTCCCCCTCCGCCAGCAACCGCACCCAGCCAGCCTTGAGCAACGCCACCACCATCGTGCCCAGTGTCAATTCCAGACGCGCGGTACTGTCGTGCGTGATCAGCGCATCAATCTCCAGCCCACCGCCCAAGGCCAGGCTGACGCGGTCATACCGGCCTTCCCGGCGCAGCCCGCTGACCTGGCCCTGCAACTGGTTACGTGCGCTGGTGCGCAGCATCAGCCGCCCGAGCAGGTCGAGGTCGCTGGACTCTTCGGCAGCTTCGAGTATTTGCGCCTGCAACGCCTGCAGCCTTTGATACAGACGCAGCACCCGCTCACCTTCCGGTGACAGGCGCGCACCACCGCCACCACGGCCCCCCGTGCTGCGCTCGACCAAGGGCTGGCTGGCCAGGTTGTTGAGCTCGTCGATAGCGTCCCAGGCGGCCTTGTAGCTGATGCCCGCAGCCTTCGCGGCGCGAGTGATCGAGCCTTGCTCGGCGACGTGCTGCAACAGCGCAATGCGCTGGGGGCGGCGGGCAATGTGCTGGGTGAGGAGGGTGGGTAGGGACATGGGCGTCGAGTCGTTGTGCGGCCTGAGGACCGATAGTGTGTAGGACTGTGCCGGGTCATGCATACCCCGGTTTGGGCGTGCGCGCCAGGCAGTAGACATCTACCCGCCGTGCCCCGGCCTTCTTCAGCGCTTCGGCGATAGCCTGCGCGGTAGCACCGGTAGTCAGCACATCATCGACAAGGGCGACATGCTGGTCCGCCAGATCGCCAGTGGCTGTAAACGCCTGTTGCAAGTTACGTCGCCTTGCTTTGGCATCCAGCTTTTGTTGCGCAGGTGTATCGCGCGTGCGCACCAGCAACCGCTCGTCGCAGCGTAGCCCCAGTTGGGAGGATAGCCACCGCCCGAGCATCCCGGCCTGGTTGAACCCCCGCTCGCGCAGTCGACGTTTGGCCAAGGGTACTGGCAACAGTAGGTCGGGGCGGGGCAGCCCTTCGGCAAAGCGGTGCAGCAGCCCATGCCCCAGCATTTCAGCCATCAACCGCCCCAGGGGCCATTGCCGATTGTGCTTGAAGCGGCTGACCAGGGTGTCGACCGGAAAGCCGAATTGCCATAGCGCAATAACTTGATCGTAGGGCGGCAAGCCGCGGCAGCACTGGGCGCAGGTCAGGCCAGCCATGGGCAGTGGCAGGGCGCAGCGCAGACAATGATCGCCCAGCCAGGGCAGTTCCTCCTCGCAGGCGATACACAGTGGGTAGGCCTGCTCGGCAGGTTCATCGCACAATAAGCATGTCTGGTTAATAAGTGAGCACTTGTAAACCAGTCTTTTCCAGTGTGGTTGACAGTTCATAGGCCTTCCATGACTATGCGAGCTATCCGTGATGCGCTGGCGGGCTTTCCTGCCCCGGCGCCTGCTTCAGCCTAAACAAGGAAACGCCGATGAGCGCCAGCACAACTGCAACAACACGTCACGACTGGTCCCTGGCCGAGGTCAAGGCGCTGTTCCAGCAACCGTTCAATGACTTGCTGTTCCAGGCGCAAACCGTGCACCGCGCGCATTTCGACCCTAACCGCGTGCAGGTTTCGACCCTGCTGTCGATCAAGACCGGCGCCTGCCCGGAAGATTGCAAATATTGTCCACAGTCCGGCCACTACAACACCGGGCTGGAAAAACAGAAGCTGATGGAAGTGCAGAAGGTGCTGGAAGAAGCTGCCCGCGCCAAAGCCATCGGCTCCACCCGCTTCTGCATGGGCGCGGCGTGGAAGCACCCGTCGGCCAAAGACATGCCCTACGTGCTGGAAATGGTCAAAGGCGTGAAGGCCATGGGCCTGGAAACCTGCATGACCCTCGGCAAGCTCGACGAGGACCAGACCAAGGCCCTGGCCCAGGCTGGCCTGGACTACTACAACCACAACCTCGACACCTCGCCGGAGTTCTACGGCAGCATCATCACCACCCGCACCTACAGCGAGCGGCTGCAGACCTTGGCCTATGTGCGTGATGCCGGGATGAAGATATGCTCCGGCGGCATCCTGGGCATGGGTGAGTCGCTGGACGACCGCGCCGGCCTGCTGATCCAGCTGGCCAACCTGCCCGAGCACCCGGAGTCGGTGCCGATCAACATGCTGGTCAAGGTGGCCGGCACCCCGCTGGCCGAGGAGGAGGATGTCGACCCGTTCGATTTCATCCGCATGCTGGCAGTGGCCCGCCTGCTGATGCCCAAGTCGCACGTGCGCCTGTCCGCCGGCCGCGAGCAAATGAACGAGCAGATGCAGGCCCTGGCCTTCATGGCGGGCGCCAACTCGATCTTCTATGGCGAAAAACTGCTGACTACCGCCAACCCGCAGGCCGACAAGGACATGCAACTGTTCGCACGCCTGGGCATCAAGCCCGAAGCGCGTGAAGAGCACGCCGACGAAGTGCACCAGGCGGCCATCGAGCAGGCGCTGGTCGAACAGCGCAGCAGCGAGATGTTCTACAACGCTGCATCGGCCTGACATGGCCTTCGACCTGGCGGCGCGCCTGGCCGAACGGCGCGCCGCAGACCTGTATCGGCAGCGGCCGCTACTGGAAAGCCCGCAAGGGCCGGAAGTGGTGGTCGACGGCCAGCGTTTGCTGGCCTTTTGCAGCAATGATTACCTGGGCCTGGCCAATCACCCCGAAGTGATCGCCGCCTGGCAGGCTGGCGCCGGGCGCTGGGGTGTCGGTGGCGGTGCCTCGCACCTGGTGGTCGGCCACAGTACGCCGCACCACCAGGTTGAAGAAGCGCTGGCCGAACTCACCGGGCGCCCGCGTGCGCTGCTGTTCTCCACCGGCTACATGGCCAACCTCGGCGCCATCACCGCGCTGGTGGGGCAGGGCGACACGGTGCTGCAAGACCGTTTGAACCATGCCTCGCTGCTGGATGGCGGGCTGCTCAGTGGCGCCCGTTTCAACCGGTACCTGCACAACGACCCGGCCAGCCTGGCCAGCCGCCTGGACAAGGCCGTCGGCAACACCCTGGTGGTGACCGATGGCGTTTTCAGCATGGACGGCGACCTGGCCGACCTGCCGGCGCTGGCCGATGTGGCCCGGGCGCGCGGTGCATGGTTGATGGTCGACGATGCCCATGGGCTGGGCACGCTTGGCGCTCAGGGCGGTGGCATCGTCGAGCACTTCGGGCTGGGCGTAGATGACGTGCCGGTGCTGATCGGCACGCTGGGCAAAGGTTGCGGTACCGCAGGTGCATTCGTGGCGGGCAGCGAAGAGCTGATCGAGGCGCTGGTGCAGTTCGCCCGCCCCTACATCTACACCACCAGCCAGCCACCGGCGCTGGCTTGCGCCACGCTCAAGAGCCTGGAGTTGCTGCGCCGCGAAACCTGGCGCCGTGAGCACCTGGCAGCGTTGATCCGCCAGTTCCGCGAAGGCGCACGGCAGATCGGACTTGAGCTGATGGACAGCCCGACACCTATCCAGCCGATCATGATCGGCGACAGTGCACAGGCCCTGCGCCTGTCGCGCATGTTGCGCGAACGCGGCTTGCTGGTGACGGCAATCCGCCCGCCCACCGTACCGGCTGGCAGCGCCCGCCTGCGGGTTACATTGAGTGCCGCGCACAGCGAGGCGCAGGTGCAGCTATTGTTGAATGCATTGGCCGAGTGTTATCCACAGTTGGAGAACGCCGATGCGTAATCGCCTTGTACTGCTGCCCGGCTGGGGCCTGGGCACTGCTTCACTGGAGCCGCTGGCCGCCAGCCTGCGTGCCCAGGATGCACGCTTGCAGGTAGAGCTGATGCCCCTGCCAGAGCTGGCCGACAGTGATGTTCAGGCATGGGTAGACCACCTTGATCGCAAGCTGCCGAACGATGTGTGGCTGGGTGGTTGGTCGCTGGGCGGCATGTTGGCCAGCGCGCTGGCGCACAAGCGCGGTGACCATTGCTGCGGCCTGCTGACACTGGCCAGCAACCCCAGCTTCGTGGCCCGCCCGGGCTGGCCCCACGGCATGGCCGAAGACACTTTCGGCACCTTCCTCGATGGCTGTCGCAGCCATACCCAGGTCACCCTCAAGCGCTTCCGTACCTTGTGCAGTGATGGCGCGCAGCAGCCACGCACGCTGCTACGTCAGCTGGGTGTCGGCGTGCCGGATACCGACCCGCTGTACCTGGCCACCGGCCTGGAAGTGCTGGCCAGGCTGGACACCCGCGAAGCCCTACAGGCCTATGGCGGCCCGCAGTTGCACCTGTTCGCCGGTAGCGACGCACTGGTGCCGGCAGAGGCGGCAAAAGCGTTGAGCGAGCTGCTGCCCGATGTGGAAGTGGGCCTGGTTGAAGACAGTTCCCACGCGTTCCTGCTGGAGTATCCGCAGGAGCTGGCGGCGGGCATCAAGAGTTTCCTGCATGAGAGTGGCGATGACTGACCTATCCCGTCCAACCCCAGGCGCATTGCCCGACAAACGCCAGGTGGCGGCCTCGTTCTCCCGCGCTGCGGCCAGCTACGACAGCGTGGCGGCCTTGCAGCGTGCTGTAGGTTTGAACCTGCTGGAGCAGTTGCCGGCAGGCTTGCAGCCCTCGCACTGGCTGGACCTGGGCAGCGGCACCGGCCATTTCAGCCGCGTGCTGGCCGAGCGTTTCGCACAGAGCAGTGGTGTGGCGGTGGATATTGCCGAAGGCATGCTGCGCCATGCCCGTCATGAACGGGGCGGGGCACAGTATCACGTGGCTGGCGATGCCGAGCGCTTGCCGCTGTGTGATGGCAGTGTCGACCTGGTGTTTTCCAGCCTGGCCGTGCAGTGGTGCGACCAGTTCGCCAGCGTGCTTGCAGAGGCGTTGCGGGTACTGCGCCCGGGAGGCGTGCTGGCGTTCAGCAGCCTTTGCGTGGGCACTCTCGACGAACTGCGTGCCAGCTGGCAGGCCGTGGACGGCCTGGTGCATGTGAACCGTTTCCGCCGCTTCGAAGACTATCAGCGCCTGTGTGCTGCCAGCGGCTTCGAACCGCTTGAGTTGCAGCGCCGCCCGCACGTGCTGCACTACCCGGACGTGCGCAGCCTGACGCACGAGCTCAAGGCGCTGGGTGCGCATAACCTGAACCCGGGCCGCCCTTCCGGCCTCACTGGCCGGGCGCGGATGCAGGGCCTGTTGCAGGCCTATGAAGCATTTCGCCAGCCCGAGGGGCTGCCAGCCACCTATCAGGTGGTCTATGGTGTGTTGCGCAAGCCACAGGCGTAAGGGGAGCGAGATGAGCCAGGCCTATTTCATTGCCGGTACCGATACCGATGTCGGCAAGACCACCATCGCCGCCGGGCTTTTGCATGCGGCGCGCTTGCAGGGCATGAGCACGCTGGGGGCCAAGCCGGTTGCGTCCGGGTGCACGATGACGCCTAAAGGGTTGCGCAACAGCGATGCCCAGGCGCTGATTGATGAAAGCACGATCAAGCTGCCGTATGAGCAGGTCAACCCGTTTGCTTTCGAGCCTGCGATTGCTCCGCACGTGGCCGCTCGCGAAGCGGGGGTGACGCTGGCGGTACCGGAGTTGCTGGCAGCGATGCGCAATGTGTTGCAACAAAATGCCGACTTCACCTTGGTAGAGGGGGCTGGTGGCTGGCGCGTGCCGTTGTCAGGGTTGGAGAACCTGTCTGATCTGGCTGTTGCCTTGAAGCTGCCGGTTATCCTGGTGGTAGGGGTGAGGTTGGGTTGTATCAGCCATGCCTTGCTCAGCGCCGAGGCGATCGAGCGTGACGGTTTGCAGTTGGCGGGGTGGGTGGCGAACATCATCGAGCCGCGTACTTCGCGGCTGGAAGAAAACCTTGCCAGCCTTGCCGAGCGCTTGCCCGCGCCTTGCCTGGGGCGGGTGCCCAAGCTGAAGCTGGCCAGTGCCGACATGGTGGCTGAGCATTTGCAGCTGGATCTGCTGGATTAGGGTTTTCCAGGCTCGGCCCTTTCGCGGGTGAACCCGCTCCCACAGGTATTGTGCAGTTCTCAGGAGCTGTGCGGTCCCTGTGGGAGCGGGCAAGCCCGCGAAGAGGCCAGCGCAGGAATACCCAGTGCCTATCAGCTGGCACCAGGCCATTAGGGATTTAAACGGGCCTTTTCACCACAGGCCTGCTTTAATTGAGCCTGTTCGTTATCCAGCGTCAATGGAGTCCTGACATGGAAATCACCGGTAGCTCCGCCTATTACGCGGGCCTGAGCGCAATCCACACCGGCCAGAACCGCGTCGATCAGGCTGCAAGCCAGATCGCCAACACCGCCGCCGAACGTACCGCCACCAGCCAGTCCAGCGATTTTCAGGCTGAACGCCTGCGCGCGGTCGACCGCAGTCAGCAGATGGACCTGGCTACCAGCGTGGTGCAACAGGCCGTGGGCAAGACCGAAGTCGAGCTTGGCGCAAAAGTGGTCAAGGCTTCCGACGAAATGCTCGGCCGGATCATCGATACCTACGCCTGACCGGGCGCCTATTCGAATCACACACACACATCCCCTGTGGGAGCGGGCATGCCCGCGAATGCGTCAGCTCAGGCACCTCTATTGCCTGGTCTGGCCTCTTCGCGGGCACGCCCGCTCCCACAGATGGGTGGCATTTTTCGGGCTTGGCGTAAACGCCATTTTTCGTGGCGTAAATGGCACCATAGTCCCTCCTTGACAGAATGCGGAGCTAAACGTAAGTTTCAAACAACTGTTTGATAAGACGGCCGCCAAGAGCTGGTCACCCCCACAGAACTGACCCAGAGGTTCATCGCAATGCCTGATTACAAAGCCCCCTTGCGTGATATCCGCTTCGTTCGCGACGAACTGCTTGGCTATGAGGCGCACTATCAGAGCCTGCCGGGCTGCCAGGACGCCACGCCCGACATGGTCGACGCGATCCTTGAAGAAGGTGCGAAGTTCTGTGAGCAGGTGCTGTCGCCGCTGAACCGTGTGGGTGACCAGGAAGGCTGCACCTGGAGCGAATCGGGCGTGAAAACCCCGACTGGCTTCAAGGAGGCCTACGAGCAGTTCGTCGAAGGCGGCTGGCCGAGCCTGGCCCATGACATCGAGCACGGTGGCCAAGGCCTGCCAGAGTCGCTGGGCCTGGCCCTAAGCGAAATGGTTGGTGGTTCGAACTGGTCGTGGGGCATGTACCCAGGCCTGTCGCATGGCGCGATGAACACCATTTCTGCGCACGGCACCGAAGAGCAGCAGCACACCTACCTGACCAAGCTGGTGTCCGGGGAGTGGACCGGCACCATGTGCCTGACCGAGCCACACTGCGGTACCGACCTGGGCATGCTGCGCACCAAGGCCGAACCACAGGCCGATGGCAGCTACAAAGTGTCGGGCACCAAGATCTTCATTTCGGCCGGTGAGCACGACATGGCCGGCAACATTGTCCATATCGTCCTGGCCCGCCTGCCGGATGCACCGGCCGGTACCAAAGGTATTTCGCTGTTCATCGTGCCGAAGTTCCTGCCCAATGCCGAAGGCGGCGTGGGTGAGCGCAACGGCGTGAGCTGCGGCTCTATCGAGCACAAGATGGGCATTCACGGCAACGCCACTTGCGTGATGAACTTCGATGCGGCCACCGGTTACCTGATCGGCCCGGCCAACAAAGGCCTGAACTGCATGTTCACCTTCATGAACACTGCTCGCCTGGGTACCGCGCTGCAAGGCCTGGCCCACGCCGAGGTGGCGTTCCAGGGTGGCCTGAAGTACGCCCGTGAGCGCCTGCAGATGCGTTCGCTGACTGGCCCGAAAGCGCCGGACAAGGCCGCTGACCCGATCATCGTCCACCCGGACGTGCGTCGCATGCTGCTGACCATGAAAGCCTTCGCCGAAGGCAACCGTGCGATGGTGTACTTCACCGCCAAGCAGGTGGACATCGTCAAGTACAGCCAGGACGAAGAAGAGCGCAAGAAGGCCGATGCCCTGCTGGCGTTCCTGACCCCGATCGCCAAGGCGTTCATGACCGAAGTCGGTTTCGAAGCGGCCAACCATGGCGTGCAGATTTATGGCGGCCACGGCTTCATTGCCGAGTGGGGCATGGAGCAGAACGTGCGCGACAGCCGTATCTCCATGCTGTACGAAGGCACTACCGGCATCCAGGCGCTGGACCTGCTCGGCCGTAAAGTGCTGATGACCCAGGGCGAGGCACTGAAGGGCTTTACCAAGATCGTGCACAAGTTCTGCCAGGCGCAGGAAGGCAACGAAGCGGTCAAGGAATTCGTCGAGCCGCTGGCGGCAATCAACAAGGAGTGGGGCGAGCTGACCATGAAAGTGGGCATGGCCGCCATGAAGGACCGTGAAGAAGTGGGCGCAGCTTCGGTCGATTACCTGATGTATTCCGGTTATGCCTGCCTGGCCTACTTCTGGGCCGACATCGCCCGCCTGGCGGCCGAGAAGCTGGCAGCCGGTACCAGCGAAGAGGCGTTCTACACCGCCAAGCTGCAGACTGCGCGCTTCTACTTCCAGCGTATCCTGCCGCGTACCCGTACCCATGTGGCAACCATGCTGTCGGGTGCCAACAACCTGATGGCGATGGACGAAGAAAACTTCGGCCTGTCGTACTGATTTATCGGTTGTACCGAAAACCCGCCTGCCCTCACCGGCAGGCGGGTTTTGTGCATTTTGAGGGCCGCTGTGCGGCCCATCGCCGGCAAGCCTGCTCCCACAGGATTGCGTAGCATTCAAGGCCTGGTGCAGTACCTGTGGGAGCTGGCTTGCCGGCGATGAGGCCATTCAATCCAACCGCAAATTCAACTGTTCATGTGCACTGCCGATGAAGTAAGGGCACAATGCCACCATCTGATCTGCCGGGTTGGAGATTACCCTTGTTTCGTTTTAATGCTGTTCGCGCAAGCCACTTTCTGCCATCGCTCGTTTTGTTGCTGGCAGGGCTCGCTGCGGCCTACGTGAGAGACCTCAGTGTCTTTTTCACATCGCTGTTCAACGTCCTGCCCACATTGGTTCTGTTGCTGGGCGGCGCCTACTGCGCGGTTTATCGCCGCCAGCGTGAGCTGTTCATGATGCTCACCGTGTACATCGCCTACTACCTGCTCGACACACAGACCGACTTCTACCGTGACCATGGCCGCGTGCGCGAGGACGCCGCGGTGATATTCCACCTCGTATGCCTGCTGCTCCCCGCGCTGTTCGGGCTGTATGGCGCCTGGCAGGAACGTACTCACCTGCTGCAGGACCTGGTCGCACGCGGCGCCGTGCTGTTCGCCGTAGGCAGCGTGGCAGTGGCGCTCGAACAAAGCTTCCCCGAAGCCCTGCTGACCTGGCTGGCGGAAATCCGCTGGCCCGCCCTGCATGGCCAGTGGATGAGCCTGATCCAGCTGGTCTACCCCTTGTTCATCGGCGTGTTCATCCTGCTGGTGGTGCAATACTTGCGCGCACCGCGGCCTCTGCACGCTGCGCTGATAACGGGCCTGCTGGGCATTTTCTGGATGCTGCCGCAAACGTTCATCCTGCCGTTCACCCTGAACATCATGTGCAGCCAGGTGATGCTGATGATCGCCGCGGCGGTAGCGCACGAGGCTTACCAGATGGCCTTCCGCGACGAACTGACCGGCCTGCCGGGGCGCCGCGCGCTGAACGAGCGCATGCAGCGCCTGGGGCGTAATTATGTGATCGCCATGACCGATGTCGACCACTTCAAGAAATTCAACGATACCCATGGCCATGATGTCGGCGACCAAGTGTTGCGCCTGGTGGCCAGCCGTTTGTCCAAGGTGACCGGAGGCGGCCGGGCCTACCGTTATGGCGGCGAGGAATTTGCCCTGGTGTTCGCTGGCAAGACGGCCGAGGAATGCGTGCCCCACGTGGAAGCGGTGCGCGAGGTGATCGCCAACTACGTGATGCACCTGCGCGACCAGAGCAACCGCCCGCAGGACGATACGGCCGGCCGTCAGCGGCGGGCGGGGAGCGCTGGTGGCACGGTATCGGTCACTATCAGTATCGGCGTGGCCGAGCGCCAGGCTGATCACCGCAACCCCGAAGCGGTGCTCAAATCCGCCGACCAGGCGCTGTACAGCGCCAAAGGTGCAGGGCGCAATTGTGTCATGGTGCATGGGCAACAATCGCAGCGTGGGGCAGTGCGTACCGCGTGACTGAAATAGACCATACGGTCCGTTGATGACCCTATGTCTCGTAAAAGTTGTTCGGTTACACTGCCAGTAACCCCAGTGTCGCGGTTCCCCGAGACCGCCAAGACCCGACTAGCGAGAGGTTGTCATGGCTGACTATAAAGCGCCGCTGCGCGACATGCGCTTCGTACTGAATGAAGTCTTCAACGTGGCCGAGCAGTGGGCGCAGTTGCCCGGGCTGGCCGACGTTGTCGATGCCGACACTGCCATGGCCGTGCTGGAAGAAGCCGGCAAGGTCACCGCCAAGTCCATCGCGCCGCTCAGCCGCGCCGCGGATGAAGAAGGTTGCCACTGGCACAACGGTGCGGTACGCACCCCAGCCGGGTTCATCGAGGCCTACAACACTTACGCCGAAGGCGGCTGGGTGGGCGTGGGCGGCGACCCGCTGTTCGGCGGCATGGGCATGCCCAAGGCCATTTCGGCGCAGGTAGAAGAAATGGTCAACGCCTCCAGCCTGGCGTTTGGCCTGTACCCGATGCTGACCGCGGGCGCTTGCCTGTCGATCAATGCCCATGCCAGCGAAGCGCTGAAGGAAAAGTACCTGCCGAACATGTACGCCGGCGTGTGGGCCGGTTCCATGTGCCTGACCGAGCCACATGCCGGTACCGACCTGGGCATCATCCGCACCAAGGCCGAGCCCCAGGCGGATGGCAGCTACAAGGTCAGCGGCACCAAGATCTTCATCACGGGTGGCGAGCACGACCTGACCGAGAACATCATCCACCTGGTGCTGGCCAAGCTGCCGGACGCGCCGGCGGGGCCGAAAGGTATTTCGCTGTTCCTGGTGCCCAAGTTCCTGGTCAACGAAGACGGCAGCCTTGGCGCACGCAACCCGGCCACTTGCGGTTCGATCGAGCACAAGATGGGCATCCAGGCTTCGGCCACCTGCGTGATGAACTTCGACGAAGCAGTGGGCTACATTGTCGGTGAGCCGAACAAGGGCCTGGCCGCCATGTTCACCATGATGAACTACGAGCGCCTGGGCGTTGGTATCCAGGGCCTGGCGTCTGCCGAACGCTCTTACCAGAACGCCGTGGAATACGCCCGTGACCGCCTGCAAAGCCGCGCCCCTACCGGCCCACAAGCCAAAGACAAGGCCGCCGACCCGATTATCGTCCACCCGGACGTGCGCCGCATGCTGCTGACCATGAAGGCGCAAATCGAGGGTGGCCGCGCTTTCTCCACCTATGTAGCCATGCAGCTGGACAGTGCCAAATACAGCGAAGATGCCGCCGTGCGCAAGCGCAGCGAAGAGCTGGTGGCACTGCTGACGCCGGTGGCCAAGGCGTTCCTCACCGACCTGGGGCTGGAGAGCACGGTGCACGGCCAGCAAGTGTTCGGCGGGCATGGTTACATCCGTGAGTGGGGGCAGGAGCAACTGGTGCGCGATGTGCGCATTACCCAGATCTACGAAGGCACCAACGGCATTCAGGCGCTTGACCTGATGGGGCGCAAGGTAGTGGCCAGCGGTGGGGCGTACTACCGGTTGTTCTCTGAGGAGATCCGCCAGTTCATTGCCAGCGCAGGCGGTGAGCTGAACGAATTTGCCAAGCCGTTGGCGGCCAGCCTCGACCAGCTCGACGGGTTGACCGAGTGGGTGCTGGAACAGGCCAAGGGCAACCCGAACGAAATTGGCGCAGCGTCGGTCGAGTACCTGCATGCCTTTGGTTACGTGGCCTATGCCTACATGTGGGCTTTGATGGCGCGGGCGGCGCAGGCGGGTGAGGGGGATGCGGCGTTCTATGCGGGCAAGCTGGGAACGGCGCGGTTCTACTTTGCGCGGTTGCTGCCACGGGTGGATTCGCTGGTGGCTTCGGTGAAGGCGGGGAGTGAGTCGCTGTACCTGCTGGATGCCGAGCAGTTCTAAGGGATCTTGGGGCTGCTTTGCAGCCCATCGCGACACAAGGCCGCTCCCACATTGATCGGCGTATGCAGGACCTTGTGGGAGCGGCCTTGCGTCGCGATGGGCCGCAGAGCGGCCCCATTCACGATGTATCTGCGAATGCTTCGCCCTTGTAAGCTTTTTCCTACACGACGTGGTGACTTTTCACCACTGTTCTCAGATTGGATCCACGGTTAATCTTTACCACATGGACGTTGCGCAGGAAGCGCAAAGGACAGATCAAGGAAGACGACGAAGGACCACCTGCCAGGATGGCGGGGCGATACGGATGTCACAGGGAAACAGTCTGGGAAACCCCGCTTCGGCGGGGTTTTCTTTGTGCGCGTGTTTTTTCAGGCCAGCACATCCAGCGCTGATGCCCCTGGCAGCCGGGCGTCAGTCTCTTCTTCCAGCAGCGTGCGCAGCAGCTCCACAGAGGCCTGCTGGCGCTGGGCATCGCGAAACACCAGGCCAACCTTCAGCGGCACCCGCGGCTCGCTCAATGGCTTCCACAGCAGGCCCTGGTCATTCTCAGCCGCTTCCTTGGCCCGCCCCGGCAGGATGGTCGCCAGCGCTGTGTGCGACAGGCTGTCGAGAATCCCTGCCATGTTGTTCATCTCCGCCTGCACGTGTGGCCGCCGCCCCTGGCTGGCCAACTGCGCCTGCCAGATCTGGCGGATCTGGTATTCCTCGCCCAGCATCAGCATGGGCAACTCGGCGGCCTGGCGGATGGACACCTTCTTGAAGTCCTTCAGGGGATGAGTGTCGGGGATGACCAACTGCAGCTCATCTTCATACAGCAACAGGCCGTGCAGCCCGGGCTGGCGTGGCGGCAGGTAACTGATGCCGATGTCCAGGCTGCCATTGAGCAGGCGCCGTTCGATTTCCAGCCCCGACAATTCATAGATCTGCACCACCAGGTGTGGCTGTGCCTTGCGTAGCCGTTCGAGCAACTGCGGCACCAGGCTTGGCCGCACGGTCTGCAATACGCCAATGGCCAAGGTACGCAGCGACTGCCCCTTGAAGTTGCGCATGGCCTCGTGGGCCCGCTGCAACCCGTCGAGCAACGGCAAGGCGTGGTTGTACAGGGTGTGAGCTGCCAGGGTCGGCAGCAGGCGCTTGTTGCTGCGTTCGAACAGGCTCAGGTCAAGGCTGTGTTCCAGCTGGCGGATCTGCTGGGAGAGCGCCGGCTGCGACAACGACAGGCGCTCGGCGGCACGGCCAACATGGCCCTCTTCGTACACCGCGACGAAATAACGCAGTTGGCGGAAATCCATAAGTAAAACTTATCGAAAATGCTGGAAAAACGAAATGGTCGAAAACCCTCGCGAAGCCTAGTCTATCGCCGTATTCCAACGGGTTACAGCGATGAATCGGTCGATTGTTACCCCGGATGAAAAACACTTTTGATAGGCAAGGCAAAATATCGAGTGCCGGCACCAAGACCGCACCGTTGCCGCCCTTTACCGTGATTGGCTGGAGCCCTGATGAACCTGTTCAACCTGCGCCGCTCGGCCCCTGCCGCTGTCGCCGAGCCCAAGTGTGCGCCGGTAATCGTGCCGCAAGTGCCCGAGTTGTCGCGTGATCGCCTGATGCCAAGTGCCGAGCGGGCCGAGCAGGTGTTTGTGCGGGGCCAGGGTTCCTGGTTGTGGGACAACGCGGGGCACGCCTATCTGGACTTCACCCAGGGCGGTGCGGTCAACAGCCTGGGCCATAGCCCCAGCGTGCTGGTGAAAGCGCTGGGCAACCAGGCCCAGGCGTTGATAAACCCGGGTTCGGGTTTCCATAGCCGAGGCCTGCTGGGGCTGGTCAACCGCCTGTGCCAAAGCACTGGCAGCGACCAGGCTTACCTGCTCAACAGCGGGGCCGAGGCCTGCGAAGGTGCGATCAAGCTGGCACGCAAGTGGGGCCAGCTGCACCGCAACGGCGCCTATCACATCATCACCGCCAGCCAGGCCTGCCATGGCCGCAGCCTGGGCGCGCTGTCGGCGTCCGACCCGCTGCCGTGCAACCGCTGCGAACCTGGCCTGCCGGGCTTCAGCAAGGTGCCGTTCAATGACCTGGCTGCCCTGCATGCCGCAGTGGATTCGCGCACCGTGGCGATCATGCTTGAGCCAATCCAGGGCGAGGCGGGTGTGATCCCCGCCACGCAGGAATACCTCAAGGGCGTGGAAACACTGTGCCGTGAACTGGGCATCCTGCTGATCCTCGATGAGGTGCAGACCGGAATTGGCCGTTGCGGTGCGTTGCTGGCCGAAGAAACCTACGGTGTGCGCGCCGACATCATCACCCTGGGCAAGGGCCTGGGCGGCGGTGTGCCACTGGCTGCCTTGCTCGCCCGGGGCACGGCATGCTGCGCCGAGCCTGGCGAGCTGGAAGGTAGCCACCACGGCAACGCCCTGATGTGCGCTGCGGGCCTGGCTGTGCTGGACACGGTGCTGGAGCCTGGCTTCTTCGCGCAGGTGCAGGACAACGGCCGCCATTTGCGCGAAGGCCTGAGCCGCCTGGCCGGGCGCTATGGCCAGGGCGCAGTGCGCGGTCAAGGCCTGCTGTGGGCCCTGCAACTGAAAGAAAACCTGGCCCGCGAGCTGGTGGCCGCGGCCCTGCACGAAGGCTTGCTGCTGAATGCTCCGCAAGCGGATGTGGTGCGTTTTTCACCGGCGCTGACCGTAAGCAAGGGCAACATCGACGAAATGCTGCTGCGCCTGGCGCGCGCCTTTGCCCGCCTGCATGCCCAGCAGCAGGCTCGCCGCGAAGTTCCGGCTTAGTGGCACGTTAAAGAATTCTACGAACCGTCTGGCGTTCCTGCGCATCGCCCCTGGCCTGTTTCATTCGGCCCGGGGCGTTTTTTTTTGGTTCTTCACGGAATCCCGGGAAAGACAGAAACAAGAACGCCGGTTTGATGGATGATGTTCGTGCGAGCAAACACATCAACAAACCG
>NZ_JBIBGE010000043.1:0-50359 GCF_042956345.1 Pseudomonas sp. NPDC008258
AGCCAGCTGAACCTGGGGCATGTGGTGGACGCAAAGCGCGACAGGCGCGGCGAAGGGTTTGAGCTGCGCAGCGATGCGTGGGGGGCGATTCGGGCAGGGAAGGGCATTTTCATCAGTGCCGATCAGCAACCTCAGGCGCAGGGCGACGTGCTGAGCATGGGCGAGGCACTGGCGCAACTCAACAGCGCGCTTCATATCGTCACGACCTTGTCGCAGAGCGCGGAAGCCTCGGGGGCAATGGCGGCAGATGTGCAAGCCCAGCGGGGCCTGTGTCAGGCACTGGCCAGCCTGAAAGAAGCTGGCCTGGTCGCCTCGGCGCCGGCTGGCATGGCCCTCACCTCACCGAAGAGCGTGCAGTTGTCGACGGATGCGAACCTCATTGCAACGGCTGGCGACAGTGCGGAACTGACTGTTCGCCAGCGTTTTTGTGTGGCTGCCGGGGAGGCCATCAGCCTGTTTGCACAAATGCTTGGGCTGAAACTTTTCGCGGCGCGTGGCCCGGTGGAAATCAAGGCGCTGAGCGACGCGGTCACCCTGGAAGCGAACCAGAACATGACAGTGAATGCCGTGAACGGAGAGATGGTCCTGAACGCACCGCAAGGCATCACCCTGACCAGCCGTGGCGCCTACATAAAGCTGAAGGATGGCTCCATCGAAATAGGGGCCACCGGTGAACTGCGCTTGCGCAACGACCACGTCCAGTGGGGCGGCGCCGCGTCCCTTGACAAGGCACTTGGTGAAATGTCGCTGCAAGACCCGGTGTTCAAGACGCCGACCCTCGGCAAGTTCCTGTTAAGGGATGACCCAAGCGGTGAGCCCTGGCCGCATGTTGCCTATCGCATTGAAACCGCTGATGGCGCTGTGGTGCGTGGCGTAACGGACAGCGAGGGCTTCACCCAGGCGCATCACGGGCTCGATTCCCAGTCTTTCAAACTGATCATGGAGTGAATATGAAGCCCACCAACGATAGCCCGGTAGAAGCACCGCACGCAGAAGGGGTGACCAGCAGGGAAGGCACCGTGGTAGTTGCCTACCACAAAGCCGCGCAGTGTTACTTCCGCCCCGATACCGAGGAACTTGTATTCCTTGCCGGCATGGAAGCCGGCAGATTCGAAACCCACTGGCGCGGAATGCAGGCCAGCATCAGCAACTTCCACGAGGCGCAAGCCAGGTACCAGGAAGTGCTTGAAGCTTATATCGCCGGTTCGCAGCAAGGGCTTTCGGCGCTGGCGCGGGACAAGCATGAAATCGCAATTGCCGCTGCCGAAGACAGTGTCGATGAAACGCGCAAGGCAATACACGAGAAGCTGGGCACGTTCTCGCAAAACGGCATGGCCTACGAAGATGTGGTCGAGCTGCTGCCGATCATCGGCCAGAACAGCAAGGGCAAGCGGGGCAAGAAGCCCATTCGCTATGCCTATGTCAAAAAGAGCTTTTACGACGAAAACAAACAGGGAGGAAAGCTGAGCAGCCAGTCGCTCAAGGCCAAGGACAAGAAAACCGGCCAGCAAAGTTTTATCCGCAAGGACAAACGCGGCAACACCCGCATTGACACGCAGCTGTTACGGCAACAGTTGCAGAGCCTGGAGTGGTCAAAGCTGAAGCTCGAACTGGCCGACGTGCTGAAGTGGAGCGGTGCTGACTTCAATCCGGAGGACTTGCAAAAGGACATCACGCTCTTCGACTGGGCGGACAGCTGGAACGAAAGTGCAACGACCAGCGGCGCACTGTTTGGTAGCGAGAACATCGATTTTTCGGCCGGTGCCCAGTTCATGCGCCTGGTTTCCAATGTGGGCGCCAGTGCCGAGTTCGACCCCGCCAAGGGCCAGGCAGCGGTCAATGTAGATGGCAAGGCCAGCTTCTCCATCGCCTCGGCAACGGTTGGCGCCCAGGCCTACGTTCCGGATCGTCTGGGCTGGTCGCTGGCCTACGCCCACGGTGATGGCCAAACCTTCGACATGGGCCGGCTGCGCTTGTTGATCGAGCCGGAGCTGACCGGTTTCATCGGCGGATCGGTGGTGCTGGAAGGCCAGTTGCAGGTAGTGGTCAACGGCGACAAACAGCTGCTGGCCGGCCAGCCGGGCGGGCGGCTGCCGCGCTTCGAAACACGGCGCACCAAAGCAAAGGTGTTTCACCAGCAGATGGAGGCCGAGGACGAAGGCCTGAAGCTAACCGGTGAGGCGTTTGCTGGTGCTCGGGTGCAAGGCAGCCTGAAGGGTAGCTTGCAGTGGCTGAAACCGGCAGGGCCGATCGATCCGGAGCACTGGACAGCAGGGATGCTGAAGTCCAGTGGCGAGTTCACAGACTTTTGCACGATTGCGCCGAATATTGCTGGGTTGGCAGGCGTTGGCGCGGGTGGAAAGTTTTACTGCACCTTTATTAACGGCAAGTTTTGCTTTCATGTGGCTGCGAGCTTGTGCTGGGGCTACGGGGCGAAGGGCGGGCTTATTTTTGAGGTGGGTACTAACTCGATTTTGGAGTTTGGTGCTTGGTTGGTGTATCAGCTTCATCGGTTGGATTATGGGTTCTTTTCTATTGTTGATGAAGTTGCATTTGCTATTTATAGCAAAACATCTGTGATTAGCCTGGTGGATCCAGTATTTGATGTCTATGTGAAATATGCAAGCTATGCCGAAAATCTATTGGGTGTATCTCGTAAATTATCTGAAGACTTGGTTGAGTTTGCTGGTAGTTATAAGTATAGGGTTGCAGCCTCTCATCGAAGAAATGCGTTGGCGAAAAATACAATTTCTCGTCGGTTTGAATTGCTTGCCTATACCCCGGAAGCAAAGGGGATCTTGATATATCTGCTGACTAGACACGGTAAGCTGGATTATATGGATCCTGATAATATGGGGTCAAACCTTGTCCCTGATTTATTTCAGCGGCGTAAAGAAGCAGTGATTTGGGTTTTGAGAAGTATTCAAACTATTGTGGAATGGAGGAAGGTACTTTGCCGCGTGACAATTGATGGGAGTAGTCAGGCAGGCGAGGGGGATGAGGCAACTGTAGAGGAAAAGCAAGAGCAGAGTTTGGTGGAGTTTCTACAAATTGGGTTCGATCGCGACGATGATCTTCGCAAGGCGAAAGGGGAGCTTTATGCCATCCGAAGAAGTATCAGGTTGGAAAGCAGTTGGGGGTATGCGCTCGTTATGAATAACACCGAATACTACAGGCTGAATTACGGCGTTAATCCCAATTTCCCTGATCGCTGCAAGTTTGGTCCTGGCTTCGGTGAGTTTGATTTTAGGTGGAGGGAGGTATGACGAGAAATTTGAATCTTAAACTTCTCATGGTGGTTGCTGTTCTCGGTGGCTGTGGCCAAGAGGTCCAAAGTGGTGTGGCTGTTCCGCAAGTGGATCCTGAAAAGCTTGCAGTATTCATTGAGAATGTTATTGATCGCCAAGTATATGTTGAAGGTGGTAAGTACCTGATGGGGGATTTCGGTGCTGACTATGGGTCGGAAAAAATTCAATATGATGCCAATATTAACAGTAAGCCGCTTCATGAGGTGGAGCTTACTAGCTTTTCCATGTCGAAATTTAAGGTGACAAATGAGGAGTATCAATTTTATTTGATGGCTAACCAGTTGCCGCTAGTGCATGTCGGGGATGAAGGTGTGGACTATAAGTATTTCATGCTCATGCGCAGTGAAAAAAAACTGCCTGCACACGTCGACTGGTACGAGGCTGAACAATACTGTAGCTGGCTTGGCGCTGTAAGTGGTCTTCCATTCTCACTGCCTACTGAAGCCCAATGGGAGTACGCCGCTCGGAGCAGAGGGCAATTTCTTGCGGTCGCCACGGATGATGGTACTTACAAGATCACCGATGAGTTGTATAACCGTGACGGAAGTGGAGGGCCTCAAGGTATCAATATTTCGACGACTAGGGATAGAAAAGAGTTCGTCAAAGCAATGGGTTGGAAAGTTGATAGTCTGATATCACTCCCGGTTGATCAATATCCACCCAATCCATTGGGGATGTATGCAATGTCTGACAACGGCTTTGAGTGGGTTAGTGACTGGTATGATCCAGACTATTACCGCACTTCCCCTGTGATGGACCCAAAGGGGCCGCTTGCGCCTGTATATAAAGGAGAAGAAACGGCTAACAAGTATGCCAAAGTGATGCGAGGAGTTGACGTTGCTGATGCGCGATGGGGAGGCGGGTTTAATGTTCGGCGCCGATACAATCCCCCTGATGCTATTACGAAAAGTATATTTCGGGATAAAGATATACGCATAATTACTGATAAAACCGCTCGCTGCGTTGTAAACAGCCCTATTCCTGTCAATAGAGGTTAGGGCGTCAGGTTTGCGGATGTGACGGAGCGAAATGGCATTTTGCGATGAATAGAACGGAATGCTAAAAGATGAAGTATGGCGTTAGTCACAGTTTTTCTGAGTGATGCAGCTTTGGCCTTGGTTGTGGTGAGTTTGACTTCGGGTGGAAAGAGGCATGAAGAAATATTTGAGTATCGGGTTAGTTGTGGTTGCTACAAATCTTGGTGGATGCGATCAGAAGGACGAAAATAATTTGGTTTCTGCTCCGCAAGTGGATTCTAAACAGCTTGAAGCTTTTATTGAGAAGGTCCTTGGGCGGCAAGTGTTTGTTGATGGTGGTAAATACCTGATGGGGGATTTTGGTGCCGAGTATGGAACGGAGGGAATCCAGTATGACGCCAATGTGAACAGTAAGCCGCTTCATGAAGTGGAGTTAAGTAGTTTTTCCATTTCGAAATTCAAAGTGACGAATGAGGAATATGGTTTTTACTTGCTGGCAAACCAGCTGCCTTTTGATGGTGTGGAGGATAAAATTGCAGAATACACAAACTCCAAGCGCATGCGCAGTCATCCTAAGCTGCCTGCACATATCGACTGGTATGAGGCCGACAAATACTGCAGCTGGCTAGGCACGGTGAGTGGTCTTCCATTCTCACTGCCTACTGAGGCCCAATGGGAGTACGCCGCTCGAAGCAGAGGGCAATTTATTGCGGTTGCCACGGATGATGGTACTTACAAGATAACCGATGACTTGTATAACCGTGACGGAAGCGGAGGGCCTGAAGGTGTCAATATATCTACGATCAGAGACCGAGAAGAGTTTGCCAAAGCATTGGGCTGGAAGGTTGACGGTCTGACATCACTCCCGGTTGATCAATATCCACCCAATCCATTGGGAATGTATGCAATGTCTGACAACGGCTTTGAGTGGGTTAGTGACTGGTATGATCCAGACTATTACCGCACCTCCCCTGTGATGGACCCAAAGGGGCCGCTTGCACCTGTATATAAAGGAGAAGAGACGGCTAACAAGTATGCCAAAGTCATGCGTGGAGTTGACGTTGCTGATGCGCGATGGGGAGGCGGATTTAATGTTCGGCGCCGATACAACCCCCCCCCCCCCCTGATGCTACTACGAAAAGTATATTTCGGGATAAAGATATACGCATGATTATTGATAAAACCGCTCGCTGCGTCGTCAATAGCTCCGTGCCACTCAGTTCAGGTTGAATTGTGAGGTGTGGATGATCCTGTAAACCTCAATTTAGCCAGACGCCGAAATGTTGTTCAACGATGTGGTGAGTGTGGTTTAAGTAGGGGGCGGGATGCCTGATGGGTTATTTCGGTGCTGAGTTGGGTTGGGTAAAGAGTAATGTGGTACTGATGCAGTTAGAAAGCCGAACCGGATCCGCGGCCACTCATCAATGGTTCCACGTGGGCAGCTCTTTTTGCAGTGTGCTGGGTAGTGATAATCAGGCAATTGTGCCTAGGGTAGGAGGAGTATATGGCATTAAAGTATTTTTCAGCTTTTGTGCTATTGGTGGGCTTGGGGTTGCTTCTGGTAGGTGCGAGCCACTATATGAAAACCAAAGATTTTTTAACGCATTCGACCACTACTACTGGAAGAGTGATTGCTTTGGAATCGTCAGATACAGGCGACCAGGTAAAGCTGCGAGTGCGATTTTTGGACCACACTAGCTCGGCAGTAGAATTCACTTCGTCAGTCAGCAACTCATCGGCCTATGCGATGGGTGACCACGTCGAGTTGGTATTTTTGAAGAATGACTCGCAAGTCGCAAAACTCAAAGACTTCAAGCACCTATGGGAAAACGTGGTAGACCCGCTTGCGCTAGGCAGCCTATTCACACTGATAGGCTGGCTCATGGTAAGGAAGCGGCGTCGATCACTTTCCAGCCCTTACGACTTCCAACAGTGCAGCGAGGAAGTAGAGGAGGAAGTGGAAGCGGATATTTACCATCTGGTATGCGATCACCGCATTACTGTCGACGGCCAGCACCCCTTTGTCGTGATCTGCCACTGGCGTGACCCAAAGACCAATCAGTTACATGAATTGATAAGCGACGAAATCTATTTCAACCCTGCGCCTTATCTTGCCGAGGATACGGTCCGGGCTGTGATCAATCACCGCGACCCCAACAAGTCATACCTTGATCTTTCTTTCCTGCCCAAATCGGTAGCCTGACTCCACTATCAAAAAAACCCAGGAGGTCAACATGAAAGGTGTCATTCGTATCGGTGACAAACTCAGTTCTGGCGGTGAAGTCACGTCAGCGCAGCCGGGCATGCTGTTCGACGGCCGCGAGGTTGCCGCAGTAGGCGACGCGGTATTTTGCCCGCTGCCGGGCCATGGGCCCAACAAAATCGCCGAGGGTGACCCGGGCTCGACCCGCAAAGGTCGCCCGATTGCCCTGGACGGGCACCGCTGTGAGTGCGGCTGCAACCTGATCAGTTCGTTGCCCAAGGCCGGGAGGAGCTGACATGCCGATTACCCTGGACGACCTACCCGCGAAGCTCACGCCGCCGGGGCCTCCCGGTAAGCGCCGCTGGGTGGTCATCACGCTGCTGTGCGCGGCGCTGGGCAGCGGCCTGGTGGTGCTGTTCTGGCCGGCGCATTTGCAGCGCGGGTCGCTGTGGTACTGGTGCTGCGTGGCGGTGTTGCCGGCGACGGTCGGGCTGTTGAGCCTGGCGCTTCGCGGGCTGATGTACGAGCGGCAGCGGGACTACGCGCAACGCTGGAACCAGCAGCGTCTCGATCACCTGCACCGTTTGACCCAGCAGGGCCAGCGCGCCGTGGGATTATTGGCCAGCGCCTACTGCACGCCAGCGGGCAGCAGGCAGTTGGCCGGCGCACTGCGCCGTGGCAGTGCACCCCTGCAGCCGGTGTACCTGGGCGCTTCGCGAGGTGTGTCGCGGTGCAGTCAACTGGTGCCCGTGGCGCAGCAACATACGGCAAATGAATACCAGCAACGGTTGCGCTGTTTTATGCGCCAGGTGCTGGCAACGCTGCAGCAAGACCTTGACCAGGTGACACGCCTGGGGCGCTTGCGCGTGCGCATCAGGCATGACTCGACACTGCCCGATGCAGCGTTGCTGGCTGCCTGGCGGGCATGCGTAACCCATGATGCCCAGCGGGAAGAGGTGCACTTCGCCACGCAGGACGATGGCCTGCTGTGGCTGGATGAATGGCTGGACACCCCGGGCGGCGCTGGTGCGGTGCTGTCCCTTGAAATCAACGTGTTCAAGCACCCGGTAGACACCCAATGCGAGTCTGTGAGTGCGGTGTTGCTGGCGCTGCCGGAGTTTTGCGACAAGCACGCGCTGGAGCCGCAGGCCTGGGTGCATCGCCCGGCCATGATGCTGGAGGGCGGCAGCCCTTGGTCGGCGGTCATGCGCTGGGGGCGAATGGAAGACCCGAGCGAAACGTACTTCATCTGGCAGTTGCAGCTGTGCACCGATCAGCTCGCCAGCATGAACCTTGAAATGGCCAAGGCCGGGCGGACGATCGACAGGCAACAGTGCCTGCACCTCGATGGCGTATTGGGCAGGCCCGCTGAGGCAGTGGGCAACATCGGCATCATCGTTGCGGGTGAGCAAGCGGTCACTGACGCTCAGCCCCAGCTAGTGGTGATCCAGGACCAGACCGTGCACGGGGTGGTGGTTCGCCCGGTGGCGCGTCGACAGGGCGAATAAGCTTATGAAAAAACAACGGAGTGTCTGGCTGGCGGTTTTATGCCTGGCGGTTGTGGGCGGGATATTGATCTGGGTGCAGAACCCGATTGTCTCGATCAGCAACGAACACGACCAATTCAAGTGGACTGCCGGGTTGCTGGCGGCCTGCATGCTGATACTGCTGCTGGACAGCCTGGGGGCCCTGACGATAAGGCGGCTGGCCACCCTGGACTTCAACGCTCGGCTGACCAAGCCATTGGTGCAGTGGTTGGCCGCGCCGCTCGCCAGTGAGCCCGACGCGGATGACGTCGAGGCGGTTCTGCGCAGCCATTATGGCTATTTCTGGCGGCGCAAGGTGCGTGTGCTGTTGGTTGTCGGGGAGCCAGAATGCGTTGAAGCTGTGGCCCCAGGCCTGGTCGAACAGCGCTGGCTGGAGGGTGGTGGCGCGTTGCTGGTGCACGGCCCAAACCCTGGCGCGGGGGAGGAGGCGGCTCTACCCGATAACGTGCAGGCGCTGCTATCCCGGCGCGGCCTTGATGGTGTCATCTGGGCCGTCACCCGAGCGTCCATTGCAAACAACACCGTCATGGACACCGGTGCCCATCGTTTGCGAAAACTGGCCAGGTCCTTACGCTGGCACATGCCGGTTCACCTCTGGCAGGTTTGCCAAAGTGCATGGCCGCAAGACTCCAGTGTGATGCCCTCGACTGGCTGCGTGTTTGCCCAAGGGGTCACGCCGCAGCAGTTCCATACCAGCCTGGATCAGCTCGTGGAGCAGGCGCGTCGATTGGGGCTGGAGCAGATGGCCGGGGTATTCGACCAGGACTTTCTGTTGCGCCTTTCACTCGACTTGAAGGTTGCGTGTACCGGGTTCTGGCAGCCTGCGCTCGCTGCGTTGGCCAGAGGATCGGAGGCCAACCTGCGCGGTCTGTGGTTCAGCCTGCCGATTGCCAATAATACCGCCACCGCTGACCATCATTGGGTTCCAGCCCGCATGTGGCAAGCCGTGCTTGGCGATGAAACCCTCAGGCCCCGGCGGCTAGGGTGGGCCGCAGGCCGTGCCGCCTATGTGGTGACATTGAGCTTCGCTGCCCTGTGGTGCGCCGGCCTGCTGTTGTCCTTCATCACCAACCGTGCCGAAACCCAGCGCATCGACCAGGCGCTGGCAGCGCTGCAACAACCGCACGAAGGCACCGACCCCCTGGCCACCCTGCGTGACCTCAGCCTCGATATCTCCCGCCTGGACTACCGCGCCGAACACGGCGCCCCGTGGTACTACCGGTTCGGCCTGGACCGCACCCGCGCCTTGCGCGATGCCGCCTGGCCGCACTACGTGCAAGCCGTGCAGCAGCAGGTGCGCGACCCGGCCGCCGCCAGCCTGCAAGCGCAGCTCAGCGCGTTGGTGAAGCTGCCACCGGGCAGCGCCGAACGCGCCCAGCGTACCCAGCAAGCCTACACCCAGCTCAAGGCCTACCTGATGCTGGCCCGCCCCGAAAAAAGCGATGCGGATTTCCTGGTGCAGACCCTGGGCAAGAATGAGCCCGGCCTGTGGTCGTTCTACGCCGAACGCCTGCCCGCCAACCCGGGCTGGGCGATCGCGGCCGATGCCAGGCTGATCGCCCAGGTGCGGCAGATCCTGCTCACCCAACTCGGCCAGCGCAACGCTGAAACCAGCCTGTACCAGCAAGCGCTGGACACCGCCACCAACCATTACCCGGCCCTGGCCCTGCAGCACATGGTCGGTGATACCGATGCAAGCCCGCTGTTCGCCACCACCGCCAGCGTCCCCGGTGCGTTCACCCGCCAAGCCTGGGAGGGCCAGGTACGTGAGGCCATCGAAACGGCCGCCAAAGCCCGCCGCGAAGAGATCGACTGGGTGCTGAGCGACAACCCCAGTGACATCACCCGCGCGCTCAGCCCCGAGCAACTGCGCGAGCGGCTTACGGCGCGTTACTTCAACGACTACGGCAAGGCCTGGCTGGCGTTTCTCAACAGCCTGCGCTGGCGCAAGGGCGCCACGCTGGATGAGGCGATCAGCCAGTTGACGCTGATGAGCGACAACCGCCAGTCCCCACTGATTGCGCTGATGAACACCCTGGCCTACCAGGGGCAGGCGGGTATCCGTGGCCAGGCCCTGGCAGACACGCTGATCCAGTCTGCACAGAACCTGATCGGCCAGGATCGGACGGCGGTGAGCGGTCAGCCCTTGGCAACCGATGGTGGCCCGCTGGACGGCACCTTCGGCCCGTTGCTGGGCTTGCTGGGCAAGCGCGCAAACGGCCAGCCAGGCGACAGTAGCCTCAGCTTGCAGGCCTTTCTTACCCAGGTCACCAGCGTGCGCCTGAAGCTGCAACAGATCGCCGATGCACCTGACCCGCAAGCCATGACCCAGGCCCTGGCGCAGAGCGTATTCCAGGGCAAACGCGTCGACCTGGTCGAGACCCGGTCTTACGGCAGCCTGATCGCCGCCAGCCTGGGTGCCGAGTGGGGCAGGGCGGCGCAGACGCTGTTCGTGCAGCCGCTGGACCAGGCCTGGCAACGCGTGCTGCAGCCATCCGCGGCTGGGCTTAACCGCGACTGGCAGCGGGCGATCGTCGACGACTGGGACAACGCCTTCGCCGGGCGTTACCCGTTCGCCGTGACCAGCAGCGATGCCTCGCTGCCCATGCTCGGCAAGCTGATCCGCGCCGATACCGGGCGCATCGAACGTTTTCTGCACCAGCAACTCAATGGCCTGCTGCGCAAGGAGGGCCGGCGCTGGGTCGCCGAGCCGCGCAACAGCCAGGGCCTGCGCTTCAACCCGGCGTTCCTCAGCGCGGTCAACCAGCTGGGTGAACTGGCGGATGTGCTGTTCACCGAGGGCGGCATGGCGGTGAATTTCGAGCTGCGCGGCAAGCCGGTGCGTGATGTGGTGCAGACCACCTTCATACTCAATGGTGAGAAACACCACTACTACAACCAGCGCGAACGCTGGCAACGCTTCACCTGGCCGGGCCAGAGCAACGGGCCTGGCGTGAGCCTGACCTGGACCAGCGTGTTCGACGGCGAGCGGTTGTTCGCCTACAACCAGGGCACCTGGGGGCTGATCCGCCTGCTGGAGCAGGCGCAGCTGACGCCGATGGATGCGGCCGACAGCCAGTACAAGCTGCAGCTCAAGGCCCCCGATGGCCTCAACCTGACCTGGGACCTGCGCACCGAGTTCGGCGCAGGGCCGCTGGCATTGCTCAAGCTTCGGGACTTCACCCTGCCGCAGCAGGTGTTTCTGCTGGAGGGGGACCAACCACAACGCTACGCACAAAACGAGGGCACGCCATGAGCCTGCAGAAGCTGGTCGAGCGTTGCCTGCCAGGTGGTGGCGCCTTGTTGATCGCCCGCCAGCATGCGCAGTGCTGGGAGCCCTGGTTGCAGCCTGTGCCGGGTGCGTCGCCGGTGGGGGCGGACCCGGGCTATGAAGACGACTTCCAGCGCATGCGTGAAGAGGTCGACAAGCTTTCTGGTGCTGATGTGGAACGGGTGGTGCAATCGGCACGCACCCTGTTGCATACCACCAGCAAGGACCTGCGCGTAGCCACCTACTACCTGTGGGCCCGGCTGCACAAGGACGGTGAGGCGGGCCTGGCGGATGGCCTGGGCCTGTTGGCGGCGTTGGTCGAGCGCTTTGCCAGCGATGTGTTGCCGGTGCGCCCCACTGCACGCAAGGCGGCCCTGGAATGGCTGGCTGGCAGCAAGGTGCTCGATAGCTTGGCGCGGTACCCGCAAGTGGACAAGGCCGAGGCGGAGCGTACCGTGGCGGCACTGGTATGGCTGGACAGCGCCCTGGGCGCCTGGCCGCAAGCGCATCGGCCGCACCTGGCACCATTGCATAACGCCTTGGCCGCCCGGTTGGTACAGGCCGGTGGTATCGATGCGGTGGTTCCGCAGACCAGCGCCAGTAGCGCCACCGAGCCCCCGGGGGCGGTGACGATAAAGTCCGGGCGCGACCTGCTCGACAGCGCCCGCAACCTGGCGTGCTACCTGCGAGACCAGCCTGACGGATGGCTGGCCGCACACCGCCTGATGAAAAGCCTGCGCTGGGACACCGTGCATCAGCTACCCGCCCAGGACGGCAACGGCATCACCCGCCTGGCGCCACCTCGCGGCGAATATCGCGCCCGCTTGCAGCGCCTGCATGTGCAGCAGAACTGGAGCGAACTGCTGGAGCAGGCCGAGCGCCTGTATGCCGAGGGGGTCAACCATTTCTGGCTGGACTTGCAGTGGTACCTGTACCAGGCACTGAGCAAGTTGCCAGCGCCACACAGCACGTGGGCGAACGTGATCAAACATGACCTCGGCTTACTGCTGCAACGCCTGCCAGGGCTGGAGGCGCTGCACTGGAGCGACGGGGCAGCCTTCGCTGATGAAACCACCCGTGACTGGATCAACCAGCACGTCAGCGCCAGCCCGGCCCCGCAGTGGTTGCCAGCCGCTGCGGTTGCCCCTGCGCAGGTCGCCAACGATGTGCTGGCGTTGGAGCACGAAGCATTGGCCCAGGCCGACACACAGGGCGTGGAGCAGGCGCTGGCGTGGCTGGCTGCCCGGCCAGAACCGTATAGCGGCCGTGAGCGCTGGCAATTGCGCCTGGTGATGGCGCGGGTGGCCGAGCAATACGGCAAGCACGAGCTGGCCCTGAACCTGTTCGGCAACCTCGATGCCAGCGCGCAATGCCATGCGCTGGCTGAGTGGGAGCCGGCGCTGTGCTTCGAGGTCAAGGCGCGCCTGCTCAAACTGCTGCGCCTCAAAGCGCAGCGCAACGATGCCGACAGGCCAGCCTTGGCCAGGCAGATGGAGGCGCAGCTGGCTGCGCTGGTTGCACTGGACCCTGTGCGTGCCGCAGTGCTGTGCGGCTGAAACCCTACAAGGAGTGACACGTTGAGTAACGATGACAACCTGACCCTGCGCTACTTTGATGCCGAGATGCGCTATTTGCGGGAAGCCGGCAAGGAATTTGCCCAGGCATTTCCCGACCGGGCGGCTCACTTGAACCTGGACAAGCCCGGCGCGGACGACCCGTATGTAGAGCGCTTGTTCGAGGGTTTTGCCTTTCTGATGGGGCGCCTGCGTGAAAAGCTCGACGATGACTTGCCGGAGCTTACCGAGGGCCTGGTGAGCCTGTTGTGGCCGCATTACCTGCGCACCATCCCGTCGCTGTCCATTGTCGAGCTGGTGGCGGATGTCGATGCCATGAAGGCCAGCGAAGTGATCGCCAAGGGTTTTCAGGTGCTGTCCCGCCCGGTCGGGCCGCAACGTACCCGTTGCCGCTACACCACCACCCAGGCGGTGAAGCTGCAGCCACTGGCGCTGGCGTCGGTACGCCTGGACCATGAACCGGACGGGCGTGCCTTGCTGCGTTTGCGCTTTGCCTGTGGTGCACTGACGGGCTGGGGGGACATGGACCTCGGCAACTTGCCCCTCTACCTGTGCGGCGATGTCGCCCTGACCAGCACCCTGCACCAGGCCCTCACGCTCAACGCCCAGGCGTTGTACGTCCGTGTGGCGGGGCAGGCAGGGCGCCGCCCGTTCAATGGCCATTTCGCGGCCAAAGGGTTCGCTGACGAGGACCGCCTGTGGCCCAAAGGTGACAGCGCATTCAGTGGCTACCAGTTGCTGCTGGAGTACTTCACCTTTCGCGAGAAGTTCATGTTCGTGCGCCTGAAGGGGCTGGAGCACCTTGAGCTACCCGCCAAAGCACCATGGTTCGAGGTTGAAGTGGTGCTCGCCGAAGCCTGGAAGGCAGCATTTGTACCCAGTGTCGAGCACATTCGGTTGCATGCGGTGCCGGTCATCAACCTGTTTCCGCTGGAAGCCGACCCGTTGATGCTGGAGCCTTTGCAAAGCGAGTACCTCTTGCGGCCCATGCGCCTGCAGGATGGCCATACCGAAATCTACTCGGTCGACCGGGTGACCGGGTCGAAGGCGGCAGCCAAACAAGACTTCGTCCCCTTCACCAGCTTTCGTCACCGCGGTGGCATGCTGCGCGAGGAAGCCCCCGAGCGCTACTTCCATACACGTTTGCGCCGTGCTGCCAATGGCTTGCACGACACCTGGCTGATTTTGGGTGGGCAGGGTTTTGACCAGGACACCTTGAACGAACGCGAAAGCCTGTCGCTGCAATTGACCGGCACCAATGGGCAACTGCCACGCAAAGCCTTGCAAAGCACCTTGCTCGACACGGCGGCGCAAGCCGCCCAGACCGCGCTGCGGGTCCGCAGCCTGTGCGCCCCCACCTTGCCGTGCTACCCACCCAGTCGCGACCGCTTCCACTGGCGGGTGCTCAGCCATCTGGGCTCCAACTTCCTGCCAATGCTCGCCAGTGCCGAAGTGTTGCGCGGCACGCTTGCCCTTTACGAATGGACCAACAGTGAAATGAACCGGCGCCGGCTGGAGGCCATCGTCGAGGTTCGGCATCACCTGATCCAGCGGTTCGAAAAGGGCTTCCTGGTGCGTGGCGTAGACATTGAAGTCACCCTGGATAGCAACGGTTTTGCGGGGGACGGGGACATCAGCCTGTTCGGTGAAATGCTCAACCGCTTTTTCGCACTGTATGCCGATATTCATTTGTGCACTCAGCTCACCTTGATCTTGCAACCTGACCGGAGGTGCCTGCGATGGAGCGAAAACGCCAGCCAGAGAATTCCCGGCTAGAGGCCGAAACGATACTGCGTGCGCTGCAAGGGCGGGTGGCCAAGGCCAACCTTTACCGGCTGTGTCAGGTCCTGGAGCAGGCTCTGCCGGGGCGCGCGTTGTTGGGCAGCACGGCCCACCCGGGGGACGACCCGGTGCGCTTCCGGCCAGACCCGGGCATGGGGTTCCCGGCGGGTGAAGTGAGGGCGCTGGAGATTGACCCTGCCTGCCCGCACGGGCCAGTGACAGTGCGCACCCGCTTGCTGGGCCTGTACGGGGTTGATTCGCCATTGCCCTCGGCCTACCTGGACGACATTGCCCAGCGCCGCGAAGGGCATGAAGCGGTCGAGGCTTTTCTGGATATCTTCAATCACCGACTGTTCACCCAGTTCTACCGGATCTGGCGCAAGTACTCCTACCCGGCCACATACGCGGCGGGTGGCTGCGATGCCACTTCGCAATGCCTGCTGGGGTTGATCGGGCTCGGCATACCCGGTACCGCCGGGCGCATTGCAACGCCGATCTCGCGCTTTCTGGCGTTGCTCAGCGTGATGCGCCTGCCCACCCGCAACGGCGAAGGCATCTGCGCACTGGTCAAGCTGCTGGCGCCCAATACGCGCGCCAGCATTCACGGTCATTGCGTGAAAAAGGTGCTGCTTGAACGCCCCGCAAGCTTGTCCGCGAGCCACCCGGTAAGCCTGGCACAGGGTGCGCTATTGGGCGCCGTGGGGTGGGATGCCAACAGTCAGCTGCACCTGGCCTTGTATACAAGCCACCCGCAAGAAGCGCTTGGCTGGCTGCCAGGCGGCCATCTGCACAGTGACCTGCTGGTACTGCTGGAGGTGTATCTGGGGTGGCGCTGCACGGCAAAGCTGCAACTGGCGTTGCCGTTGCATCTGCTGCCCGCTCCGGTACTTGGGGGCGGGAACGTACTGCTCGGCATGACCGCCGTCCTGGGCCTGAAGGCGACCGCTCGGGCTTCAGGGACGCACGCGGTAATCACACTCAACCTGGGCCGCTATGACGGCCTGCTCTGCAACCCTCACAGCCGGGAGGTACAGCATGTGGCGTACCGTTATTAACTTCACCGCCCTGTGTGCATTGGCCTCAGCGTTAAGTGCATGCGGGGTGCTGCAAACCGTGACCGATAGCGCGGCATCGGCTACCGATGCCATTTTTTACAAGCAAGTGAAGACACTGCACCTGGACTTCGATGGCCGTCAGCCAATGAACAGCGACCGGGCAAACATGGGCGGCTTGTCGGTGGCAACCCTGCTGCGGGTGTACCAGCTGCGTGATCGCCAGGCGCTGGACAAAATCAGTTATGACGACTTGATGGACCAGGGTGATCAGGCATTTCGCACCGACCTGCTGAGCGAGCGGGCCATGGTTATCAGGCCGGGCGAAGCTGCGCAGTTGAGCATACCGCTGGATAAAGAAGCGGCGTTCGTGGCAGTGGTTGCTTTGTTGCATTCCCCCGATACCCAGGCCGATGACTGGCGGCTGGTGTTGAGCCGCAATGACCTGCACCCCGACGTGCCACGCCTGGTGGTACTTGACGACAACCGCCTGAGCCTGCGCAGGCAGGCAGGGGAGTAGACGATGCCTGAGCTGAACCCCTCGCTCTACGAAGTGCTATTGCAGAACTTCAGCGGCGAACTGGAGCTGCACACGGTCGCAGAGCAAGACCAGCACACTTTGTCGGTGCTGGATAATCTGCAGCGCATTCTCAACAGCCGTGCGGGGGCGCTGGCCCATTTGCCGGACTACGGCCTGCCCGATATGGGCACCGTGCTGCAAGGGTTGCCGGGATCGGCGCATACCCTGAAGAGCACCATGGCCAGCGCCTTGCTGAAGTACGAGCCGCGCGTCGCTGCAGTCGATATCGAACTGTTGCCTCAGGCGCTGCCGGGGCATCTTGAGTACGCCATGGACCTGCAGCTCAGCGATGGCAGGCACGTCACGTTTGGCACCACCTTGGCGCCAGAGGGGCGAGTGGTGGTGCGTCACCTGAAGCGGCAGGGCTACCTGCCCAGGCCGTGATGATCAATGTGAAAGGAGAACCGATGACGGCGCTGTTCGAAATGCGCGTTCGCCTTGGCGGTGACCCACAGGGTTTCGATGAGACCAGGGCGCTGCGCCAGGAGCTGGTAAAGCTGAACCACCCGGCCTGCCCGGACGTGGACTGGGGCCGGGTGGAAAACGTGTGCTTGAGGTTGTTCGAGCTCAATGGAGCAGAGCTGCAAACAGCCGTAGCCCTGGTCATGGCGCGCAGCTACCGCCATGGCCTGGCAGGTATGAGCGAAGGGCTTGCGTTGATTGCAGCATTGCTTGACCAGTGGCAGGGATTGTGGCCGGCGCAGGTGTCTGCACGTCTGGATCTGCTCAGTGAACTGTTTGCCCGGTTGCAGCCGATTTTGCGCGTGGCACAGTGGAGCCCGGCCAACTTGTCAGCGTTGAAATACCTGGCAATCGAGCTAGGCCGGCTGGAGCATCAGTTGATCAGTCTTGTGCCTGTTCCTTTGGCCACGCTGCATGCGCTGCGCAGCCATGTGGAACATGTACTGCAGCAAACGGCTGGGGTACAAGCGTCGAGTATTGCGCTGCCGATCCTGGGGCAGGCAGTTGACACTTCCTATGTGGCGTCGCCGCCCTGGCACTCGCCTGCCTATACCTTTGTTATCGAGCCGCAGCCCAGGCGCAGAACGGGCGTGTGGTGGCTACTCACGCTGGTCGTGTGCATGGCATTGGCGGGTGGGTGGGCCTGGCAACTGTGGATCGCCGAACGCTCCCGCCAAGTCCCGCTCCCGCAGCCGGTGCAGCTCGATAGTCTGAATTTGTTCGACGCTGGTAGTGCTGAACTCAGGCCGGGCTCGACCAAACTGTTGGTCAATGCACTGGTCGACATCAAGGCCAGGCCGGGCTGGCTGATTATCATCGCCGGGCATGCAGACCCCAGTGGCGACTTCGACAACAATCTGGCGTTGTCCCATGCACGCGCATCCGCAGTACGTGAGTGGATGCAAGCCATGGGCGACCTGCCAGACAGCTGCTTCGCCGTGCAAGGGCATGCCGCCAACCAGCCACTGGCGAGCAACGAAACACTGGCAGGCCGTGCAGAAAATCGCCGGGTCGACATTCGTCTGGTCCCTGAGGCAGGTGCGTGTGCGGAGCTCGAAAGTCTCGTCACCCCGGCCTCACCCTCGTAGTACACCACCAGCCAAAGGGTTCGCCTTAGGCATGCAGGTATAACTACCACCGCGGGCATGCGCGTTCGGTTGAGATGAGGCTTTTCCACCAAGGAGAGCCCAGCATGCCAACCCCCGCACCTATCGACGATTCCATCGATACCTTGATCGCCAGCCGCCTGCCCGGCTGGCTGGCGCCGCCCCCAGCCAACCGGTTGATAGAACTGCATGACTGTTTGCACGCGCAGCAGGCCGTGCAGCAACGCGTTAGTGTCTTGTTCAGCAGCATCGAGCCCCTGGATGAATTTGCTGCCCCTTTGCTGCACAACGCGCTCGCGCAGACGCTTGCGCAATCAGTGGACGTGCGCAAGGCAACCTTGCAAATGCACCTCATCGAGCGGTACCCCAGCTCACGCCCGGAAGCACCGGGCGGCGCCCGCAGGCGTACGTTGCAGCACAGCTTGCTGGCAGCAGCGCTGCACAATTTCAGTGACAGTGAATCCAGGTCATTGGGAGTGATAGACCAATCGATGCTGCTGGATGACCAAGGCGAAGCGCTGCCCATGACGGCCAGGGCCTTTGCCGAATGCTGCCGTACAGTCGACATCGGCGGGCAATACCAGGCTTATCTGCAAGCGCGGCTGACTTCGCCGGGGGATACAGGGGCTGGTGTTGCAACCCTGCTTGAACAAGGCCAGCGTCTTGCGTTGGAAGCGGCCCTGCGCCTGGCAGCACTGCAGGCCGACATCGATGAAACTGCGCTGGTGCAATGCCTGGCGGCGATCACGCCTGCGCCCGCGGCGGCAACGCGGATGCGCCCGGGGGCGCTGCGTGCCCTTGGCCAGCGGGTGCGAGGGGCCGTTGCATTTGAGTTGCACCGTGACGGGCTGGGCGAGGGGCCGCTGGAAGGCGTGTTGTGCTGGTTGCCTGATGACCCGCACGGTGCGGTCAGCTGGCACACATCATGGGACAAGCTGTTTCAGGACCTTGGCAAGCGCTTCCGGTTGCCGGGTTACCCGGAGTACTTCCAGCGCTTCATCAGCGAACGTGACCGTGAGCGCTACACGCCGGCGTTGGCCCACGCCATGGCGCAGGGGGAGGGGCACGTACCCGTTGAACTCGACGGGCGTTACGAGGTTATCAGCGAGCCATTGTTCCAGTACCTGCGCAAGGCTCAGCTTGCAACGCTGTTCGATGATGCCCAGGTACTGGCCGTGCCTACCGCCGTCCAGGACAGTGCCGAGCGGGATCGGCGCCTGCACTTTTATGCAAGCCTGGGCCTCGACCTGCTTGGGCTGGCCAGCTTCTACGTGCCGGGCCTGGGGTTGCCGCTTCTGGGCATTGCCGCACTGCAGGTGGTGGATGACGTTTATGAAGGCTATGAAGACTGGCACCTGGGGGATCGCCAAGGTGCACTTGAGCATGCCTTCAGCGTGGCTGTGAACGTTGCGCAGACGCTGGTGGCTGCCGGGACCGGAGTCGCCTCCGAGCGTTTACTGCGACGCGCTGCGTTTGTCGATACGCTGGTGCCCGTGCGAACCGCAGGCGGCCAGTACAAATTGTTCGACCCGCGCCTGGAGGCATATGCGTTGGGCAACGACCATACCGCCATTGGCCAGTATGCGGTAGAGGCCGGCAAGCCCCGCTTGCGCACGCATCAGGCAGCCTATCAGGTGGCTGGTGACCCGCTTGAGGGCGAGCTGCGCATTCAGCACCCACAGCGTCAGGGCGCCTACGCGCCGACGTTGCGGCACATGGGCGGTGGTGCCTGGCGCCATGAACTGGACACGCCGCACACATGGCAGGGGGCAGAGTTGCTGCGGCGCCTGGGCAGTGGCCTGGCCGAGGTGGATGAGCAGGCAGCACATGACGCGCTGCAGGTCACCGGTTACGACGAGGACCGCCTGCGGCGCTTGCACCTGGAGGAGGGGCAGGCGCCGGCACGCCTGCTCGATGCCCTGCAGCGCCGCCAGTTGCACCAGCAGTACCCGAGGTTGCGAGGTGCTGCGTTTGAACAACATTTCGCCGAAAGCCAGTGGGCGCCGTCAGCTGCCGAAACGCTTTTGCAGCGTGATTTCCCGGGGCTGACAGCCCGTGCTGCCAAGGCCATTGTCGAGCAGGCTGACGAGCTGTTGGTCGAGCGCATGGTCGACCGGCAACGGGTGCCGCTGGCCTTGGCCGAGCAGGCCCGCTGGATGCTCAGGGACATCCGCCTGGACCGGGCGTGTGCGGGGTTCTACCAGGCTGAAGCCGTTAATGCTGACACCGAGCGCCTGGCCTTCGGCTTGCTGGAACAGTGGGTGAGCTGGCCTGATACGCTACGGGTTGAAATGCGCGAAGCTGATGCAGGGGCATTGCCTCTGGTACGAATGGGCGCCCCGTCCGCCACCGACATACGCGTGATCGTCAAGGGGCCCCAGGGGTACCAGGCATTGGATGGGGAGGGGGCGCCGCTACAGGGTACGAGCACCCAGGACAGCCTGATGCAGGCAATGCTTTGGCAACTCAGCGATAGGCAGCGTCAGGCGCTGGGTAACGCCGGGGATTCTGCGAATCAATTGGCGCAGGCGCTGGCGCAGCGGGCATTCATGCAACGTGATGGCCTGCCTGCTTTGCTCGGCATGGCGCCAGACGGCGGCAGAGTGCGCCCGCCGGTGCGGCTGGGGGATGGCCGGCTCGGCTACCCGCTCAGTGGGCGCGGAGAAAGCAGCACAGGGGCATTGCGCCAGGCAATCAGGCGGTTGTTCCCGACGTTCACCGATGTCCAGGCCGAGGCATTCATCGCCTCGGCGGGTCACCAGGGCATGACCCCGTGGCACTTCTACTACCACCATCACAACCAGCTGAGCATTCTGGAAAATACCTTGGGCAACTGGCGACGTGCGTCTGTCAGCCCGGTCCAGGCGCTGCGCCGCGCCTGGGTAGCGCGGACCATTCGCCGAGCCTGGCAGCGGCAGAGTGTCGATACGCATGGCAACTTGCAGTTGTTTATCCATGGCTGGCGGGTAGGTACATTGCCAAACCTGCCCGATGTGGTGGATTTCAGCCATATCACGCGCTTGAGCCTGCGTAACATGAGCCTGCTGGACATTGAGCCGGGCTTTTTGCAGCGCTTTGGCCAGGTCCGCAGCCTGGACCTGCGTGGCAACCTGCTGACCACGGTGCCTGCCAGCATCGAGCATTTGGTCGAGCTTGTGGAGCTGAACCTCGCCGATAACCACATTGGCCTGACCAGCGAAGGGAGCCAGCGTATCGCTGCGCTGCACCGGCTGGTGTCTCTGGACCTGCATGACAACCTGCTGGGGCGAACCCCGGACGTGAGCGTGCTGTTCCGCTTGCGCAGCCTGAACCTGCGCATGACAGGGCTGCGAGCGTTACCCGTGGCGTTGCTCGAATCGCCCTCGCTGATGCTGATCGACCTGCGTGGGAATTCGATCAGCGAGCTGCCCGACGCGGTGTTGCAGCTGCTTGGCCGCGACCCTGACCGGGTGTTCCTGCATGACAACCCTCTTTCGCCCCGGGCCATGAGCCAACTGCGGGAGCTGAGGCAGCGCAGCACAGCAGATGTGGTGCCTGTTCGTGAGCATGACGACATGCTGGAGGATGAACGTGTGCGTTGGCTTGAGGGTGTGGCGCCCGCTTATCAGGCCCGTCGCTTGCAGCAGTGGGACCGGCTTGCTGCGGAAGCCGGGGCACAGGATTTGTTCCGATTCTTTGCCGATTTTTCACGGTCGGCGGATTTCCGCCGCCAGCCCCAGGACATGTGTCGCCGGGTGTGGGGCATTATCGAGGCTTGCGAGCTGAACAGCGAAGTCCGCGAGGCGGTTTTCCAGCAGGCTGCAGGGCCACGCAGTTGTGCCGACCAGATGCTGCTGATTCTCAGTGCCCTGGAGGTGCGCACCTTGGCGGCCCAGCGTACGGCGGGGCTGGAAGGGCCCTACGCCATGCGCGCGTTGCTGCGGTTGGGGCGTGAGCTGTTCCGCCTGGACCAGGTCGACCTGATTGCCATCCGGCACATTCAGCAGCAGCGTATACGCGACCCTTACGTGCCGATCGATCCTGTGGAGGTGCACCTGGCCTATCGGGTCGGCCTGGCAGGCGCTCTCGACTTGCCGGCGCAGCCTTCGAGCATGAACTATGCCTATGCCAGTGGCGTTGGCAGCGCCGACCTGACCTTGGCTGCGCGCGAAGTGCGGGCTGCCGAAAACTTCGATGCACTTAGCCGCTCACTGGTGGAGCGGGAGTTCTGGCAGCAGTATCTGCAGCGGCTGTATGCAGACCGGTTCGAGGCCATGAATGCGCCCTTTCACGAGCGGCTTGAGCGCTTGTTCGATCAGCGCGAGCAAATGAGCGACCAAGCGTATCGCGAAGCGGCCGAGACAGTGCAGGCCGAGCGCTTGCTCGCAGAGCGGGCTTTGTTACTGCAACTGACCCGGCAGGCCTATGACCAGCACCCGATTTGAGCCTGTGATACAAGGGAAACAACAGGTTAGTGTTATTTTGCATATTAGCTTAGGTCTAAAATCAATTTCATTTATTTGAATGAAGCCACTACATTCGCAGTTCCCTAAACCTGCAAGGAACTGCGGATGTCCATTCGATCTCGCCTGCTGCTGTTCGCCGCTGCCACACTATTGGTTACCCAGGCCTTCGCCAGCGAACGCCTGACCCTGCGCATCGGTGACCAGAAAGGCAACATGCGTGCCCAGCTTGAAGCGGCCGATGCCTTGCGCGATCTGCCTTACGACATCCACTGGGCCGAGTTCCCCGCCGCCGCGCCGCTGGCCGAGGCACTGAATGCCGGGGCGATCGATGCCGGCATCATTGGCGATGCGCCGCTGCTGTTCGTGCTGGCCTCTGGGGCACCGGTCAAGGCCATCGCCGTGGACAAGTCCGACCCGTTTGGCACGGCGCTGCTGGTGCGCCCTGATGCACCCCTGCAAAACGCCGCCGAGCTGAGGGGCAAGCGCATTGCTACCGGGCGGGGTTCAATCGGTCATCACCTGGCGCTGAAGGCACTGGACCAGGCCGGCCTGAGTGAAAAAGATGTGGAGTTCCGCTTCCTTGGCCCGGTCGACGCCAAGATTGCCTTGGCCAATGGCTCGGTGGATGCCTGGTCGACCTGGGAACCGTACACCGCACTGGCCGAGCTGAGCGGCCAGGGCAGGGTACTGGTCAATGGTCGTGGGCTGTCTTCCGGCAACAGCTTCCTGGCCGCCACCGACAAGGCGCTGGATGACCCGGCCCGGCATGCGGCGCTGCAGGACTACCTGGCCCGTCTGGCCGGCGCCCAGGTATGGGCCTACCAGCACCTGGACAGCTACTCGAAAACCCTGGCAACCATCATTGGCTTCCCGCAAGACGCCGCGCGGTTGCAGTTCGAGCGCCGCCAGTTGCGCTGGCAGGCCATCGATGCCAAGACCGTCGCCGAGCAACAGGAAACCGCCGACTTCTACCACGCCCATGGCCTGATGAACCAGCGCCTGGACGTGGCGCCAACCTTCGCCGCTGGTTTTAACGTGCCCACCCATGACTCACTGGCCCAACACTGACCTGGAGACACCCCATGCTGCACCGTAAACGCCTACGCCACCTGGCCCTGGGCCTGCTGCTTGGCGGCCTGCTGCCGTCGCTTGCCAGTGCCGAACAAACCCTGCGCATCGGTTACCAGAAGTCCTCGACCTTGCTGACCTTGCTCAAGGCCCGTGGAACGCTGGAGCAGCGCCTGCAGGCCGAGGGCATTCGCGTCAGCTGGCATGAGTTCCCCAGTGGCCTGCCACTGCTGGAGGCGCTGAACCTGGGCAATGTCGACCTGTCCGCAGATGTGGCCGACACCGTGCCGGTGTTCACCCAGGCGGCCGGTGCCAAGCTCACCTATTTTGCGCGGGAGGCGCCATCGCCCACAGCACAGGCCATCCTGGTGCCAGCTAGCTCGCCGCTCAAGACCCTGGCCGACCTCAAGGGCAAGCGGGTGGCGGTGACCAAGGCGGCCGGCAGCCATTACCTGTTGATCCAGGCCCTGGCCAAAGCCGGCCTGACCTTCAAGGACATTACCCCGGCGTACCTGATCCCTGCCGATGGCCGGGCGGCGTTCGAGAATGGCAAGGTTGATGCCTGGGTTACCTGGGACCCGTACGTGGCCAGTGCCCAGCGCCAGCAGAATGCGCGCATCCTCGCCGATGGCAACGAGCTGGCGAGTTACCAGCGTTACTACCTGGCCGGCAGCGATTACGCCAAGGCCCACCCTGAAGTGCTGCAGCAGGTGTATCAGGCGCTGCGCGAGATCGGTGCGTGGACCAAGGCCAACCCCGAAGCGGCCGCTCGGGTGCTGGGGCCGCTGTGGGGCAACCTGGACAGCGCCACCGTGCAGCAGGCCAATGGCCGGCGCAGCTATGACGTGCAGCCAGTGAAACTGGACAACCTCGGCGAGCAGCAGCGCATTGCCGATGCCTTCTACCGCGAAGGGCTGCTGCCCAAGCCGGTGGATGCGCGTGCAGTGACTGTGTTCGAGCCAAAGGCTGTCAATTGAGGATATCTGTGCCGGCCTCTTCGCGGCTAAAGCCGCTCCCACAGGTACGGCGCGTGCCTTGAGGTAAGCACTGACCCTGTGGGAGATTGCCCAGCCCATTGGGCTGCGCTGTCGCGCAGAGAACTGATGCCGGGCACATCGCGTACCCTGTGGGAGCGGGCGCGCCCGCGAACACCGGCGCAGCCGGTGCCATGCACCGCGTTGGATTCTTCGCGGGCACGCCCGCTCCCACAGAGTCCCTGCTAAATCAGTAGGTGATGCGCAGTTCTATGAGAGGTGCGCACTGAACCAGTGGGAGATTGCCCAGCCCATTGGGCTGCGCTGTCGCGCAGAGAACTGATGCCGGGCACATCGCGTACCCTGTGGGAGCGGGCGCGCCCGCGAACACCGGCGCAGCCGGTGCCATGCACCGCGTTGGATTCTTCGCGGGCACGCCCGCTCCCACAGAGTCCCTGCTAAATCAGTAAGTGATGCGCAGTTCTATGAGAGCGGGTTCACCCGCGAAGAGGCCGGCACAAGCAGCACAAGACAGTTGCCCCTCTGTCTGGACTGCCTCGCCCGTTGGCGCAATCAGTCGAGCTTGGCTAGGGTCACTGGGTTGACCTGCGAGGCATCAAGCATGAACAGGACGTTTTTTGCAGTGATCGCGCTGCTGGCCGTGAGCCTGGCTGCGAGCGCAGAGGAGCGCGAGGGGGATTACTGGTATGTGCAGACCAGCGCCTACACCAAGCACTGGACCCACGACCCCGACCACAACAACCACCAGGAGTTGGTCGGTATCGAGCGCATCTACACCGACGGCTTGCTGTGGGGTGCGGCTACCTTCAAGAACTCGTTCTACCAGCGTTCCTACTATGCCTACCTGGGCAAGGTCTGGGAGAACGAACGCTATCCCGTTTACGTCAAGTTGAGCGCGGGGTTGATCGAGGGCTACAAGGGCGAGTACGACGACAAGATCCCGCTCAACCACCTGGGTGTCGCGCCAGTGATCATCCCGTCGTTTGGTGCGCACTGGGGGCCGCTGGGGGCGGAATTCGTGGTGCTGGGGGCGGCGGCCGGCATGGTCAATGTGGGGCTCAGGTTTTGATGCCGCGCTTGAACGCCCAACGCAGGCATGCCGGCGTTGGGCCGTTTTTGGCTCACGATGGGCGCTTAGTCCCAGGCCGGTGCCAGGCCGTCAGGGCTGACTTCCCGGCCGTTGCGTTCCAGTGAGGCAATGCGTGCCATGTCGTCGGTGTCCAGCTTCAGGTCGCGGGCAAGCAGGTTGCTGGCCAGGTTTTCGCGCTTGGTCGACGACGGGATGACCGCATAGCCCAGTTGCAGCGCCCACGCCAGGGTGACCTGGGCAACGGTGGCCTTGTGCTTGGCTGCGATTTCGGCAAGGACCGGGTCTTGCAACACCTTGCCATAGGCCAAGGTCATGTAGGACGTGACGGTGATGCCTTGCGCGTTGAGAAACGCGGCGAGCTTGCTGTTTTGCAGGTACGGGCTGAGTTCGATCTGGTTGGTGGCGATTGCGCCTTTGCCAACCACGTCGATGGCTTGTTGGGTCAGCTCGATGTTGAAGTTGGAAATGCCGATCTGGCGGGTCAGGCCCAACTGTTTGGCCTCGGCCAAGGCCGCCATGTACTCGGGCAGTTCCACGCCATTGCCCGGGGCTGGCCAGTGGATCAGCAGCAGGTCGACGTAGTCGGTGCGCAGCTTGCTCAGGCTCTCACGCAGGCTGGGCACCAGCTTGTCGGCCGCGTAATTGTCGACCCAGATCTTGGTGGTGATGAACAGTTCGTTGCGTGGCACGCCGCTTTCGGCGATGGCTTGGCCGACTTCGGCTTCGTTCTTGTAGATCTGTGCAGTGTCGATGACCCGATAGCCCAGCGCCAGTGCGGACTTGACCGAGTCGATCACGGCCTGGCCGGTGAGGCGGAAGGTGCCGAGGCCGAAAGACGGAATGCTCATGGGAATACTCCTGAAAAGTGCGGTGACGATCATGTGAAGGCCAGTTTGCCGCGTGCGAAGGCATCGAGTAAGCCGCTGTAGCGTCAAAGTCATTTGACGTACAGGCACGAATCACTTTCCAAACGAAACAGCCCGCCAAAAGGCGGGCTGTCTGCAAGCGCGAAACGATCAGCGGCGGCGGAACAGCGGCAGCGGCTCGTCGGTGGCGGCCTGGTAGGTCACCGAGAAGTCTTTCAGGCTTTGCAGCGCGTCTTCCGGGTCCTTGTCGGCACGGATGGCGAACGCGTCGAAGCCGCAACGGGCCATGAAGAACAGCTGGTCACGCAGCACGTCACCAATGGCGCGCAGCTCGCCCTTGAACTTGTAGCGGTCACGCAGCAGGCGCGCGTTGGAGTAGCTGCGCCCGTCGGTGAACGCCGGGAAGTTCAGCGCGATAACCTGGAAGTGCTGCACGTCTTCGCCGATTTCTTCGGCTTCTTCATCGCTGTCCAGCCAGATGCCCAGGCCGCCGTCGCGGGCCTTGAGCACGTGGGCATGGTCGCGCCACAGCTGCAGCGGAACGATATAGTCGTCGCAGTTGGTCAGTTCGTCGAAGGGCGTTTCCTTGGGCAGCAAGTGCCAGGTTTCGTCGACGATCTGGTTGTTCTTAATGATTCGCTGCATAGACGCGTTCCTTGAAGGGGTCGATGCCGATACGCTGGTAGGTGTCGATGAAACGCTCTTCCTCGGTGCGTTGTTCGACGTACACGGCGATCAGTTTCTCGATCACGTCGGCCATGGCCTCCTGGGCGAACGATGGGCCGAGGATCTTGCCCAGGCTCGCGCCGCGTGCGGCGTTGCCACCCAGCGACACCTGGTAGAACTCCTCACCCTTCTTGTCCACGCCGAGGATGCCGATGTGGCCCACGTGGTGGTGGCCGCAGGCGTTCATGCAGCCGGAGATGTTCAGGTCGATTTCACCGATGTCGAACAGGTAGTCCAGGTCGTCGAAGCGGCGCTGGATGGATTCGGCGATAGGGATCGACTTGGCGTTGGCCAGCGAGCAGTAGTCACCACCCGGGCAGCAGATGATGTCGGTCAGCAGGCCGATGTTCGGGGTGGCAAAGCCGCCTTCGCGCAGCTCCAGCCACAGCGCGTGCAGCTGGCGCTGCTCGACGTCGGCGAGGATGATGTTCTGCTCGTGCGAGGTGCGCAGGAAGCCGAAGCTGTAGCGCTCGGCCAGGTCGGCCACGGCGTCCAGCTGCTTGTCGGTCAGGTCGCCCGGAGCAACGCCGGTTGGCTTGAGCGACAGGGTCACGGCCACGTAGCCAGGGCGCTTGTGGGCGCGGGTGTTGCGCGAGCGCCAGCGGGCAAAGCCTGGGTACTCGGCGTCGTGGGCGGCGTAGTCGACGTTGTCGAGGGCCAGGTACTCGGGGTCGACGAAGTGGCGCGATACGCGCTGTACTTCCTCTTCGGTCAGGGTGGTGTTGCCGCCGCGCAGGTGGACCATTTCGGCCTCGACCTTCTCGGCGAACACTTCTGGCGTGAGTGCCTTGACCAGGATCTTGATCCGCGCCTTGTACTTGTTGTCACGGCGGCCGTAACGGTTGTACACGCGCAGGATGGCGTCCAGGTAGCTGATCAGGTCCTGCCATGGCAGGAACTCGTTGATGAACGAGCCCACCACCGGCGTACGGCCCAGGCCACCGCCGACCAATACACGGAAGCCCAGCTCGCCGGCCGCGTTGCGCACCGGCTCCAGGCCGATGTCGTGCACTTCGATGGCAGCGCGGTCTTCTTGCGAACCGTTGATGGCAATCTTGAACTTGCGCGGCAGGTAGGCGAATTCCGGGTGGAAGGTGGTCCACTGGCGGACGATTTCGCACCATGGGCGCGGGTCGATGATCTCGTCTGCGGCCACACCGGCAAACTGGTCGGTCGTGGTGTTGCGCAGGCAGTTGCCGCTGGTCTGGATCGCGTGCATCTGCACGGTGGCCAGCTCGGCGAGGATGTCGGGGATGTCTTCCAGCGCGGGCCAGTTGTACTGCACGTTCTGGCGGGTGGAAATGTGGGCATAGCCCTTGTCGTAGTCGCGAGCGATCTTGGCCAGGGTGCGGACCTGGGTGGCGTTCAGCTGGCCGTACGGCACGGCGACACGCAGCATCGGCGCGAAACGTTGGATGTAAAGGCCGTTCTGCAGGCGCAGAGGGCGGAATTCTTCTTCGCTCAGCTCACCGGCCAGGTAGCGGCGGGTCTGATCACGGAACTGCTTGACGCGGTCCTCGATGATCCGCTGATCGTACTCGTCGTATACGTACATAAAAGTCCTGTCTCAGGCATGCAGCTATTCGCGCGCACGGCCGCGCACTCCGGTACGGAGCCGTGGAAAGATAGCAGGTTGGGTTTATGCGCTAAAGTGATGTTTTTGCATATGAAAAGAACCAAATGGACTATGTGAGACTGACTGCCATTTGTGCGCTGGCCGTAGCCAGGCGTTTATAATCCGATGTTTGCTTCGCAGAGATGTATCCCCATGCTCAAGGCCCTGTGCCAAAGCTTGTGTCTTGCCCTGCCGCTGGCGGCAAACGCGCAGCCGGCGTCGGTGGTGTTCCTGAACCCGGGGCTGTCCACAGAAACGTTCTGGGCCAGCTATACCCGCTTCATGCAGGCCGCCGCAGACGAGTTGGGCATGACCCTGCGGGTGGAGTACAGCGAGCGCCGCGCCGACCTGGCCCTGAGCCAGGCCAGGTTGATTCTGAATGGGCCGCAGCGGCCGGATTACCTGGTGCTGGTCAATGAACAGTACGTGGCACCGGAAATCATGCGCCTGTCGCGCGGTACCGGGGTCAAGTTGTTACTGGTCAACAACGGCCTGACTGCCAGCCAGGCCCGCAGCATCGAGGCCCAGCCCGAAAAGTACGCCGAACCCTTGGGTACCTTGACGACCAACGACGACGAGGCGGGCTTCCAGATGTTGCACCAGATGGTCGCGCAGTTGCCGCGTGACAGCTTCCCGGTGGACCTGGTGGCCTTCGCCGGGCTCAAGAGCACACCCGCTTCGCAGCGGCGCGAAGAGGGCATGCGTCGCGCATTGGCCGACTTCCCCCAGGTGCGCCTGCGCCAGGTGGTGTACGGCGGCTGGAACCGCCAGCGAGCCTACGAGCAGGCGCAAGTGTTGCTGGAGCGCTACCCGGATACCCGCCTGGTATGGTCGGCCAATGACGAAATGGCCTTTGGGGCGATGCAGGCGTTCGAGGAAGCAGGGCGCAAGCCGGGCCGCGATGTGTTGTTCGGCGCCGTCAACAGCTCGCCCGAGGCCTTGCGTGCGCGTATCGACGGGCGCCTGAGCGTGCTGATGGGCGGGCATTTCAGCCTGGGCGGTTGGGCCATGGTGATGTTGCACGACGACGCTCAAGGGCTGGCGTTGAACCGCGACGGCTTGCGCGAGCACCGTGTGCCGTTGCTGCAATCCATTGACAAGGCCAAGGCGCAGCGTTGGCTGAAGCTGCTGGGGCGGGCCGATTATGGCGTCGATTTTCTGCAATACAGCGCCGAAGGGCGGCCGGCCAGCTACAAGTACCCGTTTTTGACGTCACCGGTCGACTATTGAAAGACCCTGCTTGAGGGAAGGGCATTGCTCGTCTTAACTGCTGGTTGTGAAGTGCATTCCCATAACCACTACAAGAGGCAATGCAATGGGAAACTCAACCAAGGTCCGCAAAGCTGACAGCAGTGTCGATGCCTGGGCGATCCTCTGCCTGATCGTCCTGGTAGTAGTCACTGCCGTGTATTGGGTCAGCCACCAGTAGACTTGTCTTCAAGACCGTGATGCAGCCAGAGCGCCTGCGGGAGGGAATCCCGCAGGCGTTTTCATGTCTAGCGGGCGGTAAGGTGCAGGGCCAGTTGCACCAGGCCGATCAGCACGGCAATGAACACCAGGGTGAACAGCGTGCCCAGCGCGATGAAATGGCTGGCCTTGCCGTGGGTGAAGTCGCGGGTGCGGTTCTTGCCGCTTTGTACGCCGAAGGCGGCGGCGAGGATGCTGTGCAGCATCTGCCAGAAGGTCGGGGGTTTGCCCTGGCTGGAATCGTCCATGGTGGCTCCTGGGGAATCAGAGGCAATCAGGGACAGTGTAGGCAATGAAAAAGGGGTTGCCTGGGCTGGCCTCTTCGCGGGCTTGCCCGCTCCCACAGGGAGCGCACTGGTTTTGAACCATGTGCAGTACCTGTGGGAGCGGGCAAGCCCGCGAAGAAGCCAGCGCAGTCTTAGCTGTCGTACCCCAGGTTAGGCGCCAACCAACGCTCGCTCACACTCACATCCTGGCCTTTGCGCGCGCTGTAGCGCTCGATCTGGTCCTTGTCGACCTTGCCCACGGCAAAGTACTGCGCCTGCGGGTGGGCAAAGTACCAGCCGCTGACGGCCGCCGCCGGGAACATCGCAAAGTGCTCGGTCAGGAATACGCCACTCGGCCCGGTTTCGCCGATGGCGGTGCCATCGAGCAGACGGAACAGCGTTTCCTTCTCGGTGTGGTCAGGGCAGGCCGGGTAGCCCGGGGCCGGGCGGATACCGCTGTACTGCTCCTTGATCAGCGCTTCGTTGTCCAGGTGCTCGTCGCGGGCATAGCCCCAGTACTCTTTACGCACCCGCTCGTGCAGCCACTCGGCGCAGGCTTCGGCCAGGCGGTCAGCCAGCGCCTTGACCATGATCGAGCTGTAGTCGTCGCCTTTGTCCTGATAGGCCTTGGCCACTTCCTCGGCACCGATGCCAGCGGTGGTGATGAACCCGCCTACATAGTCGGTGACACCGCTGGCCTTTGGTGCGACGAAGTCGGCCAGCGACCAGTTGGGCTTGCCGTCGGGCTTGATGGTTTGCTGGCGCAGGTGGTGCAGGGTGGCCAGGGCCCGGCCGTTCTCGCCGTACACTTCGATGTCGTCATCAGCCACCTGGTTGGCAGGCCAGAAGCCGAACACGGCGCGGGCGCTGATCAGCTTCTCGTTGATCAGCTTGTCGAGCATTTCGCGGGCATCCTTGTACAGCGCCGTGGCGGCTTCGCCGACCACTTCGTCGGTGAGGATACGCGGGAACTTGCCGGCCAGGTCCCAGGAGATGAAGAACGGGGTCCAGTCGATGTATTCGGCCAGGGTGCGCAAGTCGATGTCTTCCAGCACCTTGACGCCAGTGAAGGAAGGCACTGCCGGTTGGTAACCGGCCCAGTCGTACTGCGGCTTGGCAGCGATGGCCTGGCTGTAGCTCAGGCGCTCGGTGCGGGCCGTGCGGTTGGCGGTGCGCTCACGCACGTCCACGTACTCCGCGCGAGTCTTCTCGACGAAGCCTGGCTTGAGTTCCCTGGACAGCAATTGGGTGGCAACGCCTACCGCACGCGAAGCGTCGGTAACGTAGATGACCGCATCGTTGCTGTACTTCGGCTCGATCTTGACCGCAGTGTGCGCCTTGGAGGTGGTGGCCCCGCCGATCATCAGTGGCAGTTCGAAGCCCTGGCGCTGCATTTCGCGGGCAACGTGAACCATCTCGTCCAGCGATGGGGTGATCAGGCCGGACAACCCGATGATGTCGCACTTCTGTTCGCGGGCGGTTTGCAGGATTTTCTCGGCCGGCACCATCACCCCAAGGTCGACGATGTCGTAGCCGTTACAGCCAAGTACCACGCCGACGATGTTCTTGCCGATGTCGTGCACGTCGCCTTTTACCGTGGCCATCAGGATCTTGCCTTTGGCTTCCGGCTTGTCGCCCTTTTCGGCTTCGATGAACGGGATCAGGTGCGCCACCGCCTGCTTCATCACGCGGGCCGACTTGACCACCTGGGGCAGGAACATCTTGCCCGCACCAAACAGGTCGCCGACCACGTTCATGCCGTTCATCAGCGGGCCTTCGATCACTTCGATCGGGCGTGCGCACTGCTGGCGGCATTCCTCGGTGTCTTCGACGATGAACGCGGTGATGCCCTTGACCAGCGCATGCTCCAGGCGTTTTTCCACCGGCAGCGAGCGCCATTCCTCGTTTTCCACTTCCTTGGTGGCGCCGCCGCCCTTGTAGTCGTCGGCAATGGCCAGCAGTGCGTCGGTGCCGTGCGGGGTGCGGTTGAGCACCACGTCCTCTACCTTTTCGCGCAGCTCGGCTGGGATCTCGTCGTAGATCTCCAGCTGGCCGGCGTTGACGATACCCATGGTCAGGCCATTCTGGATCGCATGGAACAGGAACACCGAGTGGATCGCCTCACGCACCGGGTTGTTGCCACGGAACGAGAACGACACGTTGGACACGCCGCCCGAACTCAGCGCGTGCGGCAGGTGGTCACGGATGTAGGCACAGGCCTCGATGAAATCGACGGCGTAGTTGTTGTGCTCTTCGATACCGGTGGCGACGGCAAAGATGTTCGGGTCGAAGATGATGTCTTCCGGCGGGAAGCCCACTTCGTTGACCAGGATGTCGTAGCTGCGCTGGCAGATTTCCTTCTTGCGAGCGGCGGTGTCGGCCTGGCCGACCTCGTCGAAGGCCATGACCACCACGGCAGCGCCGTAGCGCTTGCACAGGCGGGCGTGGTGCTTGAACTGCTCGACGCCTTCCTTCATGGAAATGGAGTTGACGATGCCCTTGCCCTGGATGCACTTGAGGCCCGCCTCGATCACTTCCCACTTGGACGAGTCGATCATGATCGGCACGCGCGAGATGTCCGGCTCACCGGCAATCAGGTTGAGGAAGCGGACCATGGCGGCCTGGGAGTCGAGCATCCCTTCGTCCATGTTGATGTCGATTACCTGGGCGCCGGCCTCGACCTGCTGCAGGGCAACTTCCAGTGCTTCGGTGTAGTTCTCTTCACGGATCAGCCGGGCGAACTTGGCGGAACCGGTGATATTGGTGCGCTCGCCGACGTTGACGAACAGCGACTGGCGGTCGATGGTGAACGGTTCCAGGCCCGACAGGCGGCAGGCCTTGGCGATTTCAGGGATCTCGCGCGGCTTGTACTTGGCCACCGCTTCGGCAATGGCCTGGATGTGGCCCGGGGTGGTGCCGCAGCAACCGCCGATGATGTTCAGGAAGCCGCTGGCGGCGAACTCTTCGACCACTGCGGCCATTTCGGCCGGGGTTTCGTCGTATTCACCGAAGGCGTTTGGCAGGCCGGCGTTCGGGTGGGCGGATACGTGGGTATCGGCCTTGGTCGACAATTCTTCCAGGTACGGGCGCAGGTCCTTGGCACCGAGGGCGCAGTTCAGGCCCACGGAAATCGGCTTGGCGTGGCGCACCGAGTTCCAGAAAGCCTCGGTGGTCTGGCCCGACAGGGTACGGCCGGAGGCGTCGGTGATGGTGCCGGAAATCATGATCGGCAGTTCGACGTTGTCGTCCTCGAACACCTGCTGCACGGCAAAGATTGCCGCCTTGGCGTTCAGGGTGTCGAAAATGGTTTCGATCAGGATCAGGTCGGCGCCGCCCTCGATCAGGCCGCGGGTGGCCTCGATGTAGTTTTCTACCAGCTCATCGAAGGTGACGTTGCGGTAGCCGGGGTCGTTGACGTCCGGGGAAATCGAGCAGGTACGGCTGGTAGGGCCGAGCACGCCGGCAACGAAGCGCGGCTTGTCGGGGGTTTCCAGGGTCTTGGCATCCGCTACCTGGCGGGCAATGCGCGCGCCTTCTACGTTCAGCTCGTAGACCAGCGACTCCATGCCGTAGTCGGCCTGGGAAATCTGCGTGGCGTTGAACGTGTTGGTTTCGAGGATATCGGCGCCGGCATCCAGGTAGGCCTTTTCGATGGCAGCGATCACGTCCGGGCGGCTGAGCAGCAACAGGTCGTTGTTGCCTTTTACATCGCTTGGCCAATCGGCGAACCGCGTGCCACGATAGTCGTGTTCCTCCAGGCGGTAGCTTTGGATCATAGTACCCATGCCGCCGTCGAGGATCAGGATGCGCTCTTTGAGTGCGTTCTGGAGTGCTTGGAGACGAGCGCTGCGGTCGGACATAGGAACTACCTGGTCGGGCAAATATCAGAAGGTGCGGAATCATAACAAAGCTGCGCGGTTTTTAGGCGCATCGCCCATTTGCATGAAAACTGCTCATGTTGCTGGCGCGGTTACCAGCACCCAAGGACGACCAGGCAAACTCGTGATGGCTTTCAAGAACCAGGACTTTTCGCACATGGTGCATCGTATCCTTGCCGGCGCCTTCGCCCTGCTCATCAGCGGCGCGGTGTTCGGGCAAGCCCCCCAGTCGAGCCCGGCTATTTCCTACACCCGGGATATTCAACCGATCTTCACCGAGAAGTGCGTGGCCTGCCACGCCTGCAATGACGCTGCCTGCCAGCTGAAGCTGGAAAGCCCGGAGGGTGCGGTGCGCGGGGCCAGCAAGGTCCCGGTGTACCAGGGCGAGCGCAGCAAGGCGGTGCCTACCACGCGGCTGTTCTACGACGCCCACAGTGAAGAACAGTGGCGCAAGAAGGGCTTTTACTCGGTGCTCGACAACCAGGGCAGCCAGGCCGCGCTGATGGCGCGCATGCTGGAACTGGGGCACAAGACCCCGCTCACGCCCAACGCCAAGCTACCCGATGAGATTGTGCTGGGCCTGAGCCGCAACAACATGTGCCCCTTGCCCCATGAGTTCGACGCCTATGCCGGCGCCCACCCCAGGGAGGGCATGCCGCTGGCGGTGACCGGGCTGACCGACAAGGAGTATGACACCATGCGCCGCTGGCTGGCGGCGGGTGCGCCGGTGGAATACCAGCCGATCAAGCCAAGTGCTGCAGAAGCCTCGCAGATCGCCGACTGGGAAGAGCTGCTCAACCGCCCGGGTTCCACCGAGGCGCTGGTCGGCCGCTGGCTGTACGAGCACCTGTTCCTGGCGCACATCTACTTCGTGGGGGGTGAGCAGGGGCACTTCTTCCAGTGGGTGCGTTCGCGCACGCCGAGCGGCAAGCCGGTCGACATCATTGCCACGCGCCGCCCCAATGACCCACCCGGTACCGACTTCTATTACCGGCTGATCCCGGTGCAGGGTGTGATCGTGCACAAGACGCACATCACCTACCCGATGGGGCCGCAGAAGCTCAAGCGGGTCAAGCAGCTGTTCTACGCTGGCGACTGGCACGCCACTTCGTTGCCAGGTTACGGCCCGCGGCACCGGGCCAACCCGTTCGAAACCTTCGAGGCGATCCCCGCGGTTGCGCGCTACCAGTTCATGCTGGATAACGCCGAGTACTTCGTGCGTACCTTCATCCGTGGCCCGGTGTGCCGCGGCCAGATCGCCACCGACGTGATCCGCGACAACTTCTGGGCGCTGTTCCAGGAGCCGGCCTTCGACCGCTACATCACCGATGCCAAATACCGTGGCCAGGCAACGCCATTGCTGGCCATGCCGGGGCAGATCGATGACGTGGGCAGTGTGCTGAGCCTGTGGCATGCCTACCGTGACAAGCGCAACGAATACGAGAAGCTGCGCCGCGACGCCTACGCCGAAATGCCTGCGCCGGGCTGGTCCACCCTGTGGGCCGGTAACGACAATGCCTTGCTGAGCATTTTCCGCCACTTCGACAGCGCTTCGGTAACCAAGGGCCTGATCGGCGACGTGCCGTTGACCATGTGGCTGTTCGACTACCCGCTGTTCGAGCGCACCTACTACCAACTGGCGGTCAACTTCGATGTGTACGGCAACGTGTCGCACCAGTTGCAGACGCGCCTGTATTTCGACCTGATCCGCAACGGCGCCGAGGTCAATTTCCTGCGCCTGATGCCGGCCGACCAGCGCAAGGCGATTCTGGGCGACTGGTACCAGAACAGTGGCAAGGTGAAGATGTGGATGGATTATGAAGACATCGACACCGACACCCCGAGCGGCATCCAGCTCGACCCGCGCCATGCCAAGCGCGACTTCGGCCTGAAACTGTTGCAGCGCACCGGCAGCCTGAATGCATCGCCCGACCCGATCAACCGCTGCCAGGGCGCATTCTGCTCACGGCCGCAGATGAACGAAGAGTTCCGCAATGCCGAGCAATCACTGAGCCGCCTGGTGTCGCGCCCGGCTGCCGGGCTGAAGGTGATCAATCAGTTGCCCGAGGCAACCATGCTGCGCATCGAAGGGCAGGGCGGCCAGCGCCAGGTGTACAGCCTGCTGCGCAACCGCGCGCACAGCAACGTGGCGTTCCTGTTAGGTGAGGCGTACCGCTACCAGCCGGGGCTGGATACCCTGACCCTGTACCCGGGCGTGCTCAGCAGCTACCCCAACTTCATCTTCAACGTCCCGACCCAGGATGTGGCGGAGTTCGTCGAGGACATGGAGTATGCGAAAGACGATGCGGCCAAGTTCGAGCGCATCGTCATGCGCTGGGGCGTGCGCCGTAGTCATCCTGAGTTCTGGCGCTACTTCCATGACCTGAACAGCTTCATCAAGGAGACCCAGCCGGTGGAGGCGGGGGTGCTGGACATGAACCGCTACGAGAACCTCTGATCGGGTGGGCTGACCTTTCCCGTGAGCCTGCGGTCGGAAATGGTGGGTGGTCCGGGGGCTGCGTTGCAGCCCAATCGCCGGCAAGCCAGCTCCCACAGGTCCTGCGTCGCCTTCGGGTTTACGCGGTCCCTGTGGGAGCTGGCTTGCCGGCGATGGAGCGCACAGCGCTCCCAAAGGCCTCAATGCACCGCCAAGCGCAGGGTATTTCATGCTGTATTCGCTTCAGGCACTGCGGGCGTTCGCCGCCTGGGTGGTGGTCGGCCACCACTTCATGCAGATCTTCTTCGACTTCCACGCCACCGGCCCCATCGGCCAACTGCTCACTGACCGTGGCGCCGTAGGCGTCGACATCTTTTTCGTCATCAGCGGGCTGGTCATCTACCTGTCGACCCGCGACAAAGCTGTCGAGCCGCGCCAGTTCCTGCTTAACCGGGCACTGCGCATCATCCCGGCCTACTGGTTCTATACCGCCCTCATGGCCACGTTGCTGCTGGCCTTCAGCCAGTGGATGCCGCATCAGGAATTCGATTGGCACCACTTGTTGCTCTCGCTGCTGTTCATTCCAGCGGAAAACCCCGGTGGCTATGGCCTGTACCCAACGCTGAACGTAGGCTGGACGCTGAATTTCGAGATGTTCTTCTACCTGTTGTTCGGTCTGGCATTTCTCGTCCGCCATCGCCAATTGCAGTTGTTGATGACAGCGGCGCTACTGTTGGCAAGCGAGGTGCTGGGCCGCCTTGGCTTGCTCAGCCACTTCTACAACAACGGGATCATCTACGAGTTCCTGCTGGGTATCGGCCTGGGTGTGATCTACCGTCGCGGCCTGATTCGGCAGGGCTTGTGGATCCCACTGGCGCTGTTGGCGGTGGCGGGCTATGCGCTGTATCACCTGGATGCTTCCCAACGCCTGCTGCACTGGGGGCTGCCAAGCGCCATGATCGTGCTGGCGTTTGTGTCCATGGAGCCCTGGTTCAAAGGCAACCAGGTGCTCAAGGCGTTGGGCGACTGTTCGTATTCGGTCTACCTGATTCACGTGCTGGTGCTTTATGCCGGCTGGTTCGCCAGCGAACGGCTGGGCTTGAATCCGTACCTGGTGTTTGCCCTGTGCGTGCCGTCCATTGGACTAATGTCGTGGTTCAGCTACCAGTGGCTGGAGCGCGGCCTGTACCGGCGCATGCAAGCCTGGCTGGCGGCGCCACGGGGGCGGGCACCTGAATATGCGCTTTCCCGAGTCAAATACTAGGACTTTGTTCAATGGGCGGGTTGGCGTACACTTGGCGGCAAGTCTGTGAGGAACCTACATGAGCGCTATAACCATTACCGACGCCGCCCATGACTACCTGGCCGATCTGCTCTCCAAGCAGAATACGCCTGGCATCGGCATTCGTATTTTCATCACCCAGCCGGGCACCCAGTACGCAGAGACGTGCATTGCCTACTGCAAGCCGGGCGAAGAGAAGCCTGACGACACCGCTGTGGGTCTGAAGAGCTTCACCGCTTACCTGGACGCGGTCAGCGTACCGTTCCTGGAAGACGCACTGGTCGACTACGCCACCGACCGCATGGGTGGCCAGCTGACCATCAAGGCGCCGAACGCCAAGGTGCCGATGGTCAACGAAGACAGCCCGATCAACGAGCGCATCAACTACTACCTGCAGACCGAGATCAACCCCGGCCTGGCCAGCCACGGCGGCCAGGTCAGCCTGGTGGACGTGGTCGATGACGGCATCGCCGTGCTGCAGTTTGGGGGCGGTTGCCAAGGCTGCGGCCAGGCCGACGTGACCCTGAAGGAAGGCATCGAGCGTACCCTGCTCGAGCGTATTCCCGAGTTGAAAGGCGTGCGTGACGTGACTGACCACACTCAGAAAGAAAACGCCTACTACTGATGCCTTAGCAACAAACTGTTACTGTTTCAACCCCTGCGACAACAGGCCGCAGCCCGTATTCAAAGGGCTGCAGGCCTTCCCCGCCTTGGTCGGGTAGAACCCCTTGGGGTGTCATGCCAGAATGCCCCGGTTTTTCAGCCAGCCCGTCCCGAGGGCCGGCACCTTCCCTGTAAAGGATGGTTTCATGAATGATCTATATACCCGGCGCGCAGTTGTCGCCGGGATGGGCGTTCTCGGGCTTGGCCTGCTGGCAGGCTGTAGCCCGGCCCGGGGGCTCGAGTTCAAGTACGGCAAGAACATGAGCAACGAAATCCTCGGTCGCAAGTTCAGCCTCAAAGACCCGCAAGGTAACGTGCGCACCCTGTCGAGCTTCTACGGCAGCATGCCGATGGTGTTCTTCGGCTTTACCCAGTGCCCGGCCGTTTGCCCGACCACCCTGGCGCGTGCGGCCCAGATCCGCAAACTGCTCAAAGGCCGTGACCGTGACCTGTTCCAGGTGGTGTTCATCACCCTGGACCCGGAGCGTGACACGCCCGAAGTGCTCGATGCCTACGTCAAAGCCTTCGACCCCACGTTCACCGCACTCACAGGTACCCCCGAGGAAATCGCGGCGGTGGCCAAGGAGTTCAAGGTGTTCTACGAAAAGGTTCCGGCCGGCGACACCTACACCATCTCTCACTCGTCCACCAGCTACGTCTACGATACACGTGGCACCCTGCGCCTGAGCCTGGGCCATTCCCTGAACGCCAAGGAATGTGCCGAAGACCTGGTCACCCTGATGGAGATCTGCTGAATGTCGATGCAACCGATCAAACGTGGCCTGGCTGCCCTGGTACTGATGGGCCTGGCCCTGCCAGCTCTGGCCCAGACCACCGTGAGCGATGCCTGGGTGCGTGCCAGCGTGCCGCACCAGCAGTCCACCGGTGCCTTCATGACCCTGACCGCCAGCAGCGACAGCAAGCTGGTGAGCGTGGCTTCGCCGGTGGCCAGGAGCGTGCAGGTGCACGAGATGACCATGAACGGCGACGTGATGGGCATGCGTGAGGTCAAGGCCGTCGAGTTGCCGGCCGGCAAAGCCGTGACCCTGGACCCGAATGGCCTGCATGTGATGTTGATGGGCCTGAACAATCAGGTGAAGGAAGGCGAGAAAGTACCGCTGACCCTGACCATCGAGGATGCCAAAGGGGCCAAGGAAACCCTCGACGTGCAAGCTGAAGTACGTGCGCTCAACGCCGAAGCCGGCGGTGGGCATGACCACATGCACATGAAACACTGACAGACCAAGGGGCCGCATGTAGCGGCCCTTTGCTTTTTCAGCTGCGGCTTTCAGCTACGAAAGCGCGGCAGCGGCCTGTCGAGGGTCAGCGAGGTGAGGGTCTTTCGCACCTGGGCCTCATCGGCCTCCAGCGCCTTCAGGCTTGCGCGAATCTTGCCGGCAGCGGGCACATCGCCCTGCCGGTCGATCCAGTCGGCAATCTCCTTGCAGGCACTGCTCAGGCAGGCCTGGCGCTGGTTCATCAGCGACAGGAGGGTGGTGAGCTCTCTTTCGGACATGGCAGGATCCTCCAATTCAGCCTTGTCAGTGTAGCAGAGGGTTGGCGGGGCTCTTGTTGCGTTTGCAGGTGGCGCTGACCAGGCGAAAAGCTAGCACCTCAAGTAACAGAAAGTTACTTGATACCTGCACTGACAGTGTCGGTATTGTTACAACTTTGGCGTTGAGTTTAGTCGTGGCTAGGTTTTAGATTGAATGGATCTATTCACGCTGACTGAAGGTAATAACGCCCAATGCAAGCGTTACTTCTCAACTCTGGAACGCGCTCGCTTTCGTTGAGCTATTGGTTTTCCAAATGCGGTGAGTTTGCCTTTGAAGCGGCATTCGCCGTGAGCATCGTTTTACTGAGCGATGCGGATTTGCTGCTGATTGGCATCGCTTACTTTTTTCGTTACTTGCCGTGTATGCTGTTTTCTCCCTTAGGCGGCTGGCTGGCAGATAACACAAACAAAAAACGAACACTGTTTGTGGTCGAGTTGGTTAAATGCATGCTGGCGCTGGCGTTCTTTGCCCTGTTCAGTCTGTTCACGCCAGCGTTTCCAGTGTTGGTGGGCTTTGCAATGGTCATGACGGCGCTTGAGTGCCTTTATGCGCCTACGTTTCGCGCGTACTTTCCGGACCTTGTAGAAAAGGACCAGTTAGCTTCGGTCAACAGCGGTATTCAGGTGATCGAAGATGTTGCCTCGATTTTGGGGCCGCTGGTGTTCTCGGCCTGCGCACTGTTCTTGTCTCGCGATGCAACCTTCTTGTTCTTTGCAATATGCCTGGTGTTGTCTGTCATTTTCATTTCGACGCTGGGGCCGGCCCGGCGAGCCGCTCGACAGCCATTCGATGGGGGCGCTCTTATTCGCGATACGGTACGCAGTGTAGGTCAGCTCAGGGCCGGCAATGCACCGCTGTTTGCGGTTATTGGCTGTACTACACTATGCGCGATGTTCGCCACCTCGGTGATTCGTTTCATTCTTCCGGCTTCGGTGCTGGAAAACTTCGACTCAGAGGCGGCAGTGGGTTACGTATTCTCACTGCTGGCAGCAGGTACCGTGATGGGAGGGATGCTCTATACACGCTTCAATCCGCGCACGACCGCACGTTTGGTACTGCGTTACTGGGTGCTGTACGGCGCACTGTTTTTTGCAGCAGCAGTGGCGTTGCAGTTCAATAATTGGCTTTTTTTGCTAGTGCTGTTCCTGGTCGGCTTTATTGGCGCGTTTGTAGATATCGCCATCGTGACTAATATTCAGTACTTGTCAAATGAGGATGAGGTTGGCAGAAACTTCTCCCTTTATTACTTCACCGCCGTCCTTGGGGATGCCGTTTCAGGGTTGGTTGCCAGCCTGGTCTTCTTGCTTGCTGGGCCAGCCACCTTGATATGGATGACGTTCATGTTGTTTATCGCGCCAGTGCGCTGGAACCTGAGGGGGCGTGCCCTGGATACAGACAACCGTGCATAGCGCGTCGTTGTTGGCGGGCTAAACAGATTGAACGCATGCCTGCCGATACGCCCCCGGCGTCACCCCGTAGGCTTGCTTGAACTGCCGGCTCAAATGGCTCTGGTCGGCAAAACCAAGGTCGAAGGCCACCTCCGAAGCAACCAGGCCGCTCTTCAGCATCTCCCGTGCGCGGGCCAGGCGGCGTTGCTTCAGCCAGGCGTGCGGCGGCAGGCCGGTGGCCTGGCGGAACACCCGGGCGAAGTGGAACGGCGACAGGTTGACGGCCGCCGCCAGCGCTTCGAGCGAGGGCGGGTCGGCCAGCTGGCTTTCCAGCAGTTCGCGGGCGCGGGCCACGGCCAGGGGTTCGTGGCCGGGGGCCAAGGGTTCGGCGCATTGCCCGTGCCGTTGCACCAGGGCCAGTACCGCCTGGCGCCAGGCAGTTTGCTGCTGTAGCGCGCTGGCGCCGGCTTCGGACAGCTGGTGCAGCTGGCTGAAGGCGAGGGCCAGGGCAGGGTCGTGGATTACGCTGTCCTTGAAGCTGGGCATGCCGTGGCGGCCCAGCTCCAGTTCGTCCAGCACGCCGGTTACCCGCTCGTGCTCGGGATAGAAGCCGCGATAGCGCCAGCCCGCTTCATGGGCCGTGGCGCCGGTATGCAGCTCGTCGGGGTTGATCAGCACCATGCTGCCGACCGGTGCCAGGTGCTCGCTACCGCGGTGCCAAAAACGTTGGGCGCCCGATTCGATCACGGTGAACACGTAGCCTTCGTGCACATGCGGGGCGAAACGCTGCTGGAAATAACGCGCATGCAGCATCTCGACGTCGCCAAGGGCCGGCGCCTGCCAGAGGTGTGTCTGCTCGCGCAGGGGCGTGGTCATGCCAGCCAGCTGCGCAGGAAGAAGAAGATCAACATGCTCACCAGCATGCTCAGCAATACGCTACGGGTCAACAGCACCAGGGCGATGGCCACCAGTGAACCCAGCAGGTAAGGGTTGAGCAGGCTCAGGTTCAACTGGTGGTCGGGCATGAAGATGATCGGGCCGCAGATGGCGGTGAGCATGCCGGGCACGGCAAAGCCAAGAAACTGCCGGGCGTTGGAGCTAAGGCGCAGGGGCAGGCGCGGCTCCAGGAATGCATAGCGGTTGAGGAACACGATGGCGCCCATGGCGAAAATCAGGATCCAGGTCATGCTCGGGCTCCGGCAAATTTCTGGCAGATGAACCCGGCGCCCATGCCCAGCAGGCCTGCGGCCACCAGGGCGGTTTCCCAGTGCCAGTGGCTGAACAGCACCGAGCAGAACAGCGACACGGCTACGCAGACAACCGTGGGCAGGTTGCGCACCAGCGGTGCGATCAGGGCGACGAAGGTGGCGACGATGGAAAAGTCCAGGCCGAACTGGTCCAGGTGGGGAATGTTCTGGCCCAGCAGGATGCCGGCCAGGGTGAACAGGTTCCAGGCGACGTAGAACGTCAGGCCCACCCCCAAAGCGTACCAGCGGTTGAATTGCTGCTGGTCGTACTGGCTGGTCAGGGCAAAGAACTCGTCGGTGAGCAGAAAACCCAGGCCCAGGCGCCAGCGCAGCGGCTGGCTGGACAACACCGGGCGCATCGACAGGCCATAAAGCAGGTGCTGTGAGGTCAGCAGCAGGGTGGTGAGCAGGATCGACGCCAGGTTGGCGCCGCCCTTGAGCATGCCGATCGCGACCAGCTGTGCGGCACCGGCGAAGACGATGGCCGATAGGCCTTGCCCCTGCCAGGCACTGAGGTTGGCCTCGATGGCCATGGAGCCCGCCAGCAGGCCCCATGGGGCGACGGCGAGGGACAACGGCATGATGGCGATGGCGCCGTGGAGGAAGGCTTGACGAGCAATGTGGGGCATGATGGCTGCAATGCGTGTACGAGGCAGAGCAGCATGCCAGACGGGGCAGGGGGATGGCTTGAACGATCTTGCTGACCGGCTTCGATTTCAAGGCAGACACAAGCCCCAGTGGGGCCGCGTCTGGCCGAGGATTATGGATGACTGCTCAGGCGCTGTTGCGCCGTCACGCAGCCGTTGATCTCCACGGCTTTCTGCAACAGGCTGGGGCGGTGCTGTGGGTCCAGGTCGCCGAGCAGGCGGTAGACCTCGGCCTGGTAGTCGCGCTGGCGCCCCCACAGCATGTCCAGGCCTTGCGGTCGGCTGCGGCTGCAGGCCAGGCGGGTTGCGGGTTGCGGGTAATAGGGGGCGTACACGGTGGCCATGCTGGGGATGGCCTCCAGCGCTGCGCGGTACTCGCTGCTGGTGTTGTAGGGCCGGCACCAGGTGGCGATGGCGGGCGCGGGGGCGGCAAAGCCCTGCTTCAGGCTGGCTTCGAGCAATGGGCAGGCAGCATCTGGAATTTGCGCGGCAGGCAGATACGTCATGTAATACAGCGCCAGGCGGTACTGCGCGACCGGGTGGCCCAGTTCTACCGATTTTTTCAGCAGGGCGACCGCTGTTGGCAGGGTGTGGGCCATGGCCTGGCCCTGGCGATTAAGCTCGGGGTCGCTGCCCACAACGGTGCGCAGCATGCCGGCATCGTCGCCCTGGTTATCGGCTTGCTCCAGCAGGGGCAAGGCCTGGCGGTAGAGCAGGTCGGCATGAGGGTCGATACGCACCTCAAGCGCATGCGCAGCCAGCGGCATCAGGGCGACCAACAGCGTGGGCAGGCGTCGCATGCGGCTCACAGCCAGGCCCCTTGGGCGGCCAGGCAAGAATGGACGGCTTCGATGTTAATGGCGGTCAAGCGTACGCCTCGGGCAAATCGGAACGACTGCCTATTCTAGCCACCCAAGGAGCCGGCCGGAAGACCACTCGGCAACTGTCAGACGAGCTTGATCGGCGTGACCTTGCGCTGGGTGTGTTTTTCCTGGGCCAGGCCAAGCTTGGCTGTTATGACTTTGGCCAAGGCATTGTTACCCAGGTCGTTCAGGTGCAGCCGGTCGATGAACAGGTCGGCGCCAAATACCGGCGAACTGCTGAGCATGCCGTTCATGTCGTAGCAGGGTACCGGGTCGGCCTGGCTCTTGATGCGGCGGAAAAACGCCGAATGCAACTGGCTGTCGAAGGTACCTTCCAGCAGCCGGTCGAAGTGCGCGGGTTGCTGCTGCAGCGCAGTCAGCATGGCCTGCTCGCCGGCGGGCAGGGTATCCCGGCACCATGGCAACAACGGTTGCAGGATGAAGGTGAGGGTGGCGTGGCTATCTGCCAGCAGCCGGTCCCATTGGCGCAAGGTACGGCCTATGGTGTCGGCAGCGCGGGCCAGGCGCTTTTCCGGGGGCGACAGCGGCCAATTGGCCGGGGGCTCGGCCGGGGGCGTGGCCAGGGCCTTGCCGATGCGCCGCCACAGCGATTGCCGTGGGGGTGGCGCGGCAGGCTGCATGCCTTCGCTGAAACTGTTGAGGAAATCCTGATAGGCCTTGGCCTGCTGCGGATCGCTGGGGCTGGCAAGCACCTCGCACAGGGCTTCGTGGGCCAGGCTGTTGAGGCCGCTGAGCACTACCACGTGACCGAGTTGGCCAAGGCGGTGCTGGTGGGTCAGGAACATCAGCAGCTCCTGGCTGGCATTGAGCCCGCAACCGGCCAGGCTCAGCCAGACCTCGCCGGTGAGCATCGACAGGTGCGAGGCTACCGTGTGTTCATCGGAACTGGCGCCGATACCCAAGGCCGTGGAGCCGCCGACCAGCAAGTTGATACGTGAGGCGCCGCCGCGTTCGGCCGCCGAAAAGCGTTTGCCGGCACAATGGCTGTAGCGCAAACCCAGGGCATCGGTGTTGATGGTGCCGGACCGGTAGCCGGTTTCATGCACGCGCAGGGTGTGGGGGGCACGCCGGCTGCCTAGCAGCAGAAAGCGCTGGTAGTCCTGTTGCAACGGCGAAGGAGCCGGGCTCGTGTCAATCGCGGTCATGCTCTCTCCTTCGCTTACGCTTCACGTTCAGGCCGCCAGTTCCTTGAGGTTGTACAGCAGGCCGCCGGCAGCGATCAGTATCAGGGCAACGCCCGAGGCCAGGCTGATGACGCGATTGCTGCGCTGCGACGCAATCTTGCCGATGGCAAAGATGTACAGGCTGAGCACGGCGAAATCGATGGCAACCCACAGCAGCGACAGCACCACCATGCTTTTGCCGAACGACTCGGTGATCTGGATGAACTGCGGGAAGAAGGCGATGAAGAAAATGATGTCCTTGGGGTTGGATATGCCCACCATGAAGCCTTGCATCAGCCCACCCCGGCCAGCCTTGGGGGCTTCGTTCGCGGCTTGCGGGGTAGGCGCCTTGAGGGCGTCCCTGAGCGTGCCCACGGCGATGTAGCCGATGAACAGGCACCCGAGCAGGCTCATGGCGCTGAGCCAGGCCTTGTCGATGGCGGCGCTGGTGAGGATGATCCAGGCTGCAGCGCCGATCAGCACCAGTGACGCCCAGTTGGTACCAACGGCGGTGAACATGGCCTTGCGCGAGCCGGAGGCGGCCGCGGTGTTGACGATCAGCGCCACCACCGGGCCGGGGGTGGCGATGAGCAGCAGGACGGTGAGGGCATAGGTGGCGGTGAGTGCGGTATTCACGGTCAGTTCTCGATCAGTAAGTCGGGTGTCGGCTGGTGTGCGGTATGGGCGTGGAACGGGCAGCGTGACGGGTTGAGCGAGCCTGCCTCCTGCAGTTGGTACTGCTTCCATTCGTAGTTGTCGGTATCGCCGAAGAAGCCAAGGGTGTCGGGCACGACGCCGTCGTTGTAGTGGTGCACGCGCTCGCGGATGCGCTCGCGGATTCGCTTGCCACTCTCGGTGTTGGCGTTGGCCACTTCGTCGAAGTTTTCCCGCGGGTTGATAACGAACGTGATGTGGTGCCCCAGGTTGCGGCTTTTCATCTGCTGGTGGCCGGGGAAGTTCATGTTGATGAACAGCGGCATGCCGGCATAGCAGAACGACCAGCCATTGTCGTCGGGGTCGGTCGGGATGCCCTGCGGCCATGGATGCGGGTCGCGTGCATGCACGCCACGCAGCACTTTCCAGGCCAGTGCCTGCTGTTCGGCCAAGGTGTAGTCGGCGGCGGTTTCGAGAAACACCACCAGCGGGCTGCCGATGCGCTGCTTGGGCGCTATCGGGGCGATGGTGCGCACGTAGTCGGCCAGGCCCTGGGCGATGTCATCGGCCAGTTGCTCGGCGCGGGCGAAAAGTATGTGGCAGGTTTGGCCGTTGACTGCCTTGCGGCCGAACAGGCAGGGGAAGTCGGGGTTGGCAAGGATACTGCGAAAATGTTCTATGGTTGTGTAAGTCCAGTGTTGCAGATTGCGGTCATGTTCAGCAGTTAGCTCCAGCGCATCCAGGCGATAGCAATTTCCATATCCCGTAAACATGATTTCCCCAGGCGTTAATTAAGTGAACGTTCCAGTCACATGCAGGCAGGATCTTGGTTATGTTTGATATTTACCTGCATTTTCCGAAACGCTCCCGACGTTGTAAAACGCGTGGAACTATGACCTACTATTAGTCTTACTCATGCTCGGGACGCCGCCATGTCGGAACGGATTCAGGCCTTGCACGCCCTGCGTGCCTTTGAGGTGGCCTCTCGCTATGGTTCTTTTACCCGTGCGGCAGAGGAACTGGCCCTGACCCAAGGGGCCGTCAGCCATCACATCAAGACGCTTGAGGCCATGTTCGGCTGTGACCTGTTTGAACGCCGTGGGCCCAAGCTCAGCCTGACCGAGCATGGCCGGCTACTGGCGCAAGAGCTCAAGATTGGCTTCAAGATCATCGAAAATGCCTGCGCATTGCTGCGTCAGGACCGCTATGGCCTGCGCCTGAAAGCCCCGTCCACGCTCACGGTGCGCTGGCTGCTGCGGGCGCTGGATGCGTTCAAGAAGGCCGATGACAACTGCAGCGTGCAGCTGTCCAGCGTGTGGATGGACATCGACACCGTGGACTTCTATTCCGAGCCCTACGACTGCGCCATCCTGTTGGCCAGCGGGCGTTTCCCTGCTGATATCGAAAGCTTCAAGCTGTTCGATGAATGGCTGATCCCGGTGTGCCACCCCGATTACATGTCGCAAGTGCAACCCGAACTGGCCGACCTGACCCAATGCGAGTTCCTGCACCCGTCCCCCGACCGGCGTGATTGGCGGCGCTGGCTGGCACGCATGGATGCGCTGGACATCAGCATCGACCAGGGGCAGGTGTTCGACACCCTCGACCAGGGCATTTCCGCTGCCCAGCAAGGCTTGGGTATTTCAGTGGTCGACCTGGTCCTTGCCAGTGCCGACCTGGCGGCCGGGCGGCTGGTTACGCCGTTCAAGCACGCGGTGGCCACCGGCGACGGCTACTACATGACCTGGCTCAAGGCCAGCCCCAAGGCGCGGCAGATGCACAAGCTGCGCGACTTCCTGCTTGGCCAGGTACCACCGCTGGCCTACAAGGACATCAACTACCTGTACGGTTGAACACCCGTTCGAGCATGAAGTCGATGAACACCCGCAACTTCGGCGGCATCTGCCGCCCGGACGGCCACAGCAGATAGAAGCTGCCGCGCCGCTCCATGAAACTGTCGAGTACGGTGACCAGCGCGCCATTGCCCAGTTCGCGGCGCACGGTGAAGTCGGGCAGGCAGGTGATGCCGCGGTGGTTGACGGCAAAGCAGACGCGCGTCTCGACATGGTTGCATACCATCGAAATGGGGATGTCGTAGGCTTGATCGGGGTGCTCCTGGCGCAGCGGCCAGGTTTCCAGCTTGCCGTTGCTGGGGAAGCGGTAATGCAGGCAGGTGTGCGCCGCCAGATCGCGCGGGTGCAGGGGCGTGCCGCGTTCGCGCAGGTACTCCGGCGAGGCCACCAGGCGGTGCTGGAAGTGCCCTAGAAACTTGGCGTTGAGCCGCGAATCCACCGGCTGCCCGCCGCGCATTACCACATCAAAGCCTTCGCCAACGATATCCACAATACGGTCGGAAAAGTCCAGGTCCAGCTCCACCTGCGGGTACAGCGCCATGAACTCGGCCAGCGCCGGCATCACCAGCCCGGTGACTTGCGGCATGCTCACGCGCAGGCGGCCACGTGGGGTTTCGCTGGCCTGCGACAGTTCCTGCTCGGTGGCCTCGATTTCCGCCAGGATGCGCCTGCTGCGCTCAAGGAACAGCGTGCCCTCGGCAGTGAGGGTGATGCTGCGCGTGCTGCGGTGGAACAGGCGCACACCCAGGCGGTTTTCCAGCCGTGCCACGCGTTTGCCCACGGCCGAGGCACTGATGCCCAACGACTGGCCAGCGGCGACGAAGCTGCGGGTTTCGGCCACCCGATTGAAGACCACGAAGCCGCTGAGGCTGTCCATGCTGCATTCCCGATTGCGGACATAAGTGTCCGAGGTGAATGGCATTGTAACCGTCTTTTTCCGCAATGGCCGTAGCTTGCAGACTGTTTGCCTCGTTTCCTACTCAAGGCATTTGCAATGTCCCAGACATCCTCCGCACCGTTGCTGAGCGCCAGCAGCGAACGCCTGCCTCTCAGCGGGCTACTGGCGCTGGCCATGACCGGCTTCATCGCCATCCTCAGCGAAACCCTGCCGGCAGGCTTGCTCGACCAGATCGCCGACGGCATGCACATCAGTCAGGCAATGGCGGGGCAATGGGTCACGGCCTATGCGCTGGGCTCCTTGTTGACGGCAATCCCGCTGGTGACCCTGACCCAGGGTTGGTATCGCCGCAAGGCGCTGTTGCTGGCGATCGTCGGCTTCGTGTTGTTCAACGGGCTGACGGCCTTGTCGACCTCCAACGGCCTGACCCTGGTGCTGCGTTTTTTCACCGGTGCGGCAGCCGGGCTGGCCTGGGGCCTGATCGCCGGGCACGCCCGGCGCATGGTGCCGGTAGCCCAGCAGGGCCGGGCCATGGCGTTGGCCATGCTTGGCCAGCCGATTGCCTTGTCGCTCGGGCTGCCCATCGCCACCTGGTTGGGCGCAGGGCTGGGCTGGCGTGCAACGTTTGTGGTGGTCACTTTGGTGGCGTTGCTGCTGGTGGTGTGGGTGCTGCGCTCGGTGCCTGAGTACCCGGGGCATGCTGCCGGCAAGCGCCCGGCGGCCATGCAGGTGCTGCGCACGCCGGGGGTGTTGGTCGTGTTGCTGGTGATCCTGAGCTGGATTCTTGGCCACAACATTCTCTACACCTACATTGTGCCGCTGCTGGCGGCGGCCGGCATGGCTGCGGACATTGGTCCGGTGTTGATGGTATTTGGCCTGTCGGCGCTGGCCGGCATCGGTCTGGTGGGGGCGCTGGTCGACCGTCATTTGCGCAAGCTGGTGTTGTTGAGCCTGGCCGGTTTTGCCTTGGCGACACTGGCATTGGGGCAGGCATCTTCGTGGTGGATGTATGTGAGCATTGCCTTGTGGGGTTTGACCTACGGTGGTGCACCGACCCTGCTGCAGACGGCTTGTGCCGATGCGGCGGGCGAGGGCGGTGATGTGGCGCAATCGATGTTGGTGACGGTATGGAACAGCGCTATTGCCCTGGGCGGGATCATTGGCGGATTGCTGCTGGGCGGGGTAGGGGTGGAAGGCTTTGGCGGGGTGGTACTGGTGTTGATCGCATTGGCCTGGGTGCTCGCGTTTGTCGGGCGGCGGAGCGGGTTTGTGGCTGCGAGGCGTCAGGCATAAGGTATGGGGCGCCTGTGAGATCGAGCGCCGCCCGCGCGGCGCATCGCGAGCAAGCTCGCTCCTACATTTGTTTCGGGCCAGTTACGCCTGTGCCATGCGCGCGCGACCGCCTTGTT
>NZ_JBIBGE010000044.1:0-43207 GCF_042956345.1 Pseudomonas sp. NPDC008258
ATGTCCTGCGTGGTCGAGGTGAACTCCACGCGGTACTTGAACGGCTGGCTCAGGCGCTCGTCGCCTTCGAAGGCGAGCACGTCCAGTAGCGCATTCAGGCCAGGGACTTCGAGCTTGTGCTGGCTGTGGTTGATGAACAAGGCAAGCGGTTTGGACATTGCAGAACCCCACACCGGAGAGACTATTGCCGGTCAAGGTGGTCGCTGATTTACGCTATGTCCAGAGCTCGGAATCGAATAGGAAATACCCTACCATCACCGGTAATTGTTCCTACAGACAACCCCTACAACCTTTAGCATTTGTTTCGCTTTCGCTTTAAAAGCGGGACGCAAGGGGGGTAATCGCCAGGGGAGCAGCGCCTGAACTATGCGCCATTCCCTGTGACAACAGGCGGATCCGGGATTATGCTCTCCCGGTATGTCCCACCGCCCCACTATGTGAGCGCCGTATATGAAAATCGATGACATGGACGCCTTCGTGGCCGTCATCCGTTGCCAGTCGACCAACCTCGCCGCCGAGGCGTTGCAACTGACCCAGCCGGCCATCACCCGCCGGGTGCAGAACTTCGAAGAAGACCTGGGCGCCACCTTGCTCGACCGCAACACCAAACCCCTGAAGCCCACCCCCATGGGCCTGCGGGTGTACGAGCAGTGCAAGGCGATACTGCGTGAGATCGACTCGTTGCGCGAACTGGTGGCCAACGACGGTGCCCCATCCGGCACCCTGCGCCTGGGCGTTCCGCAAACCCTGGGCGATGTGGTGCTGCTCGATGCCTTGGCACAAATCCGTGAAACCTACCCGGACCTGCGCACACAGGTTACCAGCGGCTGGGGCAGCAGCCTGATCGCCCGCATGGAAAACGGCGAACTGGATGCCGCCGCCGCCCTGTTCCCACCGGGCAAGATCTTCCCCGAGGGCATTGCCAGCCAGTCGATTGCACGCATGCCGCTACGGGTGGTGGCGGCCAAGGGCAGTAGCGGCAAGCGCAGCCTCAAGCTGAAAGACTGCTACACCCGCGGCTGGGTGCTCAACCCCGATGGTTGCGGCTTCCGCGCCGGGCTGCAGCGTGCCCTGAGCGAACAAGGGCTGAGCCTGTCGATCAACCTGGAGACCTTTGGTACCGAGTTGCAACTGGGCCTGGTGGCCAATGGGCAGGGGCTCGGGCTGGTGCCCGAACCGTTGTTGCAGAACAGCCGCCATCGGGATGCGCTGGACGTGGTCAATGTGACGGACTTCAAACCGCAGGTGGACCTGTGGCTGTTCCACCCGCGCTACCTGGGCAACTTGCAGGAGCCCGTCGAGCTGTTCGGCCGTGTGGCTGGCCAGCAGCTCTGTGGTTGAGCTGCAGCGGAGCACAGTTCCCTGTGGGAGCGGCCTTGCGTCGCGAAAGGGCTGCGCAGCAGCCCCAATCGCCCAATTCCTTTAAAATAACCAATACGCATAAAGATTTATAAATGTAATTCTTACAACTAATAATTAGCATAGAACTAAAAAGACTTTTACAGCGCTCATCCATACGAATACGGTCTTAGAAACCCACCGTGTTCCAGGGATGAATACCCATGAGTCACCCCCCTTCCGCCAGCGTACTTGCCGAACTCACCCAGGCCCTGGCCGCCAACGCAGAACGCTACGACCGCAGCGGTCAATTCCCCGCCGACAACTTCAGCCTGCTGCACCGCCATGGCCTGCTGGGTTTCACGGTGCCCCGCGCCCTGGGCGGCGGCGGTGCCGACCTGGCCAGTGCACGCCAGGTCATTGCTGCCGTCGGCAAAGGTTGCCCGTCGACCGCCCTGATCCTGATGATGCAGTACCTGCAGCACTTTCGCCTGCAGGACGAAGCCCGCTGGCCTGAGCACCTGCGCCTGCAAGTGGCCCGCACCGCAGTGGCCGACGGCGCGCTGATCAACGCATTTCGCGTCGAACCGGAACTGGGCACCCCCGCCCGCGGCGGCCTGCCGGCCACCCTTGCCCGGCGCACTGCCGAAGGCTGGCGGTTGTCCGGGCGCAAGATCTACTCCACCGGCAGCCATGGCCTGACCTGGTACCTGGTATGGGCCCGCAGCGACGACCAGGACCCACTGGTGGGCGGCTTCCTGGTGCACAAGGACACCCCGGGCATTCGTATCGTCGAAGACTGGGACCACCTGGGCATGCGCGCGACCTGCAGCCATGAGGTGCAGTTCGACGAGGTGCTGATCCCGCTCGATCATGCCGTCAGCGTCAGCCCGGCCAGCGCACCACGCCCCGAACTCGACAGCACCGGCCTGCTGTGGATGGCAGTGCTGCTCCCGGCGCTTTACGACGGTGTGGCCCAGGCCGCACGCGACTGGCTGGTGCAGTTCCTGAACCAGCGGGTGCCGTCCAACCTGGGTGCACCGCTGGCCAGCCTGCCGCGTTTCCAGGACGTGGTCGGGCGTATCGACACGTTGCTGTTCGCCAACCAGAGCCTGCTGAACGCGGCTGTGACCGGACAGGTCGATCCGCGCCATGCCGGGCAGCTCAAGCACCTGGTCAGCCGCAACGCCATCCAGGCCGTAGAGCTGGCCATCGAGGCTGCCGGCAACCCTGGCCTGTCGCGGCGCAACCCGCTGGAGCGGCACTACCGTGATGTGCTGTGCAGCCGCATCCACACCCCTCAGGACGACGTGGTGCTCGGCCATGTCGGCCGCGCTGCACTGACGGAGGTGGCGGCATGAGCCATTCGATCATCGCCAGCCAACTGGACGCACCGGCCAACCAATACCTGCGCGATCAACTGCCCGACCATGAGGTGATCGATATCGCCCCGGGCCAGTTGCAGCTGGATGTCCCCGCCGACGTGTTCATCGTGCGCCCTATCAACGTACGCGGTAACCGCGTAGACACCCCGCCAGCCGGCTGGCCGTGGTCGTTGCGCTGGGTGCAGGTGGTTTCTTCGGGCATCGACTTCTACCCCGACTGGGTGTTCCAGGGCCCGCCGGTCACCAGCGGCCGCGGCGCCAATGCCGAGCAGGTGGCCGAGTTTGCCCTGGCGCTGGTGTTCGCCGCTGCCAAGCAATTGCCGGGCCTGTGGGTAAAAGATGCCGACTGGCGCCTGACGCCGTTGGCCCCCGTACGTGGCCGCACCTTGGGCATCTTCGGCTTCGGCAGCATCGGCCAGAGCCTGGCACGCAAGGCAAGCGCCCTGGGCATGCCGGTACTGGCGCTGAACCGCCCAGGCCAGCCCATTGCCGAGGTGCCGGGCGTGCGGCGCGTCGACAACCTGCAGCAGCTGTTTGCCGGCAGCGATCACCTGGTCATCGCCGCCCCGCTCACCCCCGCGACCCGTGGCCTGATCGACCGCCAGGTACTGGCCCAGGCCAAGCCCGGGCTGCACCTGGTCAACATCGCCCGTGGCGGCCTGCTGGACCAGGACGCCCTGCTCGATGCCCTGGACAGCGGGCTGATCGGCCGCGCCAGCCTCGATGTCACCGAGCCCGAACCGCTGCCGGCAGGCCACCCGCTGTACCACCACCCACGGGTATTCCTGTCGCCGCACACCTCAGCCATTTCCGAGGATGGCTACCCAGCCCTGCTCGAAGCCTTTCTCGACAATTTCGCCCGTTACCGCGAGCAGGCGCCCCTGCACAACCTGGTCGACACCCAGCGCGGCTACTGAACCACACATTTTGGAGAACACCATGACTGCACTGTCTATCGTCACCCCCCAGGAAAACACTGTGCGCCAACGGGTCAGCGCCGAGGAATGGGAGGTGCGGGTAAAGCTGGCGGCGGCCTACCGCCTGGCCGCACTGTTCCGCTGGACCGACCACATCTACACACATTTTTCGGCACGCGTACCGGGGCCTGACGAGCACTTCCTGATCAATGCCTTCGGCCTGCTGTTCGACGAGATCACCGCGTCCAACCTGGTGAAGGTGGATGTGGACGGCACCATCATCGACGACCCGCTGGGCCTGGGCATCAACCAGGCAGGCTATGTCATTCACAGCGCCATCCACCGCGCCCGGCACGACCTCAAGGCCGTGCTGCACACCCACACCCGCGATGGCGCCGCAGTGTCGGCCCAGCGCGATGGCCTGCTGCCGATCTCGCAGCACGCCTTGGCGTACTACAGCCGCGTGGTGTACCACGACTACGAAGGCGTCGCCCTGGACCTGGACGAACAGCAACGGCTGGTGGCCAACCTGGGTGACAGCAACATCTTGATCTTGCGCAATCACGGGCTGCTGACCGGGGGTGTCAGCGTGGAGCATGCCTTCCGCGAACTGCACGGGCTGGAGCGCGCCTGCAACATCCAGATGGCGGCGCAGGCCGGGGGCAATGACCAGTTGCTGCATGCGGCGCCGGCGGCGATTGCCAAGGTGCATGAGCAGTCCAAGCGGTTTTCCGATGGATTGGGTGAAGGTATTCAGCGGCATTGGGATGCACTGATCCGGCAGCTGGATCGGGAGGGGCTGGATTACCAGAACTGACAGGTTTTCTTTGGCCTGTACCGGCCTCTTCGCGGGCACGCCCGCTCCCACAGGGATCGCACCGATCTTGAAATGCATGCAGTACCTGTGGGAGCGGGCGTGCCCGCGAAGAGGCCAGCACAGGCAAAATCACTATCACGCAAGGATCACCCAATGCCCCCATTCCACCTGGCCAGAAACCTGCTGGCCTGCGCCACCCTGGCCTTCACACTCGCCGGCTGCTCCCCTTCCAGCGAAGAAAGCACCAGCAAAACCCTGAACATCGCCTTCTGGGGCGACAACACCACGCTGGTCAGCGTCGACCCGTTCCAGGTCTACTGGCTGGAGCACCGTGTATTGCTGCGCAACGTCGCCGAATCGCTCACCGACCAGGACCCGGCCACAGGCCGTATCATCCCTTGGCTGGCGAAAAGCTGGGAGGTCAGCGACGACGCGCTGCAATACACCTTCCACCTGCGCCAGGACGTCACCTTCAGCAATGGCGAGCGCTTCGACGCCCAAGCCGTGAAAACCGCCTTCGACAGCAACAAGGCCTTCGCCACGCAACTGCCCGCCACCTTTGGCGCCACCTACCTGGCAGGCTACGACCATGCCGAAGTGGTCGACCCGTTCACCGTACGCCTGGTGCTGTCGCGCCCCAACGCCGGCTTCCTGCAGGCCACCTCCACCACCAACCTGGCCATCCTCGCCCCCGCCTCCTACGCGCTCAGCGCCCAGGAGCGTTCGCTGGGCAAGATCATTGGCACCGGCCCGTTCACCCTCGAACACTACACCCCGGAAGTCGGCGCGAGCCTGGTCAAGCGGGCGGACTACGCCTGGGCCTCGGCCAACGTCAAAAACCCCGGCGCGGCCCACCTCGACCGCGTGGAGATCACCTACATCCCCGAAGAAAGCGTGCGCAACGGCCTGTTCCTGCAGGGCAAGGCCGACATCCTCTGGCCGCGCAACCCGTTCTCCGAAGTTGACCTGAAGCTGTTCCAGGCAAAAGGCGCGACCATCCAGAGCCGCTCGCTGCCAGGCCCGGCGCTCAACCTGTACCCCAACACCCGCAACGACCGCCTGCTCGGCGACCGTCAGGTGCGCCTGGCCTTGCAGAAGGCCATCGACCGCACCAGCTATGCGCACACCGTATACAACGCCGAGTTCCCGGTAGTAACCGGGGTGTATGACGTGACCACACCGTACTTCAAACCTCAAGCCGACAAGCTCGCCTACGACCCGCAAGGCGCCGAACGCCTGCTGGATGCTGCCGGCTGGAGCAAGGGCGACGATGGCTACCGGCACAAGGACGGCAAGCGCCTGACCCTGCGCTACAACCTCACCCCCGCCGAAAGCGCCGGTGATGTGCTGGTACAGGACCAGCTGCGCAAGGTCGGCATCGACCTCAAGCTGAACGTGCTGACCCGCGCCGAATGGGTGGCGGGCAATGCCTCGGGCAACTACGACCTCACCTCCACCTACATGACCCGCGCCGACCCGATCATCCTGCAGACCATTCTCGACCCACGCGCCGCCAGCAGCGCCACCCTGGCCACCAATACCTACGAGCCGCACACCCTGGCCCAGGCGCAGACCTTGTTCGACAACGGCATCACTGCCACACGCGACGATCAACGCGCCCAGGCCTATGGCCAGTTGCAGGACCTGCTGGTGGATGAAGCCTCGGCGTTCCCGCTGTACGAACGCGTGTGGCAGGCCGCTACCGCGCCACGGGTCAAGGACTTCCGCTGGACAGCCGAGGGCTTTGCTTTCCTCAGTGACATCCAGGTCGCGCAGCCATGAACCGCTACCTGATCGGCCGCATCGGCCAGGCGCTGCTGGTGCTGTGGGGCGCCTACACCATCACCTATTTCATCCTGTACATGCTGCCCGGCGACACCTTGGCGATCATGCTCAGTGCCTCGGGCATGGAAGCCGATGGGCTGTCACCCGAGGACCTGGCCAAGGCACGTGCCTACTACGGGCTGGACAAGGGTATCTTCGAGCAGTACTTCGACCTGCTGTGGCGTGCATTGCATGGCGACCTGGGCCAGTCGCTGTCGTTGAACCGGCCAGTGACCGCGCTGCTGGCCGAGCGCCTGCCGCAAACCCTGGCGCTGGCCGGCTTTGCCATCTTGCTGTCGTTACTGGGTGGCATCGGCCTGGCCTACCTCACCGCCTATTTGCAATGGCAACCGTTGAAAGTTGCGCTGTCGCGCTTGCCATCGCTGGGCTTTTCGGTGCCGGTGTTCTGGATGGGGCTGCTGCTGATCCAGGTGTTCGCCTTTGGCCTGGGGTGGTTCCCGGCCACCGGCAGCCAGGGCTTTGCCAGCCTGGTGCTGCCGGCCGTGACGTTGGCCATCCCCAGCGCCGCGGTATACGCCCAGGTGCTGCAGCGCGGGTTTCAGGGTGTGTGGCAGGAGCCTTACATCGCCACCGCATTCGCCAAGGGCCTGAGCCGTGCCCAAGTGCAGGCGCGTCATGGCCTGCGCAATGCCGCGTTACCCATCCTCACCCTGGTGGGCCTGCAAGTAGGTAACACGGTGTCCGGGGCGGTACTGGTCGAGACCATCTTCTCGCGCAACGGTGTGGGCCGGCTTGCCCAGGAGGCGGTGCTAAGGCAGGACATTCCGGTGGTGCTGGCGATTGTCGCGGTGTCTGCGGCCGCCTTCGTGCTGGTGAACCTGATCGTCGACCTGCTCTACCCGTACCTCGACCCCCGTATCGCTCACGCCACGAAGGTGACCTGACCATGACCGCCGATACTCACCCCTTGCGGGCCGCCGCCCCGCCTGCAACCTGGAAGCGCCGCACCCGCCTGCAGCGCCTGGGCCAGGCACTCGCCCCTCTGTTGGCACGCCCGGGCTTCAGCCTGGCGCTGGTGGTGGTGCTGTTCGCCTTGCTCGCAGCACTGGCGCCGCACTGGCTGACCAGCTTCGACCCTTATGCCACGTCGCCCTTCGACAAACTGCGGCCACCCAGTGCCACCCACTGGTTCGGCACCGACGAGTTGGGCCGCGACCTGTACACCCGCGTGGTGTATGGCGCCAGCCTGTCGGTGCAGGCGGCACTGCTGGCGGTTGGCATCGCATTGGCCGGTGGCCTGACCCTGGGCGTGCTGGCCGGGTTTGCCGGCGGCCGCGTGGATGCCGCCCTCATGCGCCTGGTGGATGTGCTGCTGGCCCTGCCAGGCCTGCTGCTGGCCCTGGCCATCGTCACGGCCATCGGCTTTGGCACGGTGCCGGTAGCGATTGCCGTCGGTGTCGGCATCATCCCTGGCTTTGCCCGCACCACCCGCGGCGAAGTGCTACGGGTCAAGACCTTGCCTTATGTCGAGGCCGCACGCCTGGGGGGCGCCAGCTGGCGCCGCACCTTGCTGCGGCATGTGCTGCCCAATGCCTGGGGGCCGGTGGCCGTGCTGGCCACGCTGGACTTCGGTGCCGCCATCCTGGCCACCGCCGGGTTGAGTTTTCTGGGCTTTGGCGCAGCACCGCCAGCCGCTGAATGGGGCACCTTGATTGCCAACGGCCGGCACTTTTTGATCACCGCCCCTTGGGTATCGCTACTGCCCGGCCTGTTCGTGGTCGCGGTGGTGTTCAGCCTCAACCACCTGGCCCGTACCTTCGAGGAGCACGCACGATGAACGACCAGCCACTGCTTGCCGTGCGCGACCTGTGCATCAGCTACCGCGCAGCCAGCCATACCACGCAAGCCGTCAAAAAACTTAGCTTCAGCATGGCCCAGGGTGAAACCGTGGCCATTGTCGGCGAATCGGGCTCGGGCAAGTCGACCCTGGCCAACGCCCTGCTCAGCCTGCTGCCTGCTACCGCGCACATCGACAGCGGCCAATTGTGGGTAAACGGGCTGGATGTGGCGCGGGCCAGTGAACGGCAGAAACGGCAATTACGCGGGCGCACCATAGGCCTGGTGCCGCAGGACCCGATGGTCAGCCTCAACCCCACCTTGCGCATTGGCCAGCAGATCGGCGAAGCGCTGGTGCTGGCCCAAGGCGGCCGGTCGCGCAGCGTCGATGCCGATGTGCTGGAGCTGCTCACTCAGGTTGGCCTGGACAACCCGCCCTTGCGCGCCCGCCAATACCCACACGAACTGTCTGGCGGCATGCGCCAACGGGTGCTGATTGCCATTGCCCTGGCCGGCAACCCGCGCCTGATCATCGCCGACGAACCCACCAGCGCGCTGGACGTAACCGTGCAGCGCAAGATCCTCGATCATTTGCAGCGGCTGGTGGCCGAGCGTGGCATCTCGCTGCTGATCATCACCCACGACCTGGGCATGGCCACCGACCGCGCCGACCGCCTGCTGGTGATGAGGCAAGGCGAACTGGTCGAGCAAGGCCCACCTGTACAGATCGTGCAAGCCCCCCAACACCCCTATACCCGTGCCCTGCTCAATGCTGCGCCGGCATTCGGTGCACGGCGCCAGCCCCGCCCCTTGGCGCCTGGGGCAAAGCCGATCCTGAGCCTGCACGGGGTTGGCAAGGCCTTTGACCTGCCCAAGGTAAAAGGCCAGGACAACCGTTTTGTCGCCCTGCAAGGCCTCGACTTGCAGGTGCACCCCGGGCAGACACTGGCCATTGTCGGCGAATCGGGTTCGGGCAAGAGCACCACATTGCGCATCGCCTTGGGCCTGGAAGCACCCAGCCAAGGCCGCATTCTGTTCGACCAGCAGGACGTCACCGGTTACAGCTGGCAGCAGTTCCGCCCCTTGCGCCAGCGCATGCAGCTGGTGCAGCAGAATCCCTTCGCCGCCCTCGACCCACGGTTTACCGTGTTCGACAGCATCGTCGAGCCGCTGGTGTCGTTTGGCCTTCTCAAAGGTGCCGCATTGGAGCAGCGTGCACGCGAACTCATAGAGCGCGTGCACCTGCCGCTCAGCTACCTTGACCGCCTGCCTCGCGAATTGTCGGGTGGCCAGCGCCAGCGCGTGGCTATCGCCCGGGCGCTGGCGTTGCAGCCGGAGTTGTTGCTGCTCGACGAGCCGGTCAGTGCGCTGGATGTGTCGGTGCAGGCACAGATTCTGGCACTGCTGGATGAGCTGCAACGGGAGCTGGGCATGGCGTATGTGCTGGTGTCGCATGACCTGGCGGTGGTAGCGAGCATGGCTGATCAGGTGCTGGTGCTGCGCCAGGGGCAGGTGGTGGAGCACGGGACGGTGGCACAGGTGTTCGATGGAACGACTAATGCGTATACGCGAGAGTTGATAGCCGCAATTCCTGGGAGTTTAGTTACGACCGCGGCTTGATTGGCAGCGCTTAGGTGGCACCAGATCACCGAAGTATCAACATGCAATGAATATGCCTCAACACCATTTCCGCAACCTGACACTTCTAACAGTTGCGAGGTTACGGAGAAGCTATGAAAGTGGAGTTAAAACGGGAGCCTATCGCATGCTGCTTTTTTACCACCTAACATCCCCCACGGCCCTAATTCATCCTACCAAGGCCATTCGAATACTGGGACACGGTCGCCAAGCGCTTGCTCTACAGCAATGCGTATCAACCCCTTCCAGCCTGGTCGCAATTGACAGTACGCAATCTCCGCTACGCGTGATGAACCCTGGTAATACCCAAGTGATTACTTACACGGCTTTTGGCTTTGGCCAGGGGTTGGCGGAACTGCCGCTGGGGTTCAATGGAGAGCATTGGGACACCGTGAGCATGCTGTACGCCCTAGGCGCGGGATATCGCTGGTTTTCATCGTTGATGCGATTCACAAGCCCTGACAGTGCGAGTCCGTTTGGCAAAGGAGGAATCAACACATACGCGTACGCACTTAATGATCCAGTTAATAACTTTGACCCGGACGGTCACTTTAGCATCGCGCGCTTTTTGGGTTTAAAGCAGAATCAGTATAGAAAACTGGAGAAAATCTACGGCTGGGGGGAATACGGCGACGGAATTTATAAGACTACCCAAAACGTACTTCGCAAACCTAAGATAGTGGTTTTGGCACATGGCCAGGGACAAACCATTTCCATAGATGGAATGAATCAAAGCCCAGAACAGCTCACAAACTGGATGTTGTCAAAGAACATTAATCCAAAAGATTACAGAAAAGCCACCTTGCTTTCCTGCAATCTAGGCACAACAGACTTCCCGCAAACATTCTCCAACATAAACAACATTGTTGTGAGAGCAGCTGAAGGTACAATTAATACGTCCGCATGGATTCCACAAGAAGACGGATACCTTACTAAAATCTCCATGCAGATCCGCCGCTCACCTGACGATATTGCCAGCGACGTTTATAGGCTAACGACTTACCGCCCTAGATGAATCAAGCAGGAAGATCATATGAAGCATTGAAATGCATAAATAGCATTTTGCGCACTACGCATAATGCGCATTTAACATTATTAGCATAGATCCAAAAAGCCTTTCACAACCTCACCCACCCCACGCTAAGGTCTACCCATCAAGACCGACCCCACACCTGGCGGAGGCCGTCTAACACAGCCCGCCAGGCAGCAATCCCTGCATCATGCAACGCTCCTGTCGCGGCCCGACTCGCCCACTCAACAGTACAGGAGCTTCACCCATGAGCCTCGAATTCATCGGCCTCATCGGCCCGCAGGAAAGCAGCGAATCCCAGGCGCCGCGAGGTCCGCTGGTTGATCTGGAGTTCATCAAGGCCTTCTCCCAGGCCCAGGAGTACGGCGGCTTCGACAAGGCGCTGCTGGCGGTCAATACCAGTGCACCAGACTCGATGATCCTTGCCAGCTACGTGGCAGCGCTTACCGAGCGCATCGGCCTGCTGGTCGCCCACCGCCCAGGGTTCCAGGCCCCAACCTTCGCTGCCCGCCAGTTCGCCACCCTCGACCAGCTGAGCCGCGGCCGGGCCTCGATCAACGTCATCACCGGCGGCGACAGTGGCGACCTGCAGCGCGATGGCGATTTCCTCGACAAGGATGCCCGTTATGCCCGCACGGATGAGTACCTGCAGGTGCTGCGCAACACCTGGACCCGCCACGAACCTTTCGACCACCAAGGCACCCACTACCGCGTCGAGGACAACCTGACGCTGGTCAAGCCGGTGCAGAACCTGCCGATCTATTTCTCCGGGGCGTCAGACGCCGCCGTCGAAGTGGCCGCCAGGCACGCCGATGTGTACATGATGTGGGGCGAGCCGCTGGAGCAGGTGCGCGAGCGCATCGCCAAGGTGCGCAAGGCCGCGGCCCGCTACGGGCGCGAAAAGCACATCCGCTTCAGCCTGTCGTTGCGGCCGATCCTGGGGGGCACCGAGGCCGAAGCGTGGGCCCGCGCCGAGCGTATCCTGGCCGACGCCCAGGAACGCATCGGTATCCGCCAGGGCAACCGCCGCGAGAAGAACTTCGGCAAGAGCAATGCCGGCTCCGAACGCCTGGTGCAGCTGGCCAGCCAGCGCAAGGTGCACGACACCCGGCTGTGGACCGAGATTGCGGCGCTAGGTGGCGGTGCAGGTAACTCCACTTCGCTGGTAGGCACTGCGGACCAGGTGGCCGAGGCGGCCCTGGCGTATTATGAGCTTGGGGTTACCACCTTCCTGTTCCGTGGCTTTGACCAGTTGCGCGATGCAGTAGAGTATGGGCAGGACCTGATTCCTCGTATTCGGGCACTGGTCGAACAGCGCGAGGCCGGGCTCACTGCCCGCACAGCCTAGACCTCTACACGCTGTGCTGGCCCCTTCGCGGGCAAGCCCGCTCCCACAGGGATATCACTGCCTTCAGATTCTCTGAGGCAGCTGTGGCAACAAGGAGTATCACTGTTCTCAAGGCCAGTGACCTGTGGGAGATTCTATGGTTTCTGGCAATGGCATCAGGGTTGCCAGGTGCTCGCCATAACATCTTCAGAGCCTGAAAGACCGAGCGCCGCCCGCGCGGCGCATCGCGAGCAAGCTCGCTCCTACATTTGTTTCGGGCCAATCAGTCCTGCGGGATTTGCGCGCGAACGCTTTGGCGCATGGCTCGATATCGCGCCGTACGAACAAGGCGGTCGCGCGCGCCTGGCACAGGCGGTACTGGCCCGAAACAAATGTAGGAGCGAGCTTGCTCGCGATGCGCCGCGCGGGCGGCGCTCGGTCTCACGAGCACTGCATATCTTGTGGCGAATACCTGTGAGCCTTGATGGGATCACTATGTACAGGTTCACCCGCGAAGAAACCAACGCGGTGCATGGCACCGGCAAAGCCGGTGTTCGCGGGTGAACCCGCTCCCACAGGGAAGGCGGCGCGCCCGTGTAAACTGCCAATTGACGCCAACCCCGCCCCATGCTCTCCTTATGCCTCACGTTCAGGTGCCCCCTTTGGGGGTGAAACGGGAAACCGGTGCGTCCAGGCCCTCCAGCAGGGCAAGACAAACCCGGTGCTGCCCCCGCAACGGTAAGCGAGCGAAGCGTCTATACCACTGTGCCTTGTAGTGCGGCATGGGAAGGTGACGCTTTCCAGGAGCCCTGCTCCTCCTCGCAAGCCCGGAGACCGGCCTGACGTTCATGAACACCCCGCGGTGGGCGGGCGCTGTCGCATTCCCCTGGGCCGTCGCGCCCGGGGCTGCCGCGCTTGCCCGTTGCCCACAAAAAGCAGAGGAACGCGTCATGCCCGTCACCAGCGCCAAGCAACACAGCCTTGCCACCCCTGTTACCCTCAGCCAACGCCTGGTCATCGCCGTCGGCGCCAGCCTGCTGGGCCTGTGCCTGGTGTACTTCGCCGGTTTCTCGCACATCGAGGCCGTGCACAACGCCGCCCACGACACCCGCCACAGCGCCGCCTTCCCCTGCCACTGAGTACGCCTGATGATCACGCGCATTGCCCGTACCGCGGGCTTCAGCGGGCTGCTTGCGGCCCTGCTGCTAACCCTGCTGCAAAGCTTCTGGGTCGCACCGCTGATCCTTGAAGCGGAAACCTACGAATCCTCGGCGCCCGTTGCCCACCACGAACATGGCAGTGAAGTAGCTGCCCATGAACACAGCGCCGAGGCCTGGTCGCCGGAAGACGGCTGGCAACGTGTGCTGTCCACCACCGGTGGCAACCTGGTGGTCGCCGTTGGCTTCGCCCTGATCCTCGCGGCCCTGTACAGCCTGCGCGAGCCGCAGCGTGCCAGTACGGGTGCGCTGTGGGGCCTGGCCGGCTTCGCCGTGTTCTGCCTGGCCCCCACCCTGGGCCTGCCACCGGAACTGCCCGGTACTGCTGCCGCCGACCTGGGGCAACGCCAGGCCTGGTGGATCGGTACCGCCAGCGCCACCGCGCTGGGCCTGGCCTTGCTGGTGTTCGGCCGCCACTGGCTGTTGAAGGCGCTGGGCGCGGTGCTGCTGGTAATCCCCCATGTCATCGGCGCACCACAGCCCGATGTGCATGAGAGCCTGGCCCCCGAGGCCCTGGAGACCCAGTTCAAGCTGGCCTCCTGGCTGACCAACGCGGCTTTCTGGCTGGCGCTGGGCCTGCTCAGTGCGTGGCTGTTCCGCCGCCCCAGCCAGGCCTGATGCCGGCCTTCTACGCAGGCTTCGGCTGCCGCCGGGGTTGCCCGGCGGATACCCTGCAAACCCTGCTGCACCAGGCCCTGGCCAGCCAGGGCCTGGCGCTGGCAGACCTGCGCGGCATTGCCAGCATCAGCAACAAGGCCGATGAAGCTGGCTTGCAGCAGCTGGCCAACCGCCTCGGCCTGCCGCTGGTGCTGTACCATAGCGCGCAACTGCAAGTCTTTGAGCCACTGCTCAGCCACCGCTCTGCTGCCGCCCATGCCCACAGTGGCTGCTGGGGCGTGGCCGAGAGCACGGCGCTGGCCTTGGCCAGCCAGCAGGCTGGCACTACAGCCCGGCTGTTACTGACCCGCCAGATACTGGGCCCGGCAACGATCGCCCTGGCCTGCTGAACGCTTCACTCCTTTTTCCTGCAAGGACTCTCCATGACGGTCTACTTCATCGGCGCCGGCCCCGGCGACCCGGAACTGATCACGGTCAAGGGCCAACGGCTGATCCGCCAATGCCCGGTGATCATCTATGCCGGCTCACTGGTACCTGCCGCCGTGCTCGAAGGCCACCAGGCCCAGACCGTGATCAACAGTGCCGAACTGCACCTGGAACAGATCATCGCCGCCATGCGCAGCGCGCACGAACAAGGCCAGGACGTGGCCCGGGTACACAGCGGCGACCCCAGCCTGTATGGCGCCATCGGTGAACAGATCCGTCACCTGCAAGCGCTGGGTATCGATTACCAGATCATTCCCGGCGTCACCGCCACGGCGGCCAGCGCCGCCCTGCTCGGCTGTGAACTGACCCTGCCGCAGGTAGCCCAGACGGTAATCCTCACCCGCTATGGCGACAGTTCGCCCATGCCGCCCGGCGAGCAACTGGGTGACCTGGCGCGCCATGGCAGCACCCTGGCAATACACCTGGGGGTCAAGCACCTTGCACGCATTGTCGAAGAACTGCTGCCGCACTACGGCGCGCAATGCCCGGTGGCTGTGGTGCACCGTGCCACCTGGCCAGACCAGGACTGGGTGCGCGGCACCCTCGGCAATATTGTCGAACGTGTCGCTGGCAAAGACTTCCGCCGCACGGCGCTGATCCTGGTAGGCCACGTGCTGGGCGATACCCCGTTCGCCGAATCGGCCTTGTACCGCGCCGGGCACGCCCACCTGTATCGCCCTGGCGACTGAGCATTGCCAGCATTGCCACAGCCGTAGCAGACTCCGGGTTCCCGCCTGCAAACAGGAGTCATGGCCATGCTGGAATTACGCCCCAATTGCGAGTGCTGCAATACCGACCTGCCGGGCGACAGCCCCGATGCGCTGATCTGCTCCTTTGAATGCACGTTCTGCCGCACCTGCGCCGAAACCCGCTTTCAGGGGCGCTGCCCGAACTGCTCCGGCCAGCTGACGGCCCGCCCGACGCGGGTTGGCCAGGCGCTGGCCAACAACCCTGCCTCCAGCCAACGCGTGAGCAAACCACACGCAGCCTGCGCCTAACCCCTCAAAATCAGGCATTACCGCTTGGTCAGCGGTGATGCCTTTCCCAATGCTTGTAGGAATTTTCGACGGCAGGCGCGCGAATTATCAACACTTCTATACTCGGCATTACCAAACCTCAGGATTGGTCGTATCGTGCAGCGCTTCCGATTAACCCCCTTGCAGACGTATTCCTGAGTGTTCCAGGAAGCGGACCACATCCCGACAGGAGTTTTCCTCATGACAACCGTGCTTATCGTCGACGACCACCCCATCGTCCGGCTGTCCATGCGCATGCTGCTCGAGCGCGAGCGCTTCCATGTCGTCGGCGAAGTCGGCAATGGCAGCGAAGTGGCGCAAGTGGCCCGCGACCTGCGTCCGGATGTGGTCATTCTCGACATCGGCCTGCCCGGCCTGGATGGCATGGAGGTCATCAAGCGCTTGCAATGCCTGGAACCGGTGCCAAAGATCATGGTGCTGACCGGCCAGGCCACCGACCTGTACGTACGGCGTTGCCTGGATGCCGGCATCGGTGCTTTCGTCACCAAGGATGAAGACTACGATGCGGTGCTGTTTGCCCTCAAAGCCTTGGTGAAAGGCTATTCCACCTTCCCGCAGATGTCGGTCAACAGCAACTCGCTGGAAAGCGAACCCGTGCGCCTGGCCAGCCTGTCGAACCGTGAAATGGAAGTGCTGCGGCGCCTGGCGCGCGGCGAGAACAACAAGAACATCGGTACCTGCATGAACCTCAGTGCCAAAACCATCAGTACCTACCGGGGCCGCATCATGGAGAAGCTCAAGACCGAATCACTGGTCGAGATGGTCGACCTGGCCAAACGCAACAGCGTCTACTGAGCCCTCGGCCGCCATGAAGCGCCTGCTGGCGTATATCCTTTTTGCCGCCGGCCTGGCAGGCGCTACCACACTGCTGGCCAGCAGCGAACCTCGCCAGTTGCTGGCCCGCTCGATCAGCACTGCCCCACCCCTGGAGCTGTCCAGCGAAGACCGGCACTGGCTGCAAAAACGCCAACGCCTGGTGCTTGGCAGTTCGCGCCCCGACTATCCGCCTTTTGAAATCAATGTCAGCCAACAGGACTACGAAGGCATTAGCGCAGACTACGCGGGCATCATCGCCGAGCAGCTGGGCATAAACGTCGAGGTACGCCGCTTCGACAGCCGCCACGAGGCCATCGCCGCGTTGCGCGAGGGCAGCATCGACCTGCTGGGCAGCTCCAATGCGTTCGAGGCGGCAGATGCCCAGCTCGACCTGAGCACCCCGTATGCCGAAGACCTGCCGGTGGTCGTCACCCGCGAGGGCGGCAGCCTGAAAAACACACCCGACCTCGCCGGCCTGCGCCTGGCCATGGTCGATCACTACCTGCCGGCCAGCGCCGTGCGCAACTTGTACCCCAAAGCGCAGTTAAGCCTGTACCGCTCGACCCTGGCCGGGTTGGCTGCCGTCGACCTGGGTGAAGCCGATGCCTACCTGGGCGATGCCATCAGCACCGATTTCACGATTGGCAAAAGCTACCAGGGCACGCTGAAAATCGACCACTTCTGCCAGGTACCGGCTGGCGCGTTCGCCTTTGCCTTGGCCAGTGACAACCCTCGCTTGCATCGCCTGGTCAACCAGGCGCTGGCCCGCATCACCGAAAGTGAGCGCCTGAATATCCTGCGCCGCTGGAGCAGTGGCAACACCAGCCTGCTGCTGCAGCGCCACATCACCGCCTTGAGCCAGGAAGAACAAGCCTGGATCGCGGCCCACCCCAGCATCGACGTGTTGGTCAACACCTCGCTGGCGCCATTGACGTTCAACGACGCCGAGCACCGCCCAACCGGGATCACACTGGACTTGCTGAAACAGATTTCGCTGCGCACCGGGTTGCAGTTCCGGCCGCTCGAAAGCGATTCGGCGCAGGCAATGGTCGAGCGCCTGGCCCGCGGTGATGCACAAATGATCGGCGCCCTGGGCTACGGCGCCGATCGCTCGAAGCAATTGCGCTATACACGCCCCTACCTGGTCAGCCCTCGGGTACTGGTTACCCGTAGCGACAGCACTTACCCCGCACAAACCAAGGCTCTGGATGGCCAGCGCATTGCTCTGGTACGCGGCTCACCGCAGCGGGCGCTGCTGCAACAACGCTATCCGCAGGCGCGGCTGGTCGAGGTGGACAACCCGCTCGGGCTGATGGAAGCGGTGGCCGGTGGGGCTGCCGATGTTGCACTGGGTAGCCATATCAATGCCGACTACTACATCAACCATGTATTCAAAGGCCGCTTGCGCATCGCCAGCGTGCTGGATGACGACCCGGCCATTGCCGCGTTTGCCGTGGCTGCGGACCAGCCGCAGCTGCAGGCCATCCTCGACAAGGCGCTGCTGAGCATCCCACCCGAAGAGCTGAACCAGCTGATCAACCGCTGGCGCACCAGCACGTTGGTCAGCGACAGCCCATGGCGTGATTACCGCACCCTGGCGTTGCAGGTGCTGGTGCTATCGGCACTGCTGCTGGCGGGCGTGGTGTTCTGGAACAGCTACCTGCGCAAGCTGATCAACCAGCGCACCGAGGCCCAGCACGCGTTGCAAGCACAACTGGCCCTGAGCCGCGGCCTGCTCGAACAGCTGCGCCAGGCCAAGGATGACGCCGAACAGGCCAGCCAGACCAAAAGCACTTTTCTGGCCACCATGAGCCATGAGATCCGTACCCCGATGAATGCCGTGATCGGCCTGCTGGAGCTGGCGCTGGAAGACAGCCGCAGCGGCCGTTACGACACCCAGACCTTGCAGACCGCCCACGATTCGGCCATCGGCCTGCTCGAACTGATTGGCGACATTCTTGATATTTCCCGTATCGAGTCTGGGCACATTACCTTGCAGCCGGTGCCTACCAACCTGGTCGAGCTGCTACGCGCCACGCTGCGCGTGTTCGAAGGCAACGCCCGGGCCAAAGGCCTGCATCTGCACGGTGAACTGCCTGGCGAGCCGGTCTGGGTGCTGGCAGACCCGGTGCGGCTGAAGCAGATCCTGTCCAACCTGATCAGCAACGCCATCAAGTTCACTGACCGCGGCGAGGTTCAGGCCAGCTTGCTGCTGCCTCCGGCCAACACACACGAGAAGCTGCCAATCGAACTGTCTGTGCGTGACACCGGCATCGGCATCAGCCCCGCCGATCAGGCGCGGTTGTTCAACGCCTTCGTTCAGGCCGACGGCCCACGGGCACGCCAAGGGGCTGGCCTGGGCCTGGTCATCAGCCGTACCCTCGCCGAGCTGATGGATGGCAGCTTGAGCCTGCAGAGCGTGGAAGGCGTCGGCACCAAGGTCCAAGTCAGCCTGCAGTTGCCAGCCTGCCCGGCGCCCGCGCCGGCAGAGCCACCTGTGCCGGTAGCTGAAAGCAGCGGGGGCCCACTGAGTATCCTGGTGGTCGACGACTACCCTGCCAACCTGCTGTTGCTGGAAAGGCAACTGCACTCCCTGGGGCATCACGTAACCCTGGCAGAAAACGGCCAGGTCGCACTGGAACGCTGGCAGGCAACGCGCTTCGACCTGGTGATCACCGATTGCAGCATGCCGGTCATGGATGGCCATGAGCTGACCCGGCGCATCCGCAGCCTTGAAGCCGAAAACGGCCTGCCGACATGCCAGATCCTCGGCGTGACGGCCAATGCCCAGGCCGAAGAGCGCGCCCGCTGCCTGGCCAGCGGCATGGACGAATGCCTGTTCAAGCCTATCGGCCTGCGCACGCTCAAGGCGCACCTGCCGCAAGCCGGCACGCACGTGCAACCCCCGCGCAGCAGCAGTTTCAACCTGGCCGAATTGCGCCACCTGACCCAGGACGATGAACAACTGACGCGGCACTTGCTGGAGCAGCTGTCAATCAGCGTTGCTGAGGACCTGGCCGCGTTGCGCGCATTGGCGCCAGAAGCCCCTGACGAAACCGTGCGCAACCTGGCCCACCGCATCAAGGGCGGGGCGAAGATGATCCGGGTGCGCACGGTGGTCGGGCATTGCGAGGCCATTGAAGCAGCTCACGCGCAGGGGCTGCCGACGGTTCAGCAACGCGCGCAGCTGCAAGCCAGCCTGCAAACGTTGCTGAACGAACTGAGTGATGCCCTCAGTGCAATTGCAGGGTCGAACTGATCTGGCTGATGGCATCCACGACGTGACGTGAACCCTGCTGGATTTCCATGATCACCGTGCCGGCCTCATTGGCCAGCGCAACCCCATGGCCGGTGCGGGTCAGGCTTGACTGCATGCTGGCCACGGCCAGCAGCGACAGGTCGTGGTTCTGCCGCACCACATCCACGATTTCCAGCGTGGCCTTGCTGGTGCGCGCCGCCAGGTTGCGTACTTCGTCGGCCACTACGGCAAACCCACGCCCGTGGTCACCGGCACGGGCCGCCTCGATGGCCGCGTTCAGGGCCAGCAGGTTGGTCTGGTCGGCAATGCCGCGAATGGTCAGCACGATCTGCCCGATCACATCTGACTGCTTGCTTACCGCATCGATACTGCGCGCCGCGTCGTTCAGCTCCTGGGATATCTGCTCGATCACCTGTACTGCCTGCTGCACTACCTCGGTCCCCTTGCGTGCGCAAGCATCGGTCTGCATGGAACTGGCGTGGGCGGCGTCGGCGGCACTCTGCTGGGTGCAGACCTGGCGGGTAATGTCGCTGGCGAATTTCACCACCTTGTGCAAACGGCCCTTGCTGTCGAAGATGGGGTTGTAGGAAGCCTCCAGATAGACCATCTGGCCCTGCTTGTTGATGCGCTCGAAACGGTGCGAGTGGTATTCGCCGCGATTGAGCGACGCCCAGAACTCACGGTACTCGGCCGACTCACGCTCATGCGCCAGGCAGAACAAGCCATGATGGCGGCCAACGACCTCTTCCAGGCGATAACCCATGGTATCGAGGAAGTTCTGGTTGGCCTTGATCACCCGGCCTTGCGGGGTGAACTCGATAACCGCCATGGAGCGGCCGATGGCCTTGAGCAGGCTCTCGCTCTCATGCTCCTGCATCACCCGCTGGCTGATGTCGGAGGCCACCTTGATCACGCTGGTGACCTGGCGCTGCTCGTCCAGCACCGGCATGTAGCTGGCCTCCAACCAGACCTCGCGGCCGGTTTTGTCGAGGCGTTCGAACGTACCGCTGATGGCTTTGCCCTGGCCCAGTTCGCGCCACAGTTGTTGATACTCGGCACTTTGCGCGTAACCCGGTTCGCAGAACATCCGATGGTGCTTGCCACGCAGTTCGTCAGCGCTATAACCCATGGCCTGGCAGAAACGCTCATTGGCATCGAGGATGGTGCCATCCGGGGTGAACTCGATCATCGCCATCGAACGGCTGATCGCTGCCATTTTGGCTTGTGTGCTGGCCAGAGCTTGGTGACTACGCTGGATTTCTACCAAATCGGCCTTGCGATGGAAGTCGAACATGACGCCGGGCTCCTTTATGCGCGGTGTCCTGAGCATAGATCGCCGTTGGCGCCGTGCAAGCACAGTGCTATCACTTTGGGATTACTACATTTTCATGAACCCGAACTGTCACTGCATGCGCAGCCTTGTGCTCAGGAACTTTCCCGCACCATCAATTCAAACCCCAGGTCTTGCTGCGCGTTCGGCACCCGCTTGCCATCAAGCAATGCCAACAACGCTTGCGCTGCCCCACGCCCGACTGCGGCCCGTGGCGTGCGAATCGAGGTCAGCCGCGGCACCATGTGCGCCGAAGCCGGCAAGTCGTTGAAACCGACCATCGCCACCTGCCGGGGCACTTCCACCCCTTGGCGCAACGCCTGCAGCACCGCGCCCTGGGCAAGGTCGTCGTTGCAGAAGAAGATGCCGTCGACATCTGGCGCCTGTTGCAACAACTGGCTGAACAGTGCGCTGCCCAAGGCGATGGACGACGGCTCTGGCGTCAGCACCTCCAGTTCGGTGGCCTGCATGCCTGCCTCGGCCAGCGCCTGGCGGAAGCCTTCGGCGCGCTGCATCACCCGTGGGTCAAGCTGCGCGGCAATGAACGCCAGGCGCTTGCGCCCGCGCTCGATCAGGTGCCGGGCAGCAGCGCGCCCGGCCTGCTGCTGCGAAAAACCGACGGACAGTGCCCCAGCCTCGCCATTGAGTTCCATCATGTGTACACAAGGCACACCACTGGCGGCCAGCATCTGCCGCGCCGCATCGCTGCGCTCGAAACCGGTCAACAGCATGCCGCAAGGCTGGTAGGCCAGGTAATTGCGAATCAGGTTTTCTTCTTCGGCGAGGTCGTAGTGATAGTTGCCGATCAACACTTCCAGCCCACGCGGGCGCATGACCTCGTGAATGGCTTCCAGGGTGTCGATGAACAACTGGTTGGACAGCGACGGTATCAACACCACCACCGACTGGCTGCGGGCCGAGGCCAGGGCGCGGGCGGCCGGGTTGGCCACGTAGCCCAGGCTCGCCGCCGCAGCGACCACCTTTTCGACCAGCTCCGGCGCAACCGTGCTGACCCCGCGCAAGGCACGCGAAGCAGTGATCGGGGAAACCCCGGAAAGCCTGGCAACTTCTGCCAGGGTGGGACGACCTGTAGTACGGGAGCCGGTGCGGGACATGGATGTTGTAATTTTACTACTTGCAAGGATGGGGAACGGCCACTAAGGTAGCGCTGTCTCAGGACGCAGGCAATGTAATCTTTGGTAGCAGCCAGCACGCGCTCGCTATCAAGCGTCCATACTGCGTAAGGACAAGACCAATAACACCGGGGAGGTGGCTGTTCGTCGGCGACGAGACAGCGCTATCTCACCCCGCAGGAGGTACTGATGAATTCTCCCCTGTCCGCGATCGTGGTGATGGGCGTGGCTGGTTGCGGCAAAAGCTGCATCGGCGCCGCCATCGCTGCCAGAAGCGGCGGCCGCCTGATCGAAGGCGACGCGTTTCACCCTGCCGAAAACATCCGCAAGATGAGCGCTGGCATTGCGCTGGACGACGGCGACCGTGCCGGCTGGCTGGTACGCCTCGGCGAAGAGCTGCAGGCCACCACCCAGGCTGGGGAGCGCCCGATCCTGACCTGTTCGGCACTCAAGCGCCGCTACCGCGACACCCTGCGCGATGCCATGCCTGGGCTGGTGTTCGTGTTCCTTGAGCTTTCGCCCGCCGAGGCAGAAAAGCGCGTGCGGGCCCGGCCCGGGCACTTCATGCCGGCCAGCCTGATCGACAGCCAGTTCGCGGCCCTGGAGTCGCCAACCGGCGAGCCACTGACCCTGCCACTGGACGCCACCCTGCCCGTGGATGTACTGGCCGAAGCGGTAGACCGCTGGCTAAAGCGCTGCGGTGAGCCGGGCCTGGCGCAAACCGCCTGACCCCGGCGGCTTTTCCGGCTCACCCAAGACAGCGCTACCCCGACCCGCAAACGCGGGCAAAAGTTCCAAAAAGCTACGCCCAAAACAACGATAAGACCGAGGCCTTCAAACCATGTTCGGACTGGCTACTGATACCTTCCTGCTGCTCGACGCGCTGGTTACCATCGTCGGGCTGATCCTGCTGATCACCCACTTCAAAGTGCACCCCTTCGTCGCCCTCACCCTCGCGGCCGGCTTCCTGGGCCTGACCTCCGGCATGCCGGTGGCCAAGGTCATGAAATCGTTCCAGGACGGTTTTGGTGGCGTGCTTGGTTTCGTCGGCATCGTGCTGGCCCTGGGCACCATGCTCGGCAAACTGATGGCCGACTCCGGGGGGGCCGACCAGATCGCACAAACCCTCATTCGCGCCTTCGGCAAGAAGAACGTGCACTGGGCCATGATGTTCGCCGCCTTCCTGGTGGGCATCCCGCTGTTCTTCGAAATCGGCTTTGTGCTGCTGATTCCGCTGGTGTTCATTGTCGCCCGGCGCTCCGGCGTTTCGCTGGTCAAGATCGGCATACCCCTGCTGGCCGGTCTTTCCGTGGTTCATGGCCTGGTGCCACCGCACCCGGGCCCGCTGCTGGCAATCGGCATCTTCCATGCCGACATCGGCAAGACCATCTTCTACGGCCTGATCGTGGCCCTGCCCACCGCGATCATCGCCGGCCCGCTGTTCGGTAACTTCATTTCCCGCTATATCCCGGGCAACCCGTCCCAGGAACTGATGGACCAGATCGCCAAGGAGTCCGACCAAGGCAACCTGCCAAGCTTCAGCATCACCCTGATCACCGTGCTGCTGCCTGTAGCGCTGATGCTGCTGAAAACCTTCGCCGACGTGGTGCTGCCGGCCGAACACATCGTGCGCCAGTGGATGGACCTGATCGGCCACCCCATCACCGCCCTGCTCGCGGCCCTGTTGCTGGCGTTCTATACCTTTGGTTCGGCCCGCGGCTTCAACCGCCAGCAAATCATGAAGATGCTTGACCAGAGCCTGGCCCCCACCGCCGCCATCGTGCTTATCGTGGGTGCCGGCGGCGGCTTCAAGCAGATGCTGGTGGACACCGGTGTGGGCAACGTGATCGGCCAGATGGCCGTGCAGGCAGAGATCTCGCCCATCATGCTGGCCTGGCTGGTGGCGGCGGTGATCCGCATCGCCACCGGCTCCGCCACGGTCGCCACCATTACCGGTGCAGGCATTGTCGCCCCGGTCATCGACCTGGTGCCGGGGGTGAACCGCGAGCTGCTGGTGCTGGCCACCGGTGCCGGCTCGTTGATCCTGTCGCATGTGAACGACGCCGGCTTCTGGCTGGTGAAGCAGTACTTCAACATGACCGTGGCGGAAACCTTCAAGACCTGGAGCATGATGGAGACCATTCTGTCAGTGGTCGGCATCATCTTCATCATGCTGCTGTCGCTGGTGGTGTAACCGTTGATCGGGGTGATGGCACCTTGAGCTTTCGGGTGGGGCCAAACGCAAGTACGCGCCCTACCCGACGCAAAGGAGCCTGCCATGACCCGACCAAGCATCTTGCTGATTGCCCTGCTCACCTCGCCGCTGGCCCTCGCAGTCGGCACCGGCCCCACCTACCCTGACGACCCGCACAACCCGGCACCAAGGCCGGGTGTGGACAGCACGCTCAACCCGATCGAAAAGCCCATGCCACGGGATACAGATACGCGCTTGCCGGGTGATGAGCCGCAAAGCCCGCCGGCCAGGCAGGAGGATGAGCGTGATTTGCCGGGGATGGGAGGCAGTGAGGGGCAGCGAACTGACGGCCAGGCAGGCAGCGACAATCAGCGCTGAGCGAGCATCGAAATGTCTATCGCAGCCCCTGTGGGAGCGGGCGCGCCCGCGAAGAATCCAACGCGGTGGATGGCACCGGCTGCGCCGGTGTTCGCGGGCATGCCCGCTCCCACAGGGAACACCATTCAGCTCACGATCGGTAGTAACGCCTACCACTGGCGTTTGTCGGGCCGGGTCAGCCCCAGCTTCTCGATGCGGTACCGCAGCATGTCCCGCGACAACCCCAGCATCCGCGCCGACTTGGTCACATTCCAGTCCGTACGGTCCAGGGTTTTGCACACCAGGTCGCGCTCCATGTCCGGCAAGCTGGTACCCGGTTCCGGTTCATGCCGCGGCATTTCATATACAGTCGCCGAGGGCTGAGCCACCAGCGGCTCGTCCACCAACGTCATGCACAGGTTCAGCTGATGCGCCTGCACCACCTCGTTCGGGGCCAGCAGCACGGTCTGCTCCAGCATGTTGCGCAGTTCACGCACATTGCCCGGCCAGCTGTAACCCAGCATCAGGCTCTCGGCCTCGGCAGAAAAACGCAGGTTCGGCTTGCCATAGCGCCGGCCATGGTGGGCCAGGAAATGCCGTGCCAACAGCAACACATCCTGCCCACGCGCATACAGGCGCGGTACTTTCAGGGCAATGATGCGCAGGCGGAAGAACAGGTCGCGGCGGAACTTGCCCTGCTGCACCATCTGCTCCAGGTTGCAGTTGGTGGCACTGATCACTCGCAGGTCGACCTTGCGCTCCTTCACCGCGCCTATGCGGCGGATGCTGCGGTCTTCCAGCAGCTTGAGCAACTTGGCCTGCAGCACCAGGTCCATCTCGCCGATCTCGTCGAGGAACAAGGTACCGCCATCGGCCGCCTCCACCAGGCCCACCCGGCGCTCCTTGGCATCGGTAAAGGCGCCCTTCTCATGGCCGAACAGCTCAGCCTCCAGCAGGTTGGCGGGTATCGAGGCGCAGTTGAACTCGATGAACGGCCCCTTGCTGCGCAAACCGTCAAAATGCAGGGCGCGGGCCACCAGCTCCTTGCCGGTGCCGGTCTCGCCCTCGACCAGTACCGGTGGCAGGTCGTCGCTGGCCATGCGCCGTTCGGCATCCAGCACCTGGCGCAGGGTGTGCTTGAGGGTGAGCATCGCCGGCGACTCGCCGATCAATGCCTGCAACCCGGACTTCTGCGCCTCGCGCTCCTGGTAGAACGACAACGTACGCTCCATGCGCTCGGCAGCCAGGGCCTTGTCCAGGGTCAACTTGAGCTCGGCCAGCACCACCGGCTTGGTCAGGTAATGAAAGGCGCCCTCCTTCATGGCCTGCACGGCATCCTCGACGTTGCCGTAGCCGGTCATCATGATCACTTTCAAGTCCGGCGCCTGCGCCACCAGGGTACGCAGCAGGTCATGCCCGCTCATGCCCGGCAACGAGTTGTCGGTCAGCACCGCGTCAGGCTGGGCCCGCTTGATCTGTTCCAGCGCCAATTCTGCACTGTGGCACACGCTGACCTCATAACCCTTGAGGCTGAGGTAGGTGCGAATGTTGTCGGCAAGGATTTCATCATCCTCGACTACCAGGATGCTCTGCTCCATGGTCCCCTCCCGCTGCGATGTTGAATGTAAGGCTGACGCGGGTTCCTTCCTCTTCACGGCTGCTCAAACTGACCGAGCCGCCAAAACGTTCCATGATGCGTTTGACCAGAACCAGGCCTACGCCAAGGCCGCCCTGCTTGGTGGTGTAGAACGGCTTGAACACCATCCGCTCCTGCTGCTGGCTCATGCCTTTGCCTGTGTCGGTGAGCACGAACTCGGCACGATGGCCTTCGCGCACATTCACCTGGGCAGTCAGCATGCCGCCTGCGGGCATGGCCTCCAGGGCATTGGAGAACAGGCTGTTGAGAATCTGTGTGAGCTGCAGCGGCTGGCTGGCCACCCACTGCACATCGGGCCCCTCGAAATGGAAGCGCACACCACTGCGTTCGATCTGCTGGACGAAGGCCAGGTGGGTGTCCTCGATGGCCGCCACCAGGTCCACGGCCTCGGCCTCGTCGCTGGCCGGGCGCAATGACACCAGCAAGTCGCGCACCCAGCGCGACATGCGGTCCACCTGGCTGATGATGTCGGTGATGTTCTTCTGCGCCGCAGGGTTGGCAATTTCCTGGGCCAGCTCGGCGCTGGAGCGGATGTTGGCTAACGGGTTGCGCAGGCTGTGCGCCACTGCCGACGACATCTCGCCCAGCGCCACGTAGGTTTCACTGGCCACCAGGCGGTCCTGCTGCAGGTGCAGCATCTGCGCTGCCCGGCGCACGATCCAGAACAGCCCGAAGTAGATCAGTGCGCCACCCACCAGGGTCGAGGCCCAGATCAGCACATAGCCGCGCTGGATACGCCGTATCAGGTCCTGCGGCTCCTTGTAGATTTCTACCATGGCCATTACCTGTTCGCCTTGGCTGTCGAACAGCGGAATGTAGTTTTCAATGAACAGGTAGCGCGGTTCACGCAGGAACTTCTGCTCTTCACGGTCTTCGGCGGCCTTGTGGTAGCTGGCCGACACCGCCTTGCGCGAGCGGAAGGCGCGGTCCAGGTCGCCGTCGGCTTCTATTCGCTTGCCGATCAGCTCGACGTTGGTGGACCAGACGATGGTGCGATCGCGAGCATAGACATTGGCCAGCAAGGTGTCTGGCAGGTGCTCGACATGGTCGAGGAACTCCACCCGGGTCGACTCGGCCAACGCTGGGGTGAACTGCAAATGCTGCAAGTCCAGGCGCGGGTCCAGCAACTCGCCCATGGTGGTGCCAGGCGGCAACTGTGAATGGCGGACCTCGGCCTGGGCCATGGCCTGGATGAATTGCGCGGTCAGCATGGCATCGCGCTGCACGCTGTCGCGTACCACGAAGCGCGTTGACACATAACCCAGCCCACCCGCCACTGCGGTGATGATCAGCAGGCTTATAACCGAAAACCAGCGCAGCAGGTTGAACTCGCGCAATGGCACGGCCAGACCGCTGGGGGTCGCACCGGGCTTTTCGCGAACTTCGTCTTCCAGCATCTGCATCGCGTGATTCCCGCACAGGCCGTCCGTTCGGTGATGCCTCAAGGCCAACAGCAGCAGCCCATTGATAGCACCCCGCCTGGGCAGCCGAAGCTGCCTTTTGTCGCGTGTTGCGCTCTGCAAATCACCAAGCAAGAACCTGACCACAAAACGATAAATAGTTATTTTTCAATTAGTTAAAACAAATTATTAATCCAGCTTGTAGGGAAAACCCCCACACTTGGGTAATTTTCACCCAAAAACAAGTAAATACATCTAAATCAACGGATTACAAGCATTTATTAATACCAATTATGAGGTCTTGACCAAGCGGAAACACAACGACACCCGCGTACCATGGCCCTCTGTGCTACTGAGCCGGACCGAGCCGCCGAAGCGCTCCATGATGCGTTTCACCAGCACCAACCCCACCCCCAACCCACCCTGTTTGGTGGTGAAGAACGGCCGAAAAGCCATGCGCTGCTGCGCTTCGTTCATGCCTTTGCCATTGTCGGAAAGGCGCAGCGTCAGGTTTCGTCGGTCCTGGCGTACCACCTCGACACGCAGCCGTCCGCCCTGCTCCATCGATTCCAGGGCATTGGCTATCAAGCTGCTGAAAATCTGCCGCAGTAACGCCGGGTGCCCCACTACCTGTACCGCCGGTAACGGTTGCAGGTCCAGGCTGACCCCACCGCGTGCCAGCGGTACCGCGTAGGCTTGCAGGCTTTCTTGCAGGGCCTGCGGCAAGTCCACCGCCACCGCCTCATCGTTGAGCGGCCGCAACGACTGCAGCATCTGGCGGATCCACTGCGACATGCGGTCGACCTGGCCGATGATGTCGTTGACATTGCGCTGCGCCGGGCCTTCGTCAAACGCCTGGGCCAGCTCGGCACTGGAGCGGATGCTGGCCAGCGGGTTGCGCAGGCTGTGAGCCACCGCCGATGACACCTCGCCCAACGCCACATAGGTTTCGTTGTTGATCAGCCGCTTCTGCTGCACCGCCAGCAACCGCGCAGCGCGGTGCATGATGCCGTACAGGCCTACGTACACCAGCGCGGCGCCGACGGTGATCGCCAGCCAGATCAGGATCAGGCCATGCTCGATGCGCACGATCAGGTCATGGGGTTCCTTGTAGATCTCGACCATTGCCGTAACCTGCTCGCCATCGGCATCGAACAGCGGAATGTAGTTTTCGATGAACAACTGCTCGGGCGGGGTAACGAACTTCTGCTCGGAACGGGCCTGTTCGAAGTTGTGGTAGCTGGCCGAGACCCGCATCTTGTACTCGAAAGCCCGGTCCAGGTCGTCATCGCCCTCGATCAGCTTGCCGATCAGCGCCGGGTTGCTGGACCAGATCACCGTGCGGTCCGGGGCATAGATGTTGGCCAGCAGCATGTCTGGCAAGTGGGCGATATGGTCAAGGAACTCACCACGCGCCTTGCGCCGGGCATCCGGGTCGACATCGGGCAAGTTGCTGCGATCGGTGCGCGGGTCAAGCAGTTCGCCCATGGTACGCACATTGGGGATCGACACATGGCGTACTTCGGCATCGGCGATGGAGGTGATGAATTGCGCGGTGAGCAAGGCATCGCGCTCCACGCTCTCATCGATGATGAAACGACTGGAAATCAGCCCCAGCCCCGCAGCCACCGACAGGATGATGGCCAGGCTGACCCAGGCGTACCAGCGTAACAGGTTGAACGGCTTGCGCGGGGCAGCCAGCTCGTTACCGGCAGGCACTTCGATGGCGTCGGAACGAGGGGCGATGTCCATGGCGGACTCCACATCTGGGCACCTTCAAAAGGTTATAGCCCAGAGTTGGGGAAACCATAGTGCTAAATTAATGGCATCCGCCGAAGGGTAATTTCTGAGCCACATGCGCTCGCTGTGGGAGCGGGCAAGCCCGCGAACACCGGCGCAGCCGGTGCCATCCATCGCGTCGCCTGCTTCGCGGGCTTGCCCGCTCCCACAGGGATCGCGCCAACTTCAAGATTCTGTGCAAGAGGGTTCTAGAAAGGCGAATCATCTGCCAACCCCTGCAATTTGCGGTATTCGCGCAGCACCGCAGGCACGTAGCGCCGGGTCTCGGCAAACGGCGGCACCGCGCCGCGCCGCATGACGGCATCCGGCCCTGCATTGTAAGCCGCCACCGCCAGGGTGATGTCGTTATCGAACAGGGTGAGCATGCGTTTCAGGTAACGTGCCCCGCCCTGCACGTTGTCTTCCGGGTCCAGGCGGTCTTCAACGCCCATCTCGCGGGCGGTATCGGGCATCAGTTGCATCAACCCCACCGCGCCTGCCGGCGAACGGGCCTTGGGGTTGTAGCCGGATTCAGCCTTGATCAGCGCATGCAACAACGCCGGGGGTACGTTATGGATGCGTGCCGCCGTGGCAACCACTTCGGCATAGGGGCGGCCCGTGATCATCTGTGCATTGGCCGGGCCGGCCTGGGCCAGCGGCTCGTTGATCACCTTTTCATAGTGGCGCCCGGGTCGGTGGACGTTGGTCAGTACGTAGCCGCCCTTGGCATCGATGGAAATGTACACATCGGCCTGGGCAGTTCCTGCCGCCAGCCATATCAAGCCAAGGATGAGTCCACGCATGTCGGCCGCCTCTTCGTCGTGGCCCCCGATGTGGGGGAAATGCCCCGGAAAACCCGAGGGTTTTGACCACGACGCAAGCACTGTGCCGCTTCCGGTGCCGCATGGCGCAAGGCCCCGAGGCAGACGTGCACGGCTGTTGCATGGTGCCTGTCAACGCATGTCCCCATGGCGTGGAGGGCTTCACCATGCAGCGCAGAACCAACCCGCAACTTGGCTTCACCCTGCTCGAACTCCTGGTGGTACTGGTGGTACTCGGCCTGTTGGCCGGCATCGTCGCGCCCAAGTACTTCAGCCAGCTCGGCCGCTCCGAGGCCAAGGTGGCACGGGCGCAGATTGAAGGCTTGAGCAAGGCCCTGGATTTGTACCGGCTGGAAGTCGGCCACTACCCCAACAGTGAGCAAGGCCTGCAAGCCCTGGTTGTCGCCCCCAGTGGCGAGCCACGCTGGACCGGCCCCTACCTGCAGAAGGCGGTGCCGCAGGACCCGTGGGGCCGCCCGTACATCTACCGGCAACCCGGCGAAAACGGCGGTGAATACGACCTGCTGTCGATGGGCAAGGACGGCCAGCCCGGTGGTGACGGGGAAAACGCCGAAGTCACCAGTTGGCAGTAAGGAGAGCAGCCATGCGTTACAGCCTAAAGGCCCTGGGCAGACAGGGCGTGGTGCAGTTGCAGATCGACGCCGAGGACGCCGACCACGCTCGCCGCCAGGCCGAGGACCAAGGCCTGCGCGTGCTCAGCCTGCGCGGCAATGGCAGCGCCCTGCGCGGCATGGCCTGGCGCCGTGAGGCGGTGTTTGACCTGGTGCTGTTCAGCCAGGAGCTGTCGACCCTGCTCAATGCTGGCCTGCCGTTGATCGATGCACTGGAAAGCCTGGCAGAAAAGGCCCCCGCATCCGCCACCCGCAAGGTGCTGGCCGAGCTGGTGCGCCAGCTGTACGAAGGCCGTTCGCTGTCACAGGCACTGGGCCAGCAACCCCGGGTTTTCCCGCCGCTGTATGTGGCGCTGGTGCAGTCCAGCGAACGCACTGGTGCGCTGGGCGACGCCCTGGCCCGCTACATCAGTTACCGCCAGCGCCTGGACCTGGTACGGCAGAAACTGGTGGGGGCCTCGGTCTACCCGTTGCTGCTGTTGCTGGTGGGGGGTGGCGTGGTGCTGTTCCTGCTCGGCTATGTGGTGCCGCGTTTCAGCCAGGTATTCGAGGGCATGGGCACCGAGCTGCCTTGGCTGTCACGCATGCTCATGCAGATCGGCCTGTTCCTGCACGCCCAGCAACTGCCGCTGGCGCTGGGCACGGCCGGTGGCGTCACGGCGCTGTGGCTGCTGCGCCGCGATCCCCGCGTACGGCGCTGGGCCTCGTGCCAGTTGCGCCGCCTGCCGGCGCTGCACCAACGCTTGATGATGTACGAGCTGGCACGTTTCTATCGCTCGCTGGGCATCCTGCTGCAAGGCGGCATTCCCATCCTCACCGCCATGGGCATGGCTCGCGGCCTGCTTGGCAGCGCAGCGGCCCAAGGCCTGGAACAGGCCAGCCAGCGGGTGGGCGAAGGGCTGCCGCTATCCGATGCACTCGAGGTGGGGCACCTGGTCACGCCGGTGTCGCTGCGCCTGCTGCGGGCCGGCGAACAGTCCGGCAACCTGGGCGAGATGCTGGAGCGCTGCGCCGACTTCCATGATCAGGAAATCGGCCGCTGGGTAGAATGGTTCGTCAAGCTGTTCGAACCGCTGCTGATGACCTTTATCGGCCTGCTGATCGGCCTGATCGTCATCCTGATGTACATGCCGATCTTCGAACTGGCTTCAAGCATTCACTGAATCGCCAAGCCCAGGCTTTCGCGCAACGTGGTGCCTTCATAGGCTGTGCGGTATACCCCACGCGCCTGCAGCAGCGGCACCACCTCCTGGGTAAACCGGCGGAACTGCCCGGGGTGGCCGATGTAGATGTTGAAGCCGTCCAGCGCCCGCGCCTCGAACCATTCGGCCATTTTTGCCGCGACCGTTTCGGCCGAGCCGACGAAGGCGCCCGGGCGTAGCTTGCGCCCGAACTCCACCGTCTGGCGCAGGCTCAAGCCCTGCTCCCGGGCTTGGTCGGCAATGCGCTTGGCGTTGGTGAAGAAGCTGCTGCGGGCATGCTCCAGGCTTTCCTGGGGGAACGGTGCATCGAGGTCGTACTGGCTGAAGTCGTGCCAGCCGAAGTTGCGGCCGAACTCCTTGAGCGCCAGTTCGAAGCTGTGGTCCTGCTGGTGGTAATGGCGCTCGATCTCACGGGCGTGTTCGTCAGTATCACCCACATAAATTTCGGCCCCGGGCAACACCAGCAGTTGCTCCGGGTCGCGCCCCAGCCGCTCGGCGCGCGCTTTCACATCGCGGTAGAACGCCTGGCCCTGCTCGATGCTGGCAGCGTGGGTGAAGATCACATCCGCGGTGGCTGCGCCAAGCTCACGCCCCTGCTGCGAGTCACCGGCCTGGAAGATGACCGGCTGGCCCTGTGGCGAGCGCTGGATGTTCAGCGGCCCTACCACCGAGAAGTGCTCGCCCTTGTGGTTCAAGGCATGCATCCGGCCTGGGTCAAGGAATTGCCCGGTGGCACGATTGCGCGGGAACGCGCCAGCCTCATAGGACTGCCACAGGCCCTGCACCACCGCCACGTGCTCCTGGGCACGGGCATAACGGGTGTCGTAGTCATAGTGCTCGTCACGGCCATAGTTGCCGGCGGTGCCAGCGTCGCCGCTGGTGACCACGTTCCAGCCGGCGCGGCCCTTGCTGATCAGGTCGAGCGAGGCCAGGCGGCGGGCAACGTTGAAGGGTTCGTTGTAGGACGTGGTCAGGGTGCCAACCAGGCCGATATGGCGCGTGGTTACGGCCAGTGCCGAGAGCAGGGTCAGCGGCTCCAGGCGGTTGAGGTAATGCGATGGCGAGCCGGGGGTGATGTATTGGCTGTCGACAATGAATATAAGGTCGAACAACGCGGCCTCGGCCTGGCGGGCGATATCAATGTACCAGTCGATGTTGACGCTGGCATCGGCGGGCAGCTCCGGATCGAGCCACAGGTTGTGCCGGCCCGGGCCGCCACAGCCCATGGTCAGGGCGCCGAGTTTGATCTTGCGGGTGGTCATGGTCATTCCTCAAAAAGGCTGTTGTCTGTACCGGCCTCTTCGCGGGCTTGCCCGCTCCCACAGGTACCGCAGAGCGCTTGAGCATTGCGCAACGCCTGTGGGAGCGGGCTTGCCCGCGAAGAGGCCGGTACAGGGGAACTTAATGCTCGAATGCCACCGAGAACGAGGTATCGAACAGGCTCGCCGCCGGGTAGGCCTTGATCAGCCCCAACCCGGCAAAGAAGTCCACGGTCTTCTGCGCATCCACGATCACCTGCGGGTTCAGCGGTGCCAGATCGGTACGCGCCCTGGCAAACCAGGCACGGGCAATGTCAGCATCGGCACGGGTGCGCTTGGCCCACGCGTCGGCATAGGCCGCGGTATGGGCCGGGTCGCTCAGGGTCCAGTCGCGGGCTTTTTTCAGGCGCTGCAGAAAATCACTGATCTGCGCCCGTTTGGCCTCCACCGCCTTGGCATTGGCCACCACGAAACTCTGTGCCGGGATCAACCCTTCAGCCGTGGCCAGCACCCGTGCCCCTTGGCGCTCCTGCTGGGTGACATAGGGCTCCCAGGTGGCAATCACATCGACCGAACCACCGTCCAGCGCATGAGAGGCGTCCAGCGCACTGAGGTAACGCAGCTCCAGCGCATCACGTGGCACGGCGGCCTTGTCCAGCGCGCTGAACAGCAACTGTTGGCTCCACGAGCCCTTCCAGATCGCTGCACGTTTGCCGCGCAGGTCTTCGAGGCTGTGAATGTTCGAGTCCTTGCGTGCCAGGATGGCCACGCCGTCCAGGTTCTGCCGGCTGACCGCAATCACCTTGATCGGCGCACCCAGAGCGCCCAGGAACAAAGGCGGCGCATCGCCCAGCAGGCCGATGTCCAGGCTGCCCACGTTCAGCGCCTCGGCTACCGGCGAGCCGGCCGTAAATTGCTTCCATTCCAGGGTGTATGGCAGGTCATCGAGCACGCCGGCTGCTTCCATCACGGCACGGGCATTGAAGCTCTGGTCGCCGACCACCAAGGTTTGTGCGGCAGCAGCCAGGCTGAGAGAGCTGGCCAGCACACCGGCGGCCAATTGCTTGAGGTATCGCACGTTCGTCTCCACGTACCGTAACGGGTACATCAGGCCGATCCGCGCGTGCGGTCTCGTGAAAATGGGAATGGCATATTCACTTTGAATATAACCAACGGTCTGCTTATAAGTTATCGATTAAGAACAGCGCCGTGAAATTCGTTTTGGGCATAACCTAATGCTTTGACCGCTGCTTATTTCAAATCAGATCAGCTCATCTGTAAATGCATTGTTTGCATATTAGCTTATTCATATTTTTACTTTTGAGAATATTTTGCGCATTTGCTAGGGTTAAGCCAAACCGTCAGCCGAGCCTGAACCATGAGCCAACCCCTGCGCCTTGAGCGCCTACGCCATTTCATCGACGCCCTTTCACAGCTGGTGGACCAGCAAGCCGACGAAGCCACCCTGCTCGACCATGGCCAGGGCCTGCTGCGCAGCCTGGTCGCCCATGACGACTGGCTGCCCGAGGCACTGGCACAGCCAGACCCGGCCCGTTACCAGCAGTACCTGTTGCACTGCGATTCGCGCCAGCGCTTTTCCATCGTCAGCTTCGTCTGGGGGCCTGGCCAGCAAACGCCCATCCACGACCATCGGGTGTGGGGCCTGATCGGCATGCTGCGCGGCGCCGAATACTCGCAAGGCTTTGCCCGCAGCGAACACGGGGCATTCCTGCCAGCAGGCGCGCCAGTGCGGTTGGACCCGGGCCAGGTAGAAGCCGTGTCGCCACGCATCGGCGATGTGCACCAGGTCAGCAACGCTTTCGACGACCGGGTATCGATCAGCATCCATGTGTATGGCGCCAACATCGGCGCCGTCAGCCGTGCGGTGTACCTGCCCGACGGCAGCGAAAAACCGTTCATTTCCGGCTATTCCAACAGCCTTCTGCCCAACATCTGGGACCTGTCCAAAGAGAACCCTGCCCAATGAGTACCGTTGCCGCCCGCTCCTACCAAGACATTCGCCAGGCCCTGTTGGCCCACGAAGAACTGGCGCTGATCGATGTGCGCGAGGAAGACCCGTTCGCCCAGGAGCACCCCCTGTTTGCCGCCAACATCCCGTTGTCGAAGCTGGAACTTGAGATCTACGCCCGCGTACCCCGGCGTGATACCGCCATCACCGTGTATGACGACGGTGAAGGCCTGGCAGCCCAGGCCGCCGCCCGCCTGCTGGCGCTCGGCTACAGCGATGTCGCACTGCTTGAAGGCGGCCTGCAAGGCTGGCGCGCTGCCGGTGGCGAGCTGTTCCGTGACGTGAACGTGCCGAGCAAATCCTTTGGTGAGCTGGTGGAAAGCGTGCGCCACACGCCGTCACTGGCGGCTGAACAGGTGCAAGCGCTGTTGGATGCCAAGGCCGATGTGGTAGTACTCGACGCCCGCCGCTTCGACGAATACCAGACCATGAGCATCCCGGGAGGCATCAGCGTGCCGGGTGCCGAGCTGGTGTTGCGGGTTGCCGAACTGGCGCCCAACCCCGCCACCCGCGTCATCGTCAACTGCGCCGGCCGCACCCGTAGCATCATCGGCACCCAATCGCTGGTGAACGCTGGCATCCCCAACCCCGTGGCCGCCCTGCGCAACGGCACCATCGGCTGGACCCTGGCCGGGCAAACGCTGGCCCACGGCCAGGAACGCCGCTTTGCCGAGGTAAGCGACAACACCCGCACCGATGCCGCGCAACGTGCGCGCAGCGTAGCCGACCGCGCTGGGGTACTGCGCCTGGGGCAGGAAACGCTGGCCGCCTGGCAGGCCGACACCCGCCGTACCACGTACCTGTTCGACGTACGTACACCAGAGGAATATGCCCTTGGCCACCTGCCGGCCAGCCGCAGCGTGCCGGGTGGGCAACTGGTGCAGGAAACCGACCATGTCGCCAGCGTGCGCGGGGCACGCATCGTGCTGGTGGATGACGACGGCGTACGCGCCAACATGAGCGCTTCGTGGCTAGCCCAGATGGGCTGGCAGGTGGCGGTACTCGACGGCGTGTCGGCAGCGGACTTCAGCGAGACAGGCGAGTGGCAGGCACCGCAACCGGCGCTGCCCGCAGTCACTGAGATCGGCGTAGAGCAACTGGATGACTGGCTGCGGGCACCAGGCACCGTGCTGCTGGACTTCACCAGCAGTGCCAACTACGTGAAGCGGCATATTCCCGGCGCTCACTGGGTGATCCGTGCGCAGTTGCCGCAAGCGCTGGAACGCCTGCCGGTGGCCGAGCGCTATGTACTGACCTGCGGCAGCAGCCTGCTGGCGCGCTTTGCGGCGCTAGACTTGCAGGCGCTCACACAAACCCCGGTGTACGTACTGGATGGCGGCACCGCGCGCTGGATTGCGGCAGGCAAACCGTTGGAGAGTGGCGAAACCCGCTTGGCCGTGGCGCGTACCGACCGTTATCGCCGGCCCTATGAAGGGACGGATAACCCGCGTGAAGCCATGCAGGGGTATCTGGCTTGGGAGTTCGGGCTGATTGCCCAGCTGGAGCGGGATGGGACCCATGGGTTCAGCGTATTGAGCTGAAACCGCCGGGGCCGCGTTGCGGCCCTATCGCGACGCAAGGCCGCTCCCACAAGGGTCTGCGCAGGCCGGTAGATTGATGCAAGAACGTTGATCGCTGAGGTATTGCACTGGGCTTGAAGCCGGTGCGGTCGCTGTGTGAGCGGCCTTGTGTCGCGATAGGGCCGCAACGCGGCCCCAGGGCTTTAGAGAGCGCCAAAAACTTGCGGCCAAGACCGCCATGCCCAAAATCGATGATTGATCCGCACATATCATTCAGCGTGATAATAACCTTCGCCCCGTTCGATTCGTGCCTCACGCGCAACACACTCACACTCCGCCCACTACTAATACATTGGCGGAGTTCTCCATGGAACAATCACTCAAACCCTTGCGCTTCCCCCTCGCTGCCCTGGCAGTGGTGGTGATCAGCGCTTGCGGTCGAACCCCCGACGCCGTGCAGGCTCCCGCCGCGCCAAAGGTCAGCGTGGCCAAGGTGATCGAGCAACCGATCAACGAATGGGACGAGTTCACCGGCCGCCTCGAAGCCCCGGAAACCGTCGAAATCCGCCCACGGGTTTCCGGCCAGATCGACCAGGTGGCCTTCACCGAAGGCGCCCAGGTCAAGAAAGGCGACCTGTTGTTCCAGATCGACCCGCGCCCGTTCCAGGCTGAAGTCCGCCGCCTCGAAGCCCAACTGCAACAGGCCAAGGCCACCGCCATTCGCAGCGCCAACGAAGCCCGCCGTGGCGAACGCCTGCGTGACAGCAACGCCATTTCCGCCGAGTTGGCCGAATCGCGCAGCAGCGCCGCTGCCGAAGCCCGTGCCGGCGTTGATGCAATCCAGGCCCAGCTCGACCTGGCGCGCCTGAACCTCAGCTTCACCCGTGTCACCGCGCCTATCAGCGGCCGTGTCAGCCGTGCCCAGTTCACCGCCGGCAACATCGTCAGCGCCGATGTCACCCCGCTGACCAGCGTGGTGTCCACCGACAAGGTCTACGCCTACTTCGATGCCGACGAGCGCGTGTACCTCAAGTACACCCAGCTGGCCCGCGAAGGCCAGCGTGGCCAGAGCACCCCGGTGTACCTGGGCCTGACCAGCGAAACCGGCAACCCGCACCTGGGCCAGATGAACTTCGTCGACAACCAGGTCAACCCGCGCACCGGCACCATCCGCGGCCGCGCCGTGTTCGACAACAGCGACGGCCAGTTCACCCCTGGCCTGTATGCACGCCTGAAGCTGGTGGGCAGCGCCCAGTACGACGCCGTACTGATCAACGACGAAGCCGTGGGCACCGACCTTGGCAAGAAGTTCGTGCTGGTCATGGACAAGGACAACAAGGCCGCCTACCGCGCCGTGGAGCTGGGGCCGAAGCTGGAAGGCCTGCGCATCGTGCGCAGCGGCCTGGGCAAGGATGACCGCATCGTGGTCAAGGGCCTGCAGCGTGTACGCCCTGGTTCGCCAGTCACCCCTATCGATACCCAGATGGCCAGCGAACAGACCCTCGCCGCCCTCGCCCAGCAGCGCCAGGCCCTGGAGGCCAGCAACCCGGCGCCGAAGGTGGCGGGCAACAACGTGAAAGTCGCCAGCGCCCAGGCGCCACGCGGTTAAGGGACCACACCGATGAACTTCTCGAAATTCTTCATTACCCGGCCGATCTTCGCCGCCGTGTTGTCGCTGGTGCTGCTGATTGCGGGCTCGATCTCGCTGTTCCAGTTGCCGATCAGCGAATACCCCGAAGTAGTGCCGCCCACCGTGGTGGTGCGCGCCAACTTCCCCGGCGCCAACCCCAAGGTCATCGGCGAAACCGTCGCCGCGCCGCTGGAGCAGGCCATTACCGGTGTGGAGAACATGCTGTACATGTCCTCCCAGTCCACCGCTGACGGCAAGCTGACGCTGACCATTACCTTCGCCCTGGGCACCGACCTGGACAACGCCCAGGTGCAGGTGCAGAACCGCGTCACCCGTACCCAGCCCAAGCTGCCCGAGGAAGTGACGCGTATCGGTATTACCGTCGACAAGGCCTCGCCCGACCTGACCATGGTCGTGCACCTGACCTCGCCGGACAACCGCTACGACATGCTCTACCTGTCCAACTACGCCATCCTCAACATCAAGGACGAGCTGGCGCGCCTGGGCGGCGTGGGCGATGTGCAGCTGTTCGGCATGGGCGACTACTCGCTGCGCGTGTGGCTGGACCCGAACAAGACCGCCTCGCGCAACCTCACCGCCAGTGATGTAGTGGCCGCGATCCGCGAGCAGAACCGCCAGGTGGCTGCAGGCCAGCTGGGCGCCCCGCCCGCTCCCGGTTCCACCAGCTTCCAGTTGTCGATCAACACCCAGGGCCGCCTGGTCAATGAGGAAGAGTTCGAAAACATCATCATCCGTGCCGGAGCCGATGGCGAAATCACCCGCCTGAAGGACATCGCTCGGGTCGAGCTGGGCTCCAGCCAGTACGCCTTGCGCTCGCTGCTGAACAACCAGCCGGCTGTGGCCATCCCGATCTTCCAGCGCCCAGGCTCCAACGCCATCGAGATCTCCGACGAAGTACGGGCGAAAATGGCCGAGCTGAAAAAGGACTTCCCGGAGGGGATGGACTACAGCATCGTCTATGACCCGACCATCTTCGTGCGCGGTTCCATCGAAGCAGTGGTACACACCCTGTTCGAAGCACTGGTACTGGTGGTACTGGTGGTGATCCTGTTCCTGCAAACCTGGCGCGCCTCGATCATCCCGCTGCTGGCCGTGCCGGTCTCGTTGATCGGTACCTTTGCGGTGATGCACCTGTTCGGCTTCTCGCTCAATGCCTTGTCGTTGTTCGGCCTGGTGTTGGCCATCGGTATCGTGGTGGACGACGCCATCGTCGTGGTGGAAAACGTCGAGCGCAATATCGGGCTGGGCCTCAAACCGCTTGAGGCCACGCAAAAAGCCATGAGCGAAGTGACCGGGCCGATCATTGCCACGGCACTGGTACTCTGCGCGGTGTTTGTGCCAGCGGCCTTCATCTCTGGCCTTACCGGGCAGTTCTACAAGCAGTTTGCGCTGACCATCGCCATTTCCACCGTCATCTCGGCATTCAACTCGCTGACCTTGTCGCCAGCGCTGGCTGCCGTACTGTTGAAGGACCACCACGCGCCGAAGGACCGCTTCTCGCGTATCCTGGAAAAACTGCTGGGCAGCTGGCTGTTCGCCCCGTTCAACCGCTTCTTCGACCGTGCCTCCAACCGCTATGTCGGCGGCGTGCGCCGGGTCATCCGTTCCAGCGGCATCGCGCTGTTCGTGTACGCCGGCCTGATGGGCCTGACTTACCTGGGCTTCTCGTCCACCCCGACCGGTTTCGTGCCGGCTCAGGACAAGCAATACCTGGTGGCCTTCGCCCAGCTGCCTGATGCCGCCAGCCTCGACCGCACCGAGGCGGTGATCAAGCGCATGAGCGAAATCGCCCTGAAACAGCCGGGCGTTGCCGACTCGGTCGCCTTCCCCGGCCTGTCGATCAACGGGTTCACCAACAGCCCGAACAGCGGCATCGTGTTCACCCCGCTCAAGCCGTTTGATGAGCGCAAGGACCCGAGCCAGTCGGCGGCGGCCATCGCGGCGGCACTGAACGCCCAGTTTGCCGATATCCAGGACGCCTACATCGCCATCTTCCCACCGCCGCCGGTACAGGGCCTGGGCACGATTGGTGGCTTCCGCCTGCAAATCGAAGACCGTGGCAACCTGGGTTACGAAGCGTTGTACAAGGAAACCCAGAACATCATCGCCAAGAGCCACAACGTGCCGGAGCTGGCAGGCCTGTTCACCAGCTACCAGGTCAACGTGCCGCAGGTCGATGCCGCCATCGATCGTGAGAAAGCCAAGACCCACGGCGTGGCGATTACCGACATTTTCGACACCCTGCAGGTATACCTGGGCTCGCTGTACACCAACGACTTCAACCGCTTTGGCCGTACTTACCAGGTCAACGTCCAGGCCGAGCAGCAGTTCCGCCTTGATGCCGAGCAGATCGGCCAGTTGAAAGTGCGCAACAACCTGGGCGAAATGATCCCGCTGGCGACCTTCCTCAAGGTCAGCGACACCTCCGGGCCGGACCGCGTCATGCACTACAACGGCTTCATCACAGCCGAAATCAACGGCGCCGCCGCCCCGGGCTACAGCTCTGGCCAGGCGGAAGCGGCAATCGAGAAACTGCTGAAAGAGGAACTGCCCAACGGCATGACCTTCGAGTGGACCGACCTGACCTACCAGCAGATCCTCTCGGGCAATACTGCACTGCTGGTGTTCCCGCTGTGCGTACTGCTGGCGTTCCTGGTGCTTGCCGCCCAGTACGAAAGCTGGAGCCTGCCGCTGGCCGTGATCCTGATCGTGCCGATGACCCTGCTGTCGGCCATCACCGGCGTGATCGTGTCGGGTGGTGACAACAACATCTTCACCCAGATCGGCTTGATCGTACTGGTGGGCCTGGCGTGCAAGAACGCGATCCTGATCGTCGAGTTCGCCAAGGATGAGCAGGCCAAAGGCCTCGACCCGCTGGCTGCGGTACTGGAAGCCTGCCGCCTGCGTCTGCGGCCGATCCTGATGACCTCGATCGCCTTCATCATGGGTGTGGTGCCACTGGTGTTCAGCTCCGGTGCCGGTTCGGAAATGCGCCATGCCATGGGTGTGGCAGTGTTCTCGGGCATGATCGGCGTGACCGTGTTCGGCCTGTTCCTTACCCCGGTGTTCTTCTTCCTGATCCGCCGTTTTGTCGAACGCCGCCAGGCCCGCAAGGCCGAACGCGTTCACGTGTTGGAGAACCACGCATGAACCTGCTCAAACCCCTGACCCCAAGCCTGCTGGCACTGGCCCTGGCGGCCTGTGCGGTAGGCCCGGACTACCAGGCCCCGGCCACCGAACCTGCACAACTGGCCAGCGACGTGCAGGCCAAGGCTTACGACCGTAGCCGTTTCGAGAGCCTGTGGTGGAAGCAGTTCGACGACCCGGTGCTGAACCAGCTGGTGCAGGCCTCGCTCGACGGCAACCGTGATTTGCGCGTGGCCTTCGCCCGTTTGAAATCGGCCCGCTCGATCCGTGAAGACGCCGAGAACGATCAGTTCCCGGTGGTTACCAGCCGCGCCAGCAGCGACATTGGCAAGGGCCAGATTCCTGGCCAGACCACGCAGCGGGTGAACAGCGAGCGCTACGACCTGGGCCTGGACATGGCCTGGGAGCTTGACCTTTTCGGCCGCATCCAGCGCCAGATCGAGGCAAGCGAAGCCCAGGAAGCGGTAGCCGCCGCCGACCTGCAGCAGTTGCAGGTCAGCCTGATCGCCGAGCTGGTCGATGCTTACGGGCAGCTGCGCGGCGCACAATTGCGCGAAAAGATCGCGCTGGCCAACCTGAAGACCCAGCAGGAATCGCGGACCATCACCGAAACCCTGCGCGATGCTGGCGTGGGTAACGACCTGGACGTGGTGCGTGCCGATGCACGCCTGGCCGGGGTCGAGGCCACCGTGCCGCAACTCCAGGCCGAACAGGCACGAGCCCGGCACCGCATCGCCACCCTGCTCGGCCAGCGCCCTGACGCGCTCAGCGTAGACCTGTCGCCCAAGGCCCTGCCGGCTATCGCCAAGGCGTTGCCGGTGGGCGACCCGGGTGAACTGCTGCGTCGCCGCCCGGATATCCGCAGCGCCGAACGCCAACTGGCGGCAGCCACTGCCAACGTAGGCGTGGCCACGGCAGACCTGTTCCCCCGCGTCAGCCTCAGCGGCTTCCTGGGCTTCACCGCTGCGCGCGGCTCGCAGATCGGCTCCTCGGCCGCCAATGCCTGGGCACTGGGCCCAAGCATTACCTGGGCGGCCTTCGACCTGGGCAGCGTGCGCGCCCGCCTGCGTGGCGCCAAGGCCGATGCCGAAGGGGCGCTGGCCAACTACGAGCAGCAGGTTTTGCTGGCCCTGGAAGAGTCGGCCAACGCCTTTAGCGACTACGACAAGACCCAGCAGCGGCTGCTGTCGCTGATGCGCCAGAGCGACGCCAGCCGCAAGGCAGCGGAGCTGGCTTCTATTCGCTATCGCGAGGGTACGGTCGATTACCTGGTGCTGCTCGATGCCGAGCGCGAGCGGCTGAGCGCCGAAGATGCGCAGGCCCAGGGTGAGGTGGAGCTGTACCGCGGCATCGTCTCGATCTACAAGGCCCTGGGCGGCGGCTGGCAACCGGAGACCGTGGCCAGCGCACGCTGATACATCCGTTTAAACGACTCCTTTGGTTGGCTCCTCCCCCAACCGTTTGCCCCGCAGGCTCTGGTCTGCGGGGCTTTTTTATGGTTCTTCACGGAATCCCGGGAAAGACAGAAACAAGAACGCCGGTTTGATGGATGATGTTCGTGCGAGCAAACACATCAACAAACCGGCGTTC
>NZ_JBIBGE010000045.1:0-39966 GCF_042956345.1 Pseudomonas sp. NPDC008258
TGATCAAGCGGATGGCTTACGGCTACCGGGACAGCGAGTTCTTTTTCATGAAGATCAAGAATGACTTTCCCGGCAATCCGTGAAGAACCTTTTTTCATGGGTGGCGGGAACCTTTTGCGGACTTGCATCTTGCATGCAGGTTTACCGTGCAGGTTGCAAAATGCACGACTTGTGAAATGCCGGCATTTTGCCAAGTTGTTGATTTATAAGTATTTAATTTAGGCGGCAAAGCTGGCACAGCACATGCAACTACCTTCATACCTGCCGCCAGGACATACGGCGCAGACCTTTCGAAAAACAGGAGTGACCCACATGAAGAAGTTCGCCATTGCTGCCGCTACTGCTACCGCTCTGACCCTGACCATGGCTAACGCGGCATTCGCCCAACAGTCCACCCAGGCCCCCATGACGCTGGCGGCCGGTGAGGTGACCAAAGCCAAGGAAGCTACCTCTGATACCTGGATCACCACCAAGGTCAAGGCTGACCTGATGACCGAGAAAGGCGTGCCAGGCAGCGACATTAAAGTCGAGACCAACAAAGGTGTGGTGTCGCTGTCGTCTGAAGTGGCCATTACCGATGCGCAGAAGGAAATGGCTGTTGCCATCGCCAAGAAGATCAAAGGCGTACAGGCCGTTTCGGCTGATGGCCTGAAGTCCGAATAAGGGATGTCCCGTCGGCCAAACGGACTTGGCCACCAAATGCTGATAGGGGCCGCTTTGCGGCCCTTCGCGGGCACGCCCGCTCCCACAGGGTCAGCGCGATCCCTGTGGGAGCGGGCGTGCCCGCGAAGGGCTGCAAAGCAGCCCCTTTCACTTAGTAAACCGGGTTGCGCGCCACCACATCACTCTCAAAGCATTCCTGCTCCATGATCAGCGGCTCCACCAGCGGGCGGCTGTCGCGAAAATGCGCGGTCTGGGTATGCGCCTCATACGCCGCATCATCGCGGTAGATCTCATACAGGTAGATCACCTCCGGATCGACTCTGTCCTGCGACACATCGAACACCAGACAACCCGGCTCACTGGCCACCGAAGCAGCGGCATTGACCTTGATCGCAGTAAGGAAAGCATCGGCACATCCGGGTTTCACGCGGGTCTTGATGAACAGGCTATACACAAAGCTCTCCTTTTGTTTTAAATTCAATAACGAATTGTATACAAAAATGGAGCCTAGCCAATGTCTGAATTGCCTGCCCGCCCTGGCCGCCTGAATGGCCTGCGCCATATTGCCTTGCTGGTACCCAACCTTGAGGAGTGCGAACGCTTCTACGTCGATGTGCTGGGCATGGAAGTACTGAACCGCGCCAATGAAGACCTGGTGTACCTGACCTGTGGCAATGACAACCTGTCGCTGGGGCGCGGGGCAGGGGCTGCCAACGGGCTGCAGACACTGGACCACTATGGGTTCATCGTCGACAGCGTAGAGGAACTGGAGGCCTGGTATGCGTACTTCAAGGCCCGAGGCGTGACCTTGCTCGACCGGCCATTCAACCATGGTGACGGCGCGCGCAGCTTCCACCTGCTGGACCCGGCGGGGAACAAGGTGCAGCCGCTGTATCACCCGGCGGTGTCGGGGCAGCGGTTGGTCTGAAGCCTGCGCCGGCCTCTTCGCGGGCATGCCCGCTCCCACAGATACTGCGCAGGCCTCAAGCAGTGCGCTATCCCTGTGGGAGCGGGCGTGCCCGCGAAGAGGCCGGGCCTGCCATTAGAGATTACTCAGCATCCAGATGCATCGGCGTCACCACCCGCCCATCGCTCTCAGGCTGCCCCAGGCTGGTATCGATGAAATACACCCGGTCATCTTCCAGCTTGCCCTTGTCGACCAGGTAATCCTTGATGCTGCTGGCCCGCTCCTGGCCCAGCGTACGCAGCAGTGGGGTGCTTTCGGCCCACGACTTGATCACTGCCTCGCGCAGCTTGGCAGTACGCTCGTCACGCCCCAGTTGCTCCCATTCGGCAGGTGGCTGCTGTTTCAGGCGTGTCCGGTAGATGCCTTCGAGCATCGCTGGCTTGTCGCTATCGTCCACCACCAGCATCGAGGCATTGGCCGGCACCTTGTCACCGCGGCGCTGCAGGATCTTGTACCAGGTGGCCTGGTATTCACGCTCCAGGCGCTGCTGGGCAATCAGCGGGCCATCGCTGGCCTGGGCGCTGGTGCCTTCGATTTCCAGGCGCAGTTCCGGGCGCTCTTTCAGTGCTGAGGCCAGCTTGTCCAGCGACGACTGGGCGTCACCGCTGAGCTCGCTGGAGCCGGGTGCGAAGGCAACGTTGCCCAAGTCTTCCGAGCCGCCGCCACTAATCAGCCCACCAATGAACTTGAACGGGGCTTGCGCAGCACGCAGCACCAGGTTGCGCAGGGTCTGCCAGACGATCGGCATCACGCTGAACTGTGGGTTGTTGAGGTCGCCCGTCACCGGCAGCTCGATCGAGATCTTGCCCTCGGTGTCCTTCAGCAATGCCACCGCCAGGCGGATCGGCAAGTCGACCGCATCCGGGCTATCGACTTTCTCGCCCAGTTGCAGCTGCTCAACCACCAGCTTGTTTTCGGCCTTGAGCTGGCCGTTGGTGATCAGGTAGTGCAAGTCGAGGTTGAGCCGGCCCTTGCGAATGCGAAAGCCCGCAAACTTGCCGGAGTAGGGCGTGAGGGTGGTCAGTTCGACGCGCTTGAAGCTGGTGGCGATATCCAGGCTGGCCAGCGGGTTGAACGGGTTGAGTGCGCCTTTGATGGTGACCGGTGCGTAGCGGTCGACCTTGCCCTTGACGTCCACCTTGGCCGGCGCCGGCTTGCGGTTGTCGATGGTGCCGATCTGGCCATTGAGCTGCTGGATGGCCGTGGCGAAGTTGGGGGTAAGGGACAGGTCGGCGAAGTTGGCCGAGCCGTCGTTGATGTCGATCTGGCCGATGTGGATACCCAGCGGCTTGTCGCTGCCCGCCGTGGCTGGCCTGGCTTGGGTTTTCGCGGGTGCGCTGGCCGGTTGCGGGATCAACAGGTCGTTGATGTTGGTGGTGCGGTCTTCGTTGATGATGAAGCGCGCATACGGCTGCAGCAGGGTTACCTTGTCGATCGACAGCGCATCGCCGTGCACATAGGACAACCCGTCGACGTTCACCTGCTGCCATTTGACGAAGTCGCGGCTCTTGATGGTGTCGAGGGTGTGCAGCTGGTTGAGTTGGGCTTTGCCGGTGATGTTGAAGGCCAGCGGTGCGGTATTCTTCAGGTCGACCTTGAGGTCGCTGGAGAGCATGCCACTGCGCAGTTCCAGCAGAATGAACGGGCTGATGTAGGCCTGGGCTACCCGCAAGTCGATGTCTCGGGTGCTCACATCCAGCTTGGCCCAGATCGGTGCCAGGTTGACCTGGCCGGCCGCCTGCAGCTTGCCTTGCCTGCCCACACCGGTATCGAGCTTGAGCGTGAACGGCGACTGGTTGAGGCTGTCGAAACCTTGCAAGTCGGCGTTGAGCGGGCCGATGTCCAGGGCTACCGGCTCTTTCTGGCTGCGGTCCGCCAGGTGCACCAGGTAGTTGCGCAGTTGCACGTCCTTGAGCAGCACTTGCCAGGGCTTGCTCGGTTCTTTGGCGGCTTGCTGCTCAGGCGTGGGTTCGGCGGCAGCCGGTTCGGCTTTCTCTTTCGGCGTGGCCTTGGCGGTTTGGCTGGCGAACAGTTTTTGCCAGTCGAGCTGGCCGTCCTTTTCCAGCGCAGCCCAGGTCTCGAGTTTTTCGCTGCGGATCTTGCCGACGGTGACCAGTTGCTTGACCAGGTCCACGGAGGTTTCGCTCACCTCCAGGCTAGCCAGGCGCGCGAGTGGGCGGCCATCCGGTGCCTTGATGGCAAACGGGGCGATACGCACCGAAGCGTTGTCCAGCAGCAACTCGGTCTGTTTGGCGAGGTTGAGCTTGTAATGGGTATCGAGGCTGAATACGCCGTCTTCCAGCACCAGCGGCACGGCATCGCGCACGTAGGGCCAGAACAGTTTCATTTTCCCCTCGGTGACCTTCAGCGTGCCCTCGGAGGCAATCGGTGACAGGCTGAGGGTGCCGTTCCAGTCGATGCGCCCGCCATTGGGGCCGTTGGCCACCAGGGTCATGTCGGCGCTGTCGTCAGGTAAGGTGCTGAGGTTTTTCAGCTCCAGGTTCATGTTGTCGTAGAGGAACTCGATCGGCTCGCTTGGGCGCGCGTCCTGGAAGTGCAGGTAGCCGTCGGTGAGCTTGATACTGCCGATACGCAGTGGGAACGGGTCGCTGGGCGGCTGGTCGGCCTTGGCCTCACTGGCGGGCAGCTTGAACAGCCCGGTCAGGTTGAGTGTACCGTCCTTGGCGAACAGCACTTCGTTGCGCGGTTTGTCGAGCTCTACCGCCTCCAGGTGCAGGGCTTTGGTCCACAAGCTGTCGAGCGAGAGGTTGGCGTACAGGCGCTCGAAACCGACCTGTTCCTTGCCGGGATCGCCGATCTGCAGGCCCCAGAGCGTCAGCTCAAGGCTGAAAGGGTTGAGTTCGATCCGTTCGAGGTGGGCTGGCACGGTCGCATACTGGGCCAACTGCTGGTTGGCGATGCGCAGTGCCACACCGGGAAGAATAAGGAAGCCGAGCAGGCTATAGAGGGCTCCCAGGGCCACGATTGCGCCAGCGGCGCGAGTCAATCCTTTGTACATGTGTCGCATCGTCTGTCTAAGCAGGAGTGCTTGGAGTATGGCACGTTAAATCAGTTCCGCTGAGGCGACCATTTGAGCTCATTCGATGCCCATGCGCCGTTTGGCCCGGTGCGCCGAGCCGTCGCGCATTGCCCAGCGCAATACCGGCGCGGTGCGTTGCAGGCCCAGGCGGATGATGCGTCGCTGCAAGGGCCCGTGCTGCAGGCCGAGCATGGTCTGGGCCCAGTCCGGTAGCAGGTCGATGCCGGCATGCAGCATCAGCTTGCCTACCGGTTGTGCCAGGCGGCTGGGGGCCGGGGCGTCGAGCAGTATCCTGACCACTTCGTGGCTGCGGCTGTCACAGTGAAGCTGGGGGCACATGCGCAGCAGGTAATCCTCGACCTGCTGGCACGAGCGCGGCACGTTACGGGCGCCAAGGCGCTCGGCGATCAGGGCGATTTCAGCGTAATAGGCGTCCTGCTCGGCGCGTGCCAGGTGCGGGTTGCGGTAACGCAGGTGGGCGGCGAGAAAGCTGCTGACCTCCGCTACATGGACCCAGGTCAACAGGTCCGGGTCGCTGGCAGCATAAGGGCGGCCATCCGGTGCGGTGCCGGTGACCTGCAGGTGGATGGTGCGCACCTTGTCGATCAACCACTCGGCATCGCGCGTCGAGCCGAACGTGGTGCCGGAGATGAACTGGCTGGTGCGGCGCAGGCGGCCTAGCAGGTCTTCACGGAAATTGGAGTGGTCCCACACCCCCGCCAGGGCAAGCGGGTGCAGCAGCTGCAGCAACAGGGCGCTGATGCCGCCGACCAGCATGCTCGGGAAGTCGCCATGCACCCGCCAACTGATGCTGTGCGGGCCGAACAGGCCAGGGTCGCCTTTGGGGTTTTCCAGATCGAGCTGGCCGAGGGCCAGCCCTGTAAGGCTCATGACCTGGGTTTCGATGCGGCGACGAAGGGCTTCCATGGCGACCTGTGGTTCAGGACGGCCATGGACAGTGGCCGCCGGTTACTGGTTGAGACGCTTGTCGATCAGGCCCTGAACCACGCTGGGGTCGGCCAGGGTCGAGGTATCGCCCAGGTTGTCCAGCTCGTTGCAGGCGATTTTGCGCAGTATACGCCGCATGATCTTGCCTGAGCGGGTCTTGGGCAATGCTGGGGCCCACTGGATCAGTTCTGGCTTGGCAAAGCTGCCGATTTCCTTGCTGACCAAGGCCAGTAACTCGGCCTTGAGCGCGTCGTCTGGCGCTACGCCATTCATGGGCGTGACGAATGCGTACACGCCCTGGCCCTTGAGGTCGTGGGGGTAACCGACCACCGCCGCTTCGGCAACGCTGTCATGCAGCACCAGTGCGCTTTCCACTTCTGCGGTGCCGATGCGGTGGCCCGACACGTTGATCACATCGTCGATGCGCCCGGTGATCCAGTAGTCGCCATCGGCATCGCGGCGGGCGCCGTCGCCGGTGAAGTAATAGCCGGGCATGGGTTTGAAGTAGGTATCGACCATACGCTGGTGGTCGCCGTAGACACTGCGGATCTGCCCGGGCCAGCTGGCCTTGATGACCAGCAGGCCGGCGCCGGGGCCTTCTATCAGTTTGCCCTTTTCATCCAGCAGGAGTGGTTGCACACCAAACATGGGCTGGGTGGCGCAGCCGGGTTTGAACGATAGCGAGCCGGGAAGCGGGGTGAGCATGATGCCGCCGGTCTCGGTCTGCCACCAGGTATCGACAATGGGGCAACGCTTTTGCCCGACTTCCTCGAAATACCACTCCCAGGCTTCGGGGTTGATGGGCTCGCCGACGCTACCCAGCAGGCGCAGGCTTTTGCGCGAAGTGCTCTGCAGCGGCCCCGAACCTTCGCGCATCAGCGCGCGCAGGGCGGTTGGGGCGGTGTAGAAAATGTTTACCTGGTGCTTGTCCACCACTTGCCAGAAGCGCGAGGTGTCCGGGTAGTTGGGCACGCCTTCGAACATCAGCGAGATCGCACCATTGGCCAACGGACCGTAGACGATGTAACTGTGGCCGGTAACCCAGCCGACGTCGGCGGTGCACCAGAACACCTCACCATCGCGGTAGTCGAACACCACCTTGAAAGTCATCGTCGCCTGCAGCAGGTAGCCGGCGGTGGTGTGCAGCACGCCTTTGGGCTTTCCTGTGCTACCAGAGGTGTAGAGGATGAACAGCGGGTCTTCGGCTGCCATCGGCTCGGGCGCGCAGGCCTCGCCGGCCTGTTCCGTTGCCTCGTGGTACCAGAGGTCGCGGCCTTCGACCCAGCTGACATCACCACCGGTGCGGCGCACCACGAATACGCTGCTGACCGCAGGGCAGCTGGCCAGGGCCTTGTCGACGTTCTGTTTCAGGGGGATGCGCTTGCCGCCACGCACGCCTTCATCGGCGGTGATCACGGTGCGGCAGTCGGCATCGAGAATACGGTCACGCAGGGCATCGGGGGAGAAACCACCGAACACCACTGAATGGATGGCGCCGATGCGGGTGCAGGCAAGCATGGCGAAGGCGGCTTCGGGGATCATCGGCATGTAGATGCATACCCGGTCACCTTTTTTTACCCCGCGTGCCTTCAGAGCGTTTGCCAGGCGGCAGACCTGGCGGTGGAGTTGACGGTAGGTGATGGGTTTCGAGTCTTTTGGGTCGTCGCCCTCCCACAGCAAGGCGGTCTGCTCGCCACGCGTGGCCAGGTGGCGGTCGATGCAGTTGTAGCTGACGTTGAGCTCGGCGCCATCGAACCAGCGGGCCTTGCCGGTTTTCAGGTCGCATTGCTGCACGCTCGACCACGATTTGATCCAGTCCAGGCGCTTGGCCTGTTCGGCCCAGAAGGTGTCCGGGTCGTCGACCGACTGGCGGTACAGGCGGCGGTATTCGTCGGGGGTGAGTTCGGCGGACTGGCTGACGGCCAGGGCCTGGGGATACTGCTTGATATCGAACATGGCGGGTGGTCCTGCTCTTGTGAGGGGCGATGGACTGCAACGGCTATTCGATAGGACAGTGTAGCTGGGAGGGGTGTTCAACCTGTGCCGGCCTCTTCGCGGGCTTGCCCGCTCCCACAGGGATCGCACAAATCTTGAAGATTGTGCGGTACCTGTGGGAGCGGGCAGCCCGCGAAGAGGCCAGCGAAGGTATCAGATCACCCGCGGTGACGGCCGCGGAAGTAGTTGATCAGGCCTTGGGTGGAGCCGTCTTCGGCGCTGTCTTCCAGGCTGCCGACCAGGCGCTGGTAAACACCCTTGCCCAGCTCCTTGCCCAGCTCTACGCCCCATTGGTCGAAGGCGTTGATACCCCAGATCACGCTTTGCACAAACACCTTGTGCTCGTACATCGCCACCAGCGCACCCAGGCGGCGCGGGCTGATGCGCTCGACCACCAGGGTATTGCTCGGGCGATTGCCCGGGATCACCTTGTGTGGCGCCAGCTTTTCGATGTCCGCTTCATTCAGGCCTTTGCCGCGCAACTCGGCTTCGGCTTCTTCGCGGGTCTTGCCGAGCATCAGCGCCTGGCTCTGCGACAGGCAGTTGGCGTACAGCCACTGGTGATGGTCGGCCACCGGGTTGAAGCTCACCACCGGCACGATGAAGTCGGCGGGGATCAGCTGGGTGCCCTGGTGCAGCAACTGGTGGTAGGCGTGCTGGCCGTTACAGCCCACGCCGCCCCAGATCACCGGGCCGGTATCGGTTTTCACCGGGGTGCCGTCCTGCAGTACGCTCTTGCCGTTGGACTCCATGTCCAGCTGCTGCAGGTGTTTGGTGATGTTGCGCAGGTAGTGGTCGTACGGCAGGATCGCGTGGCTGTTCGCGCCCCAGAAGTTGCCGTACCACACGCCCAGCAGGGCCAGCAGCACGGGCATGTTCTTGTCGAACGGCGCGGTCTGGAAGTGCTGGTCCATGGTGTAGGCACCCGACAGCAGTTCCTTGAAGTTGGCCGTGCCGATGGCCAGGGCAATCGGCAGCCCGATGGCCGACCACAGCGAATAACGCCCACCCACCCAGTCCCACATCGGGAAGATATTCTCTTCGCGGATGCCGAAGGCCACGGCGGCGGCCTTGTTGCTGGAAACGGCGATGAAGTGGCGGTACAGCTCGGCTTCCGAACCGCCTTGGGCCAGGTACCAGGTACGTGCGGCCATGGCGTTTTTCAGGGTCTCGAGGGTGTTGAACGACTTCGACGAGACGATGAACAGGGTGGTTTCGGCGCGCAGGTTGGCCGACAGCTCATGGAACTCGCTGCCGTCGATGTTCGCCAGGTAGTGGCAGCGTACGCCGCGCTGGGCGTAGGGCAGCAGCGCTTCGGACACCAGCTCGGGGCCGAGGAACGAGCCGCCGATACCGATGTTGACCACGTCGGTGATCGGTTTTTCGCTGTAGCCGCGCCACAGGCCGTCGTGGATGCGCCCGACCAGTTCGGTGATCTGGTTGAGCACCTTGTGCACTTCCGGCATGACGTTCACGCCGTTGACGCTGAGCTTGTCGCCCACGGGCCGGCGCAGGGCGGTGTGCAGTACCGGGCGGCCTTCGGAGGCGTTGATGATTTCGCCGCTGAACATCGACTTGATGGCGTCCTGCAGGCCCACTTCGTTGGCCAGGTTCACCAGCAGGTCGCGGCTTTGTTCGGTGATCAGGTTTTTCGAGTAGTCGAGGAACAGACCGCAAGCGCTAAGGGAGAACTGGTCGAAGCGCTTGGCATCGGCGGCAAAGGCTTCGCGCATGCTGAAGCTCTGCATGGCGTCGCGGTGTTGCTGAAGCGCCTGCCAGGCGGGCAGGGCCGTCACATCGTGGGGTGTACGGTAATACGCCATTGCGCGGGGTTCCCTTGGTGCGTGGTGAGGCCTTGGACACGGCAGTCGTTGCCGGGTTCAGGCTGGCATCATTATAGGCAAAGGCCACTTACAAGGAATGGGTATGGCGGGGGAATTTGGGGGGCGCTTTGCGCCCCAATCGCCGGCAAGCCAGCTCCCACAGGGCATCACAAGTCTCAGGAGCGGTGCAGTCCCTGTGGGAGCTGGCTTGCCGGCGAATGGGCTGCATAGCAGCCCCAGGCCGTTATGCGGTCTTGTCTTCCACATGCAGGTAAAGGTTGTCGATCAACCGGGTATTGCCCATGTAAGCCGCCGCAATCACCACAAGATCGCGATCATCGATCACTGCCGGGCGCAGGCTCACGGCATGGCGCACCTCCAGGTAATCCGGCCGGAAACCCGCAGCAGCCAGTTGCGCCTGCCCCTCGGCAACCAGCGCGGCAAAGTCCCGCTGGCCCCGGCCAATACCCGCGGCAATCTGCTGCAAGACGCGATACAGCGCTGGCGCAGCCGCACGCTGCTCGGGCGTGAGGTAGCCGTTACGCGATGACAGCGCCAGGCCATCTTCGGCACGTACGGTGGGCTCGCCGATGATCTGAACCGGCATGTTCAAGTCGCGCACCATGGCGCGGATCACTGCCAACTGCTGGAAGTCTTTTTCGCCGAACACGGCAAGGTCGGGCTGGACCATGTTGAACAGCTTGCTGACCACGGTGGCCACGCCTTCGAAATGCCCGGGCCGGCTGGCGCCGCACAGGCCTTCGGAGAGGTGGGGCACACTGACGCGGGTTTGCACGCTCATGCCATCGGGGTACATCTCTTCAACGGTGGGCGCGAACAGCAGATTGCAGCCAGCTTGCAGCAGGCGCTCCTGGTCGGCGGCCAGCGTGCGAGGGTACTTGTCGAGGTCTTCGTTGGCGCCGAACTGCAGCGGGTTGACGAAGATACTGGCAACCACGAAGTCGGCGCGCTGCGCAGCCTTGATCACCAGGGCCGCATGCCCGCTGTGCAGGTTGCCCATGGTCGGGACGAAGCCGATACGCTTGCCTTCACCGCGGGCACGTGCAACGGCGGCGCGCAGTTCGCGGACGGTCTTGACTGTATTCATGCACTGAACCCGTGTTCGCTGCCTGGGAAGCTGACTTGCTTGACGGCCTCGACGTAAGCGACGAGGGCGCCCTGGATGTCTGCCTGGCCTTCCATGAAGTTCTTCACGAACTTCGGAACCCGGCCGCTCAGCGACAGGCCAAGCATGTCGTGCAGTACCAGTACCTGGCCATCGGTGGCGCTACCGGCACCAATGCCGATCACCGGGATGCCTACGGCATTGGTGATTTCCGCCGCCAGTTCACTGGGCACGCATTCAAGCAGCAGCATGGCCGCACCGGCCTGCTCAAGGGCGATGGCGTCGGCGCGCATCTGCCGGGCCTGGGCCTCTTGGCGGCCTTGTACCTTGTAGCCGCCCAGCACGTTGACGGTCTGCGGGGTCAGGCCCATGTGCGCGCACACCGGCACGCCGCGCTCGGCCAGCAGGCGGATGGTTTCGCCCAGCCAGGCAGCGCCTTCGATCTTGACCATGTGGGCGCCGGCCTGCATCAGCGTGGCGCTGTTGGCAAAGGCTTGCTCCGGGGTGGCGTGCGCCATGAACGGCAGGTCGGCAAGAATCAGTGCGCCGTCGTTGCCGCGTTTGACGCTGGCGGTGTGGTAGGCCATATCTGCCGTGGTGACTGGCAAGGTGCTGTCGTGGCCCTGCAGGACCATTCCCAGCGAGTCGCCCACCAGCAACACTTCGACGCCGGCCTGGCTGGCGGCTTTGGCGAAGGTCGCGTCATAGCAGGTCAGCATGGTGATTTTTTCACCCTTGGCCTTGAGGCCATTGAGGGTGGTAAGGGTTACTTCAGGCATGTAGGAAAATCCTCGTTCAGGCGCTGTAAAAAACGACTGCATTCAACGCGTGTAGTCATCTTCCGGAGCGGCACATCATCGCGCGTGATGTTCGGGCACAGGTCCGTCCGGGCCTAAATACGGGTATGCGGCACTTTGGTGCCGCACGGGACGCCTATAGTCGTGAGCGAGGTGGGGGAAGTCAATCACCCTGTTACCGCATTGTTACGATCAGGGTGTTACTGGCGTTACCGTGGCGGGGTGCAGGGCTGAAACGCCCGGTTTACAGGCGCTCCAGGCCGACGAATGGACAGTCGTCGAGCAACTGCGCCAGGGCGCGGCCATCGGCCAGGCGGAAATCGCCCGGTACCAGTTCGGCCAGCGGGTACAGCACGAAGGGCCGGGCATGCATGTGGTAATGCGGCACTTTCAGGCGTGGCTCGTCGAGTACGTGGTCGCCGAACAGCAGGATGTCCAGGTCCAGCGTGCGCGGGCCCCAGCGCTCCTTGCGCACGCGGCCCTGGCCGTTCTCGATGGCCTGCAGCGCATCAAGCAGGGCCAGTGGCGGCAGTGCGGTGTCCAGGGCGGCAACAGCGTTGGTGTAGCGCGGTTGGCCGGGTAGCAGCGAGTCGCTGGTGTACAGGGCCGAGGCTGCCACCAGGCGCGTCCCTTCAACCTGGTCAAGCGCCTGCAAGGCACTGCGCAGCTGCTCGGCAGGTGCATCCAGGTTGCTGCCCAGGCCGACGTAGGCGCGCGTCTTCACTCGAACGCCTCGTCGCCGCTGCGCTTGCGTTTGCTACCGCTGCGCTTGCGTTTGCGCGGGCCGGCACCGGTGCCTTCATCACGGCTGCCCAGCTCGCGAATCATATCGCGGCGTTCGCTGTCGTTGGCATCCTGGTAGTCAGTCCACCACTGGCCGAGGTCGTCGGTTTCTTCCCCGGCGCTTTCACGCAGCAGCAGGAAGTCGTAACCGGCGCGGAAGCGGGGGTTGTCCAGGAGCAGGTCGGCGCGCTTGCCACTGCGCCGTGGCAGGCGCTCCTGCATGTCCCAGATCTCGCGGATCGGCAGGGTGAAGCGCTTGGGGATGGCAATGCGCGCACATTGCTCGGCGATCAGATCGTGAGCGGCACCGTTCATGGCCGGGATCGGCGGTACACCCTGGTTTTGCAGGTGCAGCACGCGCGATGGCAGGGCGGGCCACAACAGTGCGGCGAACAGGAACGCCGGGGTTACCGGTTTGCCCTGCTTCACGCGCAGGTCGGTGTTGTTCAGTGCCTGGCTGATCAGCGTGTGGGTGTAGGTCGGGCGCTCGTCCAGGGCGTGGGCGCTGGCCGGGAACAACGGCTCGAACAGCTGCAGGTCGACCAGCATTTCGAAGGCGATGGCGCCTTGGCCGGAGAGGAACAGCTTGAGGCTTTCCTCGAACAGGCGTGCTGGCGGAATCTCGCGTAGCAGCGGGGCCAGTTCGCGAATCGGCTGGACCGTGTGCTTCTCGATGCCGAAGTCGAGCTTGGCGGCAAAACGCACCGCACGCAGCATGCGCACCGGGTCTTCCTGGTAGCGGTGGGTCGGGTCGCCGATCAACCGCAGCAGGCGGTTGCGCACATCGTGCACGCCATTGGCGTAATCGAGAATGCGCTCGCTGACCGGGTCGTAGTACAGGGCATTGATGGTGAAGTCGCGGCGTTGCGCGTCTTCTTCCAGGGTGCCGTACACATTGTCCCGCAGGATGCGGCCACTGGCATTGTGCGACGAGCGGTGGCTGTCACCCTGATCGTCTTCGGAGTGTGGCGCGCGGAAGGTAGCTACTTCGATGATTTCACGGCCAAAATGCACGTGGACCAGCTTGAAGCGGCGACCAATGATGCGCGCGTTGCGGAATTCGGCACGGACCTGTTCGGGGGTGGCGCTGGTGGCGACGTCGAAATCTTTCGGCGTGATGCCCAGCATCAGGTCGCGGACACAGCCACCGACCAGGTAAGCCTGGTAGCCGGCGCTCTGCAGGCGCTCCACGATGTTTACCGCATGGCGGCTGAATTGGTGGCGCTGCAGCGAGTGCTGGCTCTTGTTTATCACCTCGGGCGTGGTGCGCCTATGGTGCTGGCCCGGTACGGGCGGGCGGAACGACTGGAACAGCTTCTTCAGCATGGGATGCACTGTTTGAAGGAATGTTCGGCCAAGAATAGGAGAATGGCCGCATGATGGGCGGGGATTCTAGCATTTACTCAAGGAATGGTGTAGGCGGGTAGCAGGATGCCTGCCAGAAGGGTAGAAACGACAAGGGGAGCCTAAGCTCCCCAAGAAGTCGTTGCGTGCTCTTATTGTTATTTTGCCGGGCTTTTTGTTTTTGTTGAGTGCCCTGTCCACAAATCTCGAAGCTTGTGGACGACCCCCAATCCAGGGGTTAAGAGCAAACGGATTGCTTTGGCCGCTGATGTCACGTTGATCAGATGATCCAACCAGTTCAGGCGCTGCTTTTTAGTGCAGTTTTTGTTGTTCTCTGCCTGGTCGTGGGGCAAGCCCCAAACACGCATCCTCTCCAAAAGAATCAGTTAGCTGCGCCTCCGCCGTCTTGTTTTTATTGTGCGTGAGCCGTTTCGTCTTGTTCTTATTCTGAGTTGCAGTGCTTGTTATTGTTTTTGTACTAAGCATATAGCAGGTGCCGTGCCAACTTTTGCAAATCCAGTAAATTCAAGGGTTTGCGGCCTTCCGGCGATTTGCCAAGGGTCCAAAATGTCGAAATTTCGTTACCGTACGCCTCGGGAACTGTTACGGCCCAACGGTTGGGTAACAGATTTTTGCGGGAACTGATGTGTTACCTGGGGTGTGGGCGGTGGCCGTGCCGGCCTCTTCGCGGGCGCGCCCGCTCCCACAGGCATTTCACTGCCTTCAAGGCTTGCGCAATTCCTGTGGGAGCGGGCGTGCCCGCGAAGGGGCCAGAACGGCTAATAGACAAGGGGCAGGAGGAACCTCCCGCCCGGGCGTATCAGTTATCGCTGGTAACGTTGCTCTTGCGCCGCGGGATGCCCAGGCGCTGGCGGCGTTCCCACAGGCACTTGCGGCTGACGCCGAGCTTGCGGGCCAGTTCGGTCTCGGTCATGTGGTCCTGGTGTTCAAGCACGAAGTGCTGGAAGTAGTCCTCCAGCGACAGGTCCTCGGTCGGTTCGTGGCTGGCATTGGCAGCACTGGCTGCCACCAGGGCATTGTTGAGGATTTCGTCTTCTTCCAGGTCGCCCAGCTCGATGTCGATGCCCAGCAGGTCGGCAGAAATTTCTGCGCTCTCGCTGAGGATTACCGCACGCTCCACGGCGTTTTCCAGCTCACGCACGTTACCTGGCCAGCTGTAGTGACGGATTGCCTGCTCGGCTTCAGCCGAGAAGTGCAGGTCGTCGCGGCCGATGCGCGCGCTCTGGCGGGCGAGGAAGGCACTGGCGATTTCGTTCACGTCGCTGCCGCGCTCGCGCAGGGCAGGCAGTTTCAGGGCGATGACGTGCAGGCGATAGTAAAGGTCTTCACGGAACTGGCCGGCCTTGGCCAGGTTCTTCAGGTCGCGGTGGGTTGCGGCGATCAGGCGCACATCGACTTTTTGCGACTGCACCGAGCCCACCCGGCGAATCTCGCCCTCCTGCAGTACGCGCAGCAGGCGAGCCTGCGCCTCCAGTGGCAGTTCGCCAATCTCGTCGAGGAACAGCGTGCCGCCGTCGGCAGCTTCAACCAGCCCCGCCCGCCCGGCGCTGGCGCCGGTGAACGCGCCTTTCTCGTGGCCGAACAGCTCCGATTCGATCAGGGTTTCGGGGATGGCGGCGCAGTTCACCGAGATCATCGGTGCCTTGGCCCGGCGCGACAGGTTGTGCAGGGCACGGGCTACCAGCTCTTTACCGGTGCCCGATTCACCCTGGATCAGCACGTTGGAGTCCGTGGGCGCGACCTTGCGGATCTTGCTGTACATGTCCTGCATCGGCGGGCACGAGCCGATGATGCCGATTTCGCCATTGGCGGCTGCCGCGCTGCCTTTGTCGGCAGGGGCCGCCTTGCCATTGCTGGCGCGTGGCTCGGCAGCCGGTGCGGCGGCGGGAGCGTTCTGCCGGTCGCGCAGGATCCGCGCCACGGCCTGCAGCATCTCGTCGTGGTCGAAGGGCTTGGCGATGTAGTCCACCGCGCCCATTTTCATCGAGTCCACCGCCGAGCGCAGGCTGGCGTAACTGGTCATGATCAGCACCGGGGTACCCTGGCCGAGCTTGATCAGCTCGGTGCCGGGTGCGCCTGGCAGGCGCAGGTCGCTGACGATAAGGTCGAAGGTGGCAATGCTGAAGCGTTCCTGTGCTTCCTGCACCGAGCCGGCTTCGCTGACCTGGTACTGGTTCCGCTCAAGCAGACGGCGCAGGGCCGAGCGGATGATGGTTTCGTCTTCGACGATCAGAATGTGCGGCATTGATTCAATTCTCTCGACGGTCTCGAATTTCAGGGGACGTCGCTACGACATGCCGGGGCAGGGTCACGCGGATCCGGGTGCCACGTTGCCGTTCGATATCGGCCGGGCTGTCGATGGTGATTTGCCCATAATGCTCTTCCACGATGGAATAGACCAGAGCGAGCCCCAGTCCGGTTCCCTCGCCCGGGTCCTTGGTGGTGAAGAAGGGTTCGAACAGGCGGTCCATGATGTTCTTCGGTATCCCGCTGCCCTCGTCCTCGACGATGAGGTCGACGGTGTGCTCGCTCACTTCGCTGCGCACACGCACGGCGCTGCCGGCTGGCGAGGCATCACGGGCGTTGGAGAGCAGGTTGATCAGCACCTGGGCCAGGCGTTGCGGATCCCCTTCGGCCCAGTGGTCCGGGTCGCAGAGGTTGAAGAACTGTACTTCGAAATTGCGCCGGTTCAACGCCAGCAGACCGATGGCGTCCTGCGCCACTTCGGCCAGGCACACCGGCTCCTCGCTGTTCTGGTGGCTGCCGCCGGCATGGGCGAAGCTCATCAGCGACTGGACGATGCGCGACACGCGTTTGGTCTGTTCGAGGATCTGGCTGGACAGCTCGATGATCTCGCCATCGCCTTCTCGCTCCTCGCGCAGGTTTTGTGCCAGGCAGGCGATACCGGTGATCGGGTTGCCAATTTCGTGGGCCACGCCGGCGGCCAGGCGGCCGATGCTGGCCAGGCGTTCGGAATGCACCAGCTTGTCTTCCAGGGCCTGGGTTTCGGTGAGGTCTTCCACCAGCAGTACCAGGCCGCTGTTACCGGGTGCCAGCGGCTCGTCGATGGCCGCCTTGTGCAGGTTCAGCCAGCGCGGTTGGCCGTCCAGCGCCAGGCGCTGCTTGTGCAGGTGCTCGTCTGGCACGTTGATGAAACCCTGCAGCAAGCCGCGCCACGGCTCGCCGATGGTCACCAGGCGCGAGCCGACCACGTGCTTGGCGGCGATGCCGGTCAGCTCTTCCATGGCCTTGTTCCACATCAGGATTTCCTGGTCCTTGGCCAGTGAGCACACACCCATGGGCAGTTCTTGCAGGGTCTGGCGGTGGTAGCGGCGCAGGGCATCGAGCTCGGCCGCCAGGCCGGTCAGGCGCGAGTGGTAGTCTTCCAGGCGGCTTTCGATGAAGTGGATGTCTTCGGTCACGTAGTTTTCGTTACCGGACTTGTACGGCAGGAAGGTCTCGACCATGTCCTGGGCCACGCTCGGCCCCATCAGGCCCGACAGGTTGGCCTCGATGCGGTCACGCAGGCGGCGCAGGGCGTAGGGGCGGCGTTCGTCAAACGGCAGGTACAGGTCACGCAGGGCCTGCTCCACCTCCTTTTGTGCGGCCTTGGCGCCCAGCGGTTTGGCCAGCTGGGTAGCAAACTCCTGCGGCGAGGCGGCGTGCAGCTCGCGGCGCTGCGGGCGGCGTACGTTATCCACCGCGCAAGCCTCGGCTGCGCTGACTTCTTCGTTGCTGGCGTTGGTGAACAGCGAGATCAGGGTAAACAGCAGCACGTTGGCTGCCAACGAAGCAATGGCCGCCATGTGCCAGCTGGTGTCGTCCAGCACATAGATCATGTCCAGCAGCGGGATGTAGAAACCCTGCAGGTTGCCCAGCAGCGGCAGCAGCATGGTCACCATCCACACCAGGGTGCCGGCCAGCAACCCGGCGATGAAGCCGCGGCGGTTGGCGGTGGGCCAGTACAGCACCGACAGCACACCCGGCAGGAACTGAAGGGTGGCGACGAAGGCGACGATGCCCAGGTTGGCCAGGCTCTGGTGGTTGTTCTGGGTCAGGTAGAACATGAAGCCGGCGGTAATGATGGCGACGATCAGCGCACGGCGGGTCCACTTCAGCCAGCGGTAGATGTTGCCCTCTGCCGGGGGCTGGTACAGCGGTAGCACCAGGTGGTTGAGGGCCATGCCCGAGAGTGCCAGGGTGGTGACGATGATCAGGCCGCTTGCGGCCGACAGGCCGCCGACGTAGGCCAGCAGTGCCAGTGCCTCGTTGTTGGCGGCAATCCCCAGGCCCAGGGTGAAGTACTCGGGGTTGGTGCTGGCGCCCAGGCGCAGGCCGGCCCACAGCACCAGCGGCACGGCCAGGCTCATCAGCAGCAGGAACAGCGGCAGGCCCCAGCTGGCGCTGACCAGTGAGCGCGGGTTGAGGTTTTCGGTGAAGGCCATGTGGTACATGTGCGGCATGACGATGGCCGATGCGAAGAACACCAGCAGCAGGGTGCGCCATGGGCCCTCCTGCAGCGGGGTGTGCAAGGCGGCGAGGGCCGTCTGGTTCTGCAGCAGCCATACTTCCAGCCCGTGCGGGCCGCCGAACACGCCATACAAGGCGTAGAGGCCGATGCCGCCGAGCGCCAGCAGCTTGATCACCGACTCGAAGGCAATGGCGAACACCAGCCCCTCATGCTTCTCCCGCGTGGCGATGTGCCGCGAGCCGAAGAAGATGGTGAACAGGATGATCAGCGTACAAAAGGCGAAGGCCACCCGGGCCTTGACCGGCTCGCCAGTGAGGATGCTGATCGAGTCGGCGACAGCCTGGATCTGCAGGGCCAGCAAAGGCAGCACGCCGATCAGCATGATGATGGTGGTCAATGCGCCGGCCCAGGTGCTGCGGAAACGGAATGCCAGCAGGTCCGCCAGCGATGACAGCTGGTAGGTGCGAGTGATCTTGAGGATCGGGTAGAGCAGCACCGGCGCCAGCAGGAATGCGCCGGACACCCCCAGGTAACAGGCAAGGAAGCCGTAGCCGTACTGGTAGGCCAGGCCCACCGAACCATAGAAGGCCCAGGCACTGGCGTACACGCCCAGCGACAGGGTGTAGGTGAGCGGGTGGCGAATGATCGAACGCGGGATCAACCCCCGCTCGCTGATCCAGGCCACGCCGAACAGCACCATGAGGTACCCGGCGCTGATCAGGATCATCTGGGTCAGGCTAAAGCTCATCGGCATCTCGTTGGCTCTGCAGGATAAAGGTGACGACGATCAGGATCAGCCAGAGCAGGTAGGGGCGGTACCAGGCTCCGGTCGGTTCGATCCACCAGTCCATGATGGCCGGGGAGAACAAGTAGATCCCCACGACCAGAAGCAGGACCAAACGATAGATGTACATGCTGGCCTCGATGGTTGGGCGCTGCGGGCTTGGACTTATTATTGGCGCAAATGGCGGGGGGGATGCTAGCGGGAATCCACAGTGTTCGCCAAGGTTTTGAATTTGTTGGGCTTTTGTTTTTGAGAGGTGTGTTGCTTGTACTGGCCTCTTCGCGGGCTCGCCCGCTCCCACAGGTGCACCACAGGGCCCGGGCGCTGCGCCGTACCTGTGGGAGCGGGCATGCCCGCGAAAGGGCAGGGCCTGCCTTAACGCAAATCAGCCTCTGGCACCGTGGTCCGCTGCGCAATCGCCTCGGGCCGCCACTGTGTGCGGGCCACAGCCAGCACTTCAGCCGGTGTTGCCAGCAGCAACTCCGGGTCAGCCTGCTGCCCCAGCGCCCGCAATGCCCGCAGCAACAGCGGCGTAGCATGCTCTGCCTGCAATGGCGGTGAGCGGTACGACTTGCCCAGCTTGTGCCCGTCCGGTTGCACGATCAGCGGTATATGCAGGTAACGCGGTTGCGAGAAGCCCAGCAGCTCTTGCAGGTACAGCTGGCGCGGGGTGTTGTCGAGCAGGTCGGCACCGCGCACGATGTCGGTAACACCTTGCCAGGCATCGTCCAGCACCACCGCCAGCTGGTACGCATACAGCCCATCGCGCCGCTGGATGACGAAGTCGCCCACCTCGCGGCCCAGATGTTGCTGGTAATCACCCTGCACCCGGTCGGTAAAGCGGTAGATCAGCTCTGGCACGCGCAGGCGGATCGCCGCACCTTCACGTGCATGCCCCGCGTTGCGGCACAGGCCTGGGTAGATGCCGTTGTAACCTTCCAGCTGCTTGCGCGAGCAAGTACAGGCATAGGCCAGGCCCATGTTGAACAAACGGTCGACTACCGCAGCGTAGGCGTCGTGCCGCTGGCTCTGGAACACGACTTCGCCATCCCACTCCAGCCCGTATCGCTCCAGGGTCTGCAGGATCGCATCACGGGCACCGGGCATTTCCCTGGGTGGGTCGGTGTCTTCCATGCGCAGCAGCCAACGGCCATCGACAGCGCGTGCATCAAGCCAGGAGGCCAGGGCGGCGACCAGCGAGCCGAAGTGCAGGAAGCCGCTGGGGGTGGGGGCGAAACGCCCGATGTATCTGGAGTCGGTCATGGTCAGGCTAGGCATATAAATGAAACGGGGCGCACAAAGCGCCCCGTTCAGGTGGAAGAAAGATCAGCCTTTGCCGACCGTTTTTTCCTTTTTCTCGGCGATTTCCTTGCAGTCGAAGCACAGGTCCGCAGTTGGACGGGCTTCCAGGCGGCGCAGGCCGATTTCGATACCGCACGACTCACACCAGCCGTATTCGTCGGCCTTGATCTTGTCGAGGGTCTTGTCGATTTTCTTGATCAGCTTGCGCTCACGGTCGCGGTTGCGCAGCTCAAGGGCGAACTCTTCTTCCTGGCTGGCGCGGTCGGCCGGGTCGGGGAAGTTGGCTGCTTCGTCCTTCATGTGGTCCACAGTGCGGTCCACACTGGTCATCAGCTCTTGCTTCCAGGCGCCGAGAAGCTTGGTGAAGTGCTTCTTCATGGGCTCGCCCATGTACTCTTCACCTTTGGTTTCTACGTAGGGCTCGACACCGTACATGGTCTGGGCTTTTTGCTTTTCTACGGTGGACATGAATAGACCGCCTCTCACTCATCTGATCCAATGCGCAGGCTGCTCCATCTCCGGCACCCGCCGGCCCTGCGACTGCGAGCCGCCGAACTTACCAGATAGATCGGGGGTGCGCTACCCCGCCTGTTACTGGCAATTGACAGCGGCCTGAGCCGCACGTTCGGTGGCGTGCAGAGGTAGAATCTCCAGTTTAGACCCAATTGAGAGAAGGTCATGGCCCACCCCTACAGTGCGCGCAGCCGCGCCATCGAACCCTTCCACGTCATGGCACTGCTGGCCCGGGCCAACGAGCTGCAGGCGGCCGGGCACGACGTTATCCACCTCGAAATCGGCGAGCCTGATTTCACCACGGCGGCACCCATCGTTGCTGCCGGCCAGGCCGCGCTGGCCGCCGGTCACACCCGTTACACCGCTGCACGCGGGCTGCCGGCCCTGCGCGAAGGCATTGCCGGCTTTTACGGTCAGCGCTATGGCCTGAGTATCGACCCGGAGCGCATTCTCATTACCCCGGGTGGCTCCGGTGCGCTGCTGCTGGCCAGCAGCCTGTTGGTTGACCCGGGCAAGCACTGGCTGCTGGCCGACCCGGGCTACCCGTGCAACCGGCACTTCCTGCGCCTGGTCGAGGGCGGGGCTCAGCTGGTGCCAGTGGGGCCGGACGTGAACTACCAGTTGACCGCCGATCTGGTTGAACGTTACTGGGACAAGGATACCGTCGGCGCCTTGGTCGCATCGCCGGCCAACCCGACCGGTACGGTTCTGGGGCGGGATGAGTTGGCCAGTCTTGCCAACGCCACCCATGAGCGGCACGGCCACCTGGTGGTGGATGAGATCTACCATGGCCTGACTTACGGCATGGACGCGCCAAGCGTGCTGGAAGTCGACGACTCGGCCTTTGTGCTGAATAGTTTTTCCAAGTATTTCGGCATGACCGGGTGGCGCCTCGGGTGGTTGGTGGCACCCCCTGGCGCAGTGGCTGACCTGGAAAAGCTGGCGCAAAACCTGTACATCAGCGCACCCAGCATGGCCCAGCATGCTGCGCTGGCGTGTTTCCAACCCGAAACCCTGGCCATTTTCGAAGAGCGCCGCGCCGAGTTTGCCCGTCGCCGCGACTACCTGTTGCCCGCCCTGCGTGAACTGGGCTTCCGCATTGCCGTGGAGCCGCAAGGGGCGTTCTACCTGTATGCCGATATCAGCGCCTTTGGCGGTGACGCGTTCGCCTTCTGCCGACACTTCCTGGAAACCGAGCACCTGGCCTTTACGCCGGGGCTGGACTTTGGCCGTCACCTGGCCGGGCACCATGTGCGCTTTGCCTACACCCAGAGCCTGCCGCGCCTGGAAGAAGCGGTACAGCGAATTGCCCGTGGCCTGCGGAGCTGGCAAGGCTGATGCAATTCCATCCCCCACTCGAACAGGCGCGCCTGCTGCGCCGCTACAAACGGTTTCTGGCGGATATCGAACTGCCCAGTGGCGAACAGTTGACCATCCACTGCCCGAATACCGGCTCCATGCTCAACTGCATGCGTGAAGGCGGGCAGGTGTGGTTCAGCCGCTCCAACGATCCCAAGCGCAAGCTGCCAGGTACCTGGGAGATCAGTGAGACCCCGCAGGGTCGGCTGGCCTGTGTGAATACCGGGCGGGCCAATGCGTTGGTTGAAGAGGCGCTGCGGGCAGGTGCCATTGCCGAACTGGCCGGTTTCACTGCGCTCAAGCGTGAAGTGGCCTACGGCGAGGAAGGCAGCCGGATCGACTTTCGCCTGGAGTTTGACGGGGTGCCGGCCTATGTCGAGGTCAAAAGCGTGACCCTGGGCTACCCCGACAGCCCGGTCGCGGCCTTTCCCGATGCAGTAACCCAACGCGGCGCCAAGCACCTGCGCGAGCTGGCCAAACTGGCCCGGCAGGGTATACGGGCGGTGCAGCTGTATTGTGTGAACCTGACCGGTGTCGACGCCGTGCGCCCGGCCGAGGAAATCGACGCGGGCTACGCCCAAGCCCTGCGTGCTGCGGTGGCGGATGGCGTGGAGGTGCTGGCATACGGCGCCCGCCTGGATGCACAAGGCATCGTGATTGATCGCCGCCTGCCAGTGTTGCTCACGCCGTGAGCCAGATGCCTTGGCTGTCTTCGTGACAGCCCAGGGCTTGCAGTTGTTCACCCTCGCAGGGCCCCGACACGCACTCGCCATTCTCAATCAGGAACAGCGCGCCATGGTGGGCGCAATGGATGAGGCTGGCGCTGTCATCGAGAAACGCATCTTGCGCCCAGTTCAGCGGGATGCCGCGGTGTGGGCAACGGTTGCGGTAGAGAAACACCTGGCCTTGGCGACGCACGCCGAACAGTTCGACGCCGTCTACGCTGAAGGCGCGGCTTTGGCCTTCGGCCAGGCCGTGGGAGGTACAAAGGATGTGCATGGCAAGGACGGCTCATGAAACAGATAGTGGCTTGACGCTTCAATGCGAATAATTATCAAATTGCCCGCATTCGCTGCGCCCGGCTATCTATGGTGCGCAGTTCTGCCGCCCGCCACAAGGCGTGCGGTCCGCCTTCAGAAGGAACCCGATGATGCGCCGTCCTGTCGCCTTGCTCGCCCTGTGCGCAAGCCTTGTGCTCTCTACCCAGGCCCTGGCGGCCGAGCTGCCGCAACGCTGGGTCAGCGCCGGCGGCGCACTGAGTGAGTGGATAACCGCCTTGGGCGGTGAGGCTCGGCTGGTTGGCGTGGATACCACCAGCCAGCACCCGGCATCGTTGAAATCACTGCCTAGCGTGGGGTACCAGCGGCAGTTGTCGGCTGAAGGCATCCTGAGCTTGCGCCCGGATGTACTGGTGGGAACCGAGGAAATGGGCCCGCCGCCGGTGCTGGCGCAAATTCGCAAGGCGGGTGTGCGGGTCGAGTTGTTCTCCAGCAAGGCCGAGCTGGCGGCAGTGGATGAAAACCTCAAGCAGCTGGGCCAGTTACTTGGCGCAGAGCAGCAAGCTTCGGCGTTGGCGGCGGGTTACCACCAGCAAATCGAGGCGTTGCAGGCCAAGGTCAAGCAGGCTCAGACCGGGCAAAAGGCACCTGGGGTGCTACTGCTGGTTGGGCATGCCGGGGCCAAACCGCTGATCGCGGGCCAGGGCACTGCAGGTGACTGGCTGCTGGGACAGGCAGGTGGGCACAACCTGGCAGAGCATCAGGGCTACAAGAACTTCTCCAACGAAGCCTTGGCGGCGCTGGACCCGGATGTGATCGTGTTTTCTGACCGGGCGCTGGCCGATGAGCAGGCCTTGCAGGCGCTGCTGAAGGAAAACCCCGCACTGGCGGCGTCGCGCGCCGTGCGCGAAAAACGCCTGGTATCGCTTGACCCGACGCTGTTGGTCGGCGGGCTTGGGCCACGCCTGCCGGTGACATTGGCGTCGCTGGCAGCCAGCTTCTACCCGGCAGCCAAGGCCAGCTTCGCGCAATGAAGCAGCGGGTCCAGCCACGTACGTTATTCATTTGCCTGAGCCTGTTGTGCCTGTTGGCGGTGTGGTTGTCGTTGGCGCTGGGGCCGGTCAGCCTGCCGCTGTTCGATACCCTGCGTGCCGGCCTGCGCCTGCTGGGGCTGCCGATTGCGGCTGACGGCCTGCAGCAGGCCGAGATGATCCTTGGCCAGATTCGCCTGCCGCGTACCCTGCTGGGGCTGGCAGTGGGCGCGGTGCTGGCGCTGTCCGGGGTGGCCATGCAGGGGCTGTTCCGCAACCCGCTGGCCGACCCAGGGCTGGTGGGGGTTGCCGCCGGGGCAGCCGTGGGGGCAGCGGTTGCCATTGTCGGTGGTGCCTGGTTTGGCGGCATGCCGGATGCTTTTGCGCCCTACCTGCTGTCGTTTTGCGCATTTGCCGGGGGGCTTGGGGTAACCGCGCTGGTCTACCGCCTGGGGCGGCGCGATGGCCAGACCAATGTGGCGACGATGCTGTTGGCAGGGGTGGCCATGACCGCGCTGGGTGGTGCGGCCGTGGGGCTGTTCTCTTACCTCGCCGACGATGCCACCCTGCGCACCCTGACCTTCTGGAACCTTGGCAGCCTGAATGGCGCCAGCTATGAGCGGCTATGGCCTTTGCTGTTGGTGGCGGCAGGCGTGGCGGTGTGGCTGCCGCGCCGGGCCAAGGCGCTGAATGCCTTGTTGCTGGGTGAGTCGGAGGCACGTCACCTGGGTGTTGATGTGGAGCGGCTCAAGCGCGAACTGGTGTTCTGCACGGCACTGGGCGTGGGGGCGGCAGTGGCTGCTGCGGGGCTGATCGGTTTCATTGGCCTGGTGGTGCCGCACCTGGTGCGCTTGCTGGCCGGGCCTGATCATCGTGTGGTGCTACCCGCATCGTTACTGGCGGGGGGCGTGCTGATGCTGTTCGCCGACCTGGCGGCGCGGCTGCTGCTGGCGCCTGCCGAGTTGCCGATTGGTATTGTCACGGCCTTTATCGGTGCGCCGTTCTTTCTGTTCCTGCTGATACGAGGGCGCAGCTGATGTTGCAAGTGGAAGGCCTGCACCTGCGGCGGGGAAGCAATGAGGTGCTGCACGACATTCACTTGCAGCTGAACCCTGGGCAGGTGGTGGGTGTGCTGGGCCCCAACGGTGCCGGCAAGAGCAGCCTGCTGAGTGTGTTGTGTGGCGAGCTGGCGCCCGACCGTGGGCGGGTGACGCTACAGGGGCGGCCCTTGACCGATTGGCCTGGACAGGAGCGGGCCAAACGCCTGGCGGTATTGCCACAGGTTTCCAGCCTGGGTTTCTCGTTCCGGGTCGAGGAAGTGGTGAGCATGGGGCGCATGCCCCATGGCACCGGGCAGCGGCGCGATGCGCAAATTGTTGAAGCAGCGTTGCAGGCGGCGGATGCCTGGCACCTGGTGGAGCGCAGTTACCTGGCGTTGTCCGGTGGCGAGCGACAGCGGGTGCACCTGGCCCGCGTGCTGGCGCAGCTATGGCCTGGGGAGGAGGGGTCTACGCTGCTGCTCGACGAGCCGACCTCGATGCTCGACCCACTGCACCAGCACACTACCCTGGAATCGGTGCGCCGCTTCGCTGACCGTGGCGCCGCAGTGCTGGTGATTCTGCATGACCTGAATCTGGCAGCGCGCTACTGTGATCGAATCCTTTTGCTGGAACGCGGGCGCAGTCATGCGTTTGCCTCGCCCGAGGCCGTGCTGACGCCGGCGGCCTTGAAGGCGGTATACGGGATTGACGTGCTGGTGCAGGCGCACCCGGAGCGTGGGCATCCGCTGATCATCGCCCGCTGAGATGCATATTGCGTGGTGCTTGTGGGAGCAACTGTCTTGCTCAATTTCTAAAAGCTGGCGCGAATCCCTGTGGGAGCGGCGGTGCGGCGATCCGACTTGCCCGCGAACACCGGCAAAGCCGGTGCCATCCACCGCGTTGCCTGCTTCGCGGCGGTTCGACGCCTCGACACGCCCGCTCCCACAGGTACTGCACTGGCTTCGGGTTCACTTTGAACCTGGGGGATCGGTGCAGGCCAGGCAAATGTGTGAATGACATGGAGGTACTGCCAATGCGTCATCCGCTGCTTTTCGGTTTCTCGCTTTGCCTGCTGCTGGCGCTGGGTGGCTGCCAGGCCAGCCTGCCGCCGCTGCCCCCCTGGCAGAGCAGTGAGGGGCGCACGCATGCCGAGTTGGGGCACGTTATCGACTTAGCCAGCGGGCAGGTGATCAGCCCTGAGCAACTCGTGCAGCGCCTGGCAGGCGCGCCCCGAGTACTGGTGGGCGAAAAGCACGACAACCCGGACCATCATGCGCTGCAACTTTGGCTGCTGCGTGCTTTGCAGGGGCAGCGTGCGCAAGGCAGCCTCTTGCTGGAAATGCTCCAGCCCGAGCAGCAACCGCTGGTCGACAAGGTTGAGGGGCGGCCCGTGCCGGCAGACTTGCCCAAGGCGCTGGCCTGGCAGGAGGGTTGGGATTGGCAGCTGTACGGGCCGATCGTGCGTGAAGCCTTGCAGCAGCGAGTGCCCCTGCTGGCGGCCAACCTGTCGCCTGGCGAGATGCGCCAGGCCTATCGGCAGCCAGCTTCGTTAAAGGGCGACAAGTCCAATGCACCGGCGGTAAAGGCTGCCTTGCTGGAGCAGGTGCGCGCCGGGCATTGCGGGATGCTGCCTGAAAGCCAGTTGCCGGCGATGCTGGCCGTGCAGCAACAGCGCGACCGGCGCATGGCCGAGCGCTTGCTGGCAGCACCGCAGCCGGCGTTGCTGTTTGCTGGGGCTTATCACGCGCGCAAGGACCTGGGCGTGCCGTTGCATCTGGCTGACCTGGGCGCATCGGGGGAGAGCAAGGTGCTGCTGCTTGCCGAAGTGGGCGAGCAGGTTGAACCAGGCGAGGCTGATTACGTGTGGTACACGGCGGCGATGCCGGAGCAGGATTACTGTGCGCAACTGCGGCAGTAGCGTTACTTGCACTGGCCCTTCGCCGGCAAGCCGGCTCCCACAGGTACAGCGCCATCATTGAGTTTGGTGGTACCCCTGTGGGAGCCGGCTTGCCGGCGATAGGGCCTGGCCTGGCAGTGCAAAACCTACAGGCAAAAAAAGACCCGGCAAAATGCCGGGTCAATAACCGTGATTAGCCTGATGAGGAGATAATCTGAGAGTCCGAACCAGGGGCTCTTAGTTTATCCAACCAGTCTCGCGACCAGTTGTGATAATCATAACAATTCTCATTTAGCCGTCAATCCCTTTTCCACGATTATTTCGAATTTTTTTGCGCAGGGCTTTTCGCGTCCAGTTGCTGGTTGAGCGCCTCTTTGCGTTCGAGCGGTAAATCGTTCCAGTGCATGTCCAGCAGGGCGCCTTCAATGGCATACAACAGCACCTTGGATGCGCGGAACCCTCGAGTCTTCACGGCCTGGTATGCACCCACCGCACCCAGGCGACGCAGGTCCGATGCACTGTGGATGCCGGCAGCATGCAGCCACTGCGCAGAGGTCTTGCCAAGGTTCTTCAGGTGCTGCAATTCATCGTTCATCTAGCCTCCTTGCGATGGCTGAACGGGTCTGAGGGATAAATCGCGAGCAGGTCAGAGAGGAGTGTAGCGGGGGTTGGGAAATGCGCGGCCTTTTGCCATCGGGGGTGACGGGATGTCCTGATCAGGCATGTGTCGGCCTCTTCGCGGGTGAACCCGCTCCCACAGGCACAGCGCAACATCCAAGCTTGTCACGGTACCTGTGGGAGCGGCGTTAGCCGCAAAGAGGCCGGCGCTGGAAAGCGGCGAATTTACAGCCCAGGCAAGCGCTGGCGAATCTGCTCGATCACCTGGTCCATGCTGCCGGCGGTCTGGGTATCGACCTGGGTGCTTTGCACCCGCTCCTGCGCATCCAGCGGCTCACGGCTGGCCTGCTGGGCCTTGACCACTTCCAGTGTGGCATCCGACGGGTCGCTGTTCTCTGCCTGGCGCTGTTCCAGCCAGCTTGCAATCACCGCATCCGGTGCATGGCAGTCAAGGATCAGGAACGGCACCCCGGTCTGGCTGGCAACATCTGCCGCAGCCTGGCGCTGCTCACGTTTCAGGTAGGTGGCATCAAGCACCACCGGGAAGCCGGCACGCAGCACCGTAGCCGCCACTTCGTGCAGGCGCTGGTAGGTTGCTGCATTGGCGTTCTGGTCGTAGATACCGCTGCTCAGCTGGCCGGCTTCAGCCTGCGGCTGTTCGCCGAACAGGCGCTTGCGCTCGACATCGGAGCGCACGCGAATGGCGCCCAGGGCCTCCACCAGGCGCATCGCTACATGGCTCTTGCCCACGGCCGAGACGCCATGGGTGATGGCCAGCAGGCGCGAAGGAATGGCGCTGTAGCTTTCTGCCAGGTTGGCATAGTTGCGGTAGGTGCGCAGGGTGGTGGCCCGTTGAACGCCATCGGCGTTGGCCGGCATGCTGAACAGCGCAACCTTGGCGCGTACCAGGGCGCGATAGGCCTTGTAGAAGTTGAGCACTTCCAGGCCTTCATAATCCCCGGTCAGCTCCAGGTACTGGCTGATGAAGCGTCGTGCCAGGCACTTGAGGCCGCGATCTTCCAGGTCCATGGCGAGGAAGCCGGTGTCGGCCCAGACATCGGTCTTGCGGAACGGTTCGTTGAACTCGATGCAGTCGAAGATCACCACCTGGCCATTGATCAGGGTGGCGTTGCCCAGATGGATGTCGCCATGGCACTCGCGGGTGAAGCCATTGGCCTTGCGCGAGGCGAACAGGCCTTGCAGCCGCTCGAAACTGCTCCGTGCCCAGGCCTGCAGGTTGTCCAGTTGCTGCAGGTCAGCCTTGTCGCTGAGGAATGGGCGGATCTGCTCGAAGTTCTGCTCGACCGGGGCCATGACGCTTTCAGGCGAACCGTAGGGCTGCTCGGCAGGTACCTTGGGGGTCTGCAGGTGGAACTCGGCAATTTGCCGGGCCATCTGGTCGATGTGTGCGGCATTCAGTTCGCCGTTGGCCTGCAGGGTGCTGAGCATCTGCCCCTGGGGGAACTGGCGCATCTTCAGCGCGTATTCGATGGCCTCGCCTTCGCCACCGATCTGCGGCGCATCGATGCTACCGGTAACCGGCAGTACTTCAAGGTACAGGTCGTCGGTCATGCGCTGGTTCAGGCGCAACTCTTCGTTACAGAAATGCTGGCGCTGGTCCAGGCTGGTGAAGTCGAGGAAGCCGAAGTTCATCGGTTTCTTGATCTTGTAGGCGTACTCGCCGGTGAGCAGTACCCAGGAGATATGCGTCTCGATGAGCTGGAACCCATCCACGGGGTGAGGGTAGAGGGCTGGGTTCTGCAACGCAGTGATAAGGGCTTGGCTCACGGGAAATCCATCCGGGGCAGGGAATTCGAGTGCGCCATTATGGTCAATGGTGCCGTCCCTGCCTACCGCCGGGCCGTCTGCCCAGCCTTTATAAAGTGCGTATAATCCGCCGCCATGACCCGAACCCGAAATCCCCGTACCCCTCAGAAACGCCCGACCGGCCGCTCCCGCGCCTGGCTGGGCTGGGCTTTGAAGCTCAGCCTGGTAGGCCTGGTGATCGTTGCCGGCTTCGCGGTTTACCTTGATGCCGTCGTCCAGGAGAAGTTCTCCGGCAAGCGCTGGACCATCCCTGCCAAGGTGTATGCCCGTCCGCTGGAGCTGTTCACCGGCCAGAAACTGAGCAAGAACGACTTCCTCACCGAACTCGATGCGCTCGGTTACCGGCGTGAAAGCGCGGCCAACGGGCCGGGTGCGGCGGCGATCAACGGCAATACCGTCGACCTGAACACCCGTGGTTTCCAGTTCTACGAGGGCATGGAGCCGGCGCAGTTCGTGCGTGTGCGTTTCTCGGGTGATTACGTGGCGGGCCTTGCCGGCGCCAACGGCAAGGCACTCGACGTGGTGCGCCTGGAACCGCTGATGATCGGCGGTATCTACCCGAAAAACCTCGAAGACCGCATCCTGATCAAGATCGACCAGGTGCCCAAGTACCTGCTCGAAACCCTGGTGGCAACTGAAGACCGCGATTTCTACAGCCACTTTGGTGTGTCGCCCAAGTCCATCGCCCGGGCAATGTGGGTCAACACTTCGTCCGGTTCGATGCGCCAGGGCGGCAGTACCCTGACCCAGCAGTTGGTGAAGAACTTCTACCTCAGCAGCGAGCGCAGCCTCAGCCGCAAGCTGACCGAGGCGATGATGGCCATGCTGCTTGAGTTGCACTACGACAAGCGTGAAATTCTTGAGGCCTACCTCAATGAGGTGTTCGTAGGCCAGGATGGCCAGCGTGCCGTCCATGGCTTTGGCCTGGCTAGCCAGTTCTTCTTCAGCCAGCCGCTGTCCGAGCTGAAACTGCACCAGATCGCCTTGCTGGTGGGCATGGTCAAGGGGCCGTCCTACTACAACCCGCGACGTTACCCTGATCGCGCCCTGGCCCGCCGCAACCTGGTGCTCGACCTGGTGGCCGAGCAGGGCGTGGCCAGCCAGGCAGAAGTCGATGCCGCGAAGAAGATGCCGCTGGGCGTCACCAAGCGTGGCAGCCTGGCCGACAGCTCGTTCCCGGCGTTCCTCGACCTGGTCAAGCGTCAGTTGCGCCAGGACTACCGCGACGAGGACTTGACCGAAGAAGGCCTGCGCATCTTCACCAGCTTCGACCCGATCCTGCAGATGAAGGCCGAAACCTCGATGAGCGAGACCTTCAAGCGCCTGGCCGGGCGCAAGGGCGCTGACGAGGTGGAATCGGCAATGGTCGTGACCAACCCGGAAACCGGTGAAGTGCAGGCGCTTATCGGCAGCCGCCAGGCAGGTTTTGCCGGCTTCAACCGGGCCATCGACGCTGTGCGGCCGATTGGCTCGCTGGTCAAGCCTTCGGTGTACCTGACGGCGCTGGAGCAGCCGAGCAAGTACACCCTGACCAGCTGGGTGCAGGACGAGCCGTTCTCGGTCAAAGGGGCCGACGGCCAGGTCTGGCGCCCGCAAAACTACGACCGTCGCCCCCATGGCACCATCTACCTGTACCAGGGCCTGGCCAACTCGTACAACTTGTCGACCGCCAAGCTCGGCCTGGAAGTGGGTGTGCCCAATGTGATCAAGACCATTGGTCGGCTGGGGGTTAATGTCGACTGGCCAGCCTTCCCGGCCATGTTGCTGGGTGCCGGTGGCATGTCGCCGATGCAGGTCGCTACCATGTACCAGACCATCGCCAATGGCGGTTTCAACACGCCGATGCGCGGTATTCGCAGCGTGCTCACCGCCGAGGGCGAGCCGCTCAAGCGCTACCCGTTCCAGATCCAGCAAACCTTCGACCCGGGCGCCATCTACCTGGTGCAGAACGCCATGCAACGGGTAATGCGTGAAGGTACCGGGCGCTCGGTGTACAACACCCTGCCGCGCTCGCTGACCCTGGCCGGCAAGACCGGTACCAGTAACGACTCGCGCGACAGCTGGTTCTCCGGCTTCAGCCAGGACCTGCTGGCCGTGGTGTGGATGGGCCGTGACGATAACGGCAAAACGCCATTTACCGGTGCCACCGGGGCCTTGCAGGTGTGGACAAGCTTCATGAAGAAGGCCGATCCACTGCCGCTGGACATGCCGCAACCTGACAACGTGGTCCAGGCCTGGATCGACCCCTACACTGGCCATGGGTCTGATGGCAGCTGTCCGGGAGCGGTGCAGATGCCGTATATTCGCGGCAGTGAACCGCCCGCCGGTGCAACCTGTGGCGGCGAGCAGGATCCAGCTGAATCGGTCATGGACTGGGTCAAGGGCTGGATGAATTAAGCACAGGCTGCATTGATGAGGTGTGACGTGAACAAGTGGCTGTTTCCTGCCGTGACGGCGTTGGCTGTGCTCCAGGGGTGCTCCAGCGTTCCGCGTGGCAATATTCCGGTGGTCGATTCGAGCACCCGTGTTTCCAACAGCGAGCGTGTGCAAACACGTGCCCCGGTCGCAGGCATGAACAACGGGACTGCGCAGGCTCAGTCCTTGCCAGAAGACTCCGGCGTCACCGTGATGATTCCGCAGGGCGCTGGGGCATCCGGCATCCAGACTTTCCCGGCAGCCAATGGTGCAGCACCGATCAGTACGTCGCCAATTACGCCAGGGCCGATTACAACCGGGCCGGTCACTTCGGCGCCGATGACTACAAACCCCAACCCGATCGCCGACGAACCGTTCGACATCGCGTCGATGAACAGTGCGCCGCAAAGCACCAGCGCGCCGACCGGTATTCCGCGCAGCAGCGCCGGTGGCCTGTCGGCCGACGAGCAACTGGACGGGCCGGTGCTGGCACTGTTGACCACCGCGCAGACCCAGCAGGGCAGTGGTGACTTCAATGGCGCCGCTTCGAGCCTGGAGCGTGCCCAGCGCATTGCCCCGCGCGAGCCGCAAGTGCTGTATCGCCTGGCCCAGGTACGCCTGTCGCAAGGTGACCCGGCGCAGGCCGAGCAGCTGGCGCGTCGTGCCCTGACTTACGCCAATGGCCGCCCGAGCCTGCAGGCCGAGCTGTGGAATACCATTGCCCAGGCCCGAGAAAAGCAGGGTGACAGCGCTGGCGCAGCCCTGGCCCGGCAAAAGGCACGGGTCAATTCGTGATGATCGAACAACGCATTCTGGATATCGCCGACCACCTGCTGCTGATCGAACGTGAGCTGCAGGTGCAAGGCTGGTGGGATGACGAGCCACCCAGCGACGAAGCACTGGCCAGCACAGTGCCGTTCGCGGTCGATAGCCTCAGTTTCGAGCAGTGGCTGCAATGGATCTTCCTGCCACGCATGAAGATCATCATCGAGCTGGGCCATCCGCTGCCCAATGCCTCCAGCATCCTGGTCATGGCCGAAACCGTGTTTACCGACCGGCCGGAGCAAAGTCGCGAGCTGCGCCGCCTGTTGGCAGCTTTTGACCAATTGATCGCTCCTTCCGCCTGATTTCTTCAGTTTTTCCTTCAAGGGCCGCAGATTGTGGCCCTTTTTTATGGAAATCTTATTGTTTCTGCTGCTGAAGCGATTTTTAGTGGTGGCAGGAATTCATCTTGGGGAAATATTGGCAATAATTTTTCTTGACTTGTGGGCGCCGAATCACAAGAATCCAACTTCCGCTGTAGAGGGACTGCCAGAAGCAGACCCGCTAAGCAGATCATGAGGTGCACACCCGCGCCGACCTGTTACACCCCGCAACGCGTTACCTCGCGCTGGGTGGGAAAACCCCGCAACACTCTGGGGCGCTCCCAATACTTGCTCAGTCAGTGCTGACGTTTTCGCTCATGCTCTGCTTGGCAGTAAACCTATTAAGACCCGTCCACTAGGGACGGTATTCTGGCGTTTTAGAGGTGAACAACGTGGAGCTTTTATCTGGCGCTGAGATGGTCGTCCGCTTCTTGCGTGACGAAGGCGTTAAGCACATCTACGGGTACCCTGGTGGTGCTCTCCTGCATGTTTACGACGCCCTGTTCAAAGAACCGGAAGTGGAACACATCCTGGTTCGTCACGAGCAGGCGGCAACCCATATGGCGGACGGCTACGCCCGCGCCACCGGCAAGGCCGGTGTGGTGCTGGTAACCTCCGGCCCGGGCGCGACCAATGCCATTACCGGCATTGCCACCGCCTACATGGATTCGATTCCGATGGTCATCCTGTCCGGCCAGGTGCCTAGCACCATGGTGGGTACCGATGCCTTCCAGGAAACCGACATGATCGGTATCTCGCGGCCGATCGTGAAGCACAGCTTCATGATCAAGAACCCGACAGAGATCCCGGAAGTTCTGAAAAAAGCGTTCTACCTGGCGCAATCCGGTCGCCCAGGCCCAGTCGTGGTCGACATTCCAAAAGACATGACCAACCCGGCTGAGAAGTTCGAATACGTCTACCCGAAAAAGGTCAAGCTGCGCTCCTACAGCCCGGCGGTCCGTGGCCACTCCGGCCAGATCCGCAAAGCTGCCGAGATGCTGCTGGCAGCCAAGCGCCCGATCGTCTACGCCGGTGGTGGCGTGATCCTCGGCGGTGGCTCCGAAGCCCTGACCGAAATTGCCAAGTCGCTGAACCTGCCAGTCACCAACACCCTGATGGGTCTGGGCGGCTTCCCGGGGACCGACCCGCAGTTCCTCGGCATGCTCGGCATGCACGGCAGCTACACCGCCAACATGGCCATGCACAATGCCGACGTGATCTTCGCCGTTGGTGCGCGTTTCGATGACCGCGTGGTCAATGGCCCGGCCAAGTTCTGCCCGAACGCCAAGATCATTCATGTCGACATCGACCCGGCGTCGATTTCCAAGATGATCAAGGCTGACGTGCCGATCGTAGGCCCGGTCGACAGCGTGCTCAACGAAATGCTCGGCATCCTCAAGGAAATCGGCGAGCAACCCGACAAGGTTGCGCTGGATGCCTGGTGGAAGCAGATCAACGAATGGCGTGGCAATGGCGAGTTGTTCCCTTACGACAAGGGCGACGGCAACGTCATCAAGCCGCAGAAAGTCATCGAGACCCTGTGCGAAGTGACCAATGGCGACGCCTTCGTCACCTCCGACGTGGGGCAGCACCAGATGTTCGCGGCGCAGTACTACCGCTTCAACAAGCCGAACCGCTGGATCAACTCCGGTGGCCTGGGCACCATGGGCTTCGGCTTCCCGGCGGCGATGGGCGTCAAGCTCAACTTCCCGGACCAGGACGTAGCCTGCGTGACCGGCGAAGGCAGCATCCAGATGAACATCCAGGAGCTGTCCACCTGCATGCAGTACGGCCTGCCGGTGAAGATCGTCAACCTGAACAACGGTGTGTTGGGCATGGTCCGCCAGTGGCAGGACATGGCCTACAACGGTCGTCACTCGCATTCGTACGTCGAATCGCTGCCTGACTTCATCAAGCTGGCCGAGGCCTATGGTCATGTGGGTATCCGCATCACCAGCCTGAAGGACCTCAAGCCGAAGCTGGAAGAAGCGTTTGCGATGAAGGACCGCCTGGTGTTCATCGACATCGCGGTTGACCGCAGTGAGCACGTCTATCCGATGCAGATCAAGGATGGCTCGATGCGTGACATGTGGCTGAGCAAGACGGAGCGTACCTGATATGCGGCACATCATTTCCCTGCTGCTGGAAAACGAACCAGGTGCTCTGTCCCGTGTGGTCGGCCTGTTCTCCCAGCGCAACTACAACATTGAAAGCCTGACCGTGGCGCCGACCGAAGACCCGACCCTGTCGCGTCTGACGCTGACCACCGTTGGCCATGACGAAGTGATCGAACAGATCACCAAGAACCTGAACAAGCTGGTCGAAGTGGTCAAGCTTGTCGACCTGTCGGAAAGCGCTCACATCGAGCGTGAACTGATGCTGGTCAAGGTCAAGGCCACCGGTGCCCAGCGCGCCGAGATCAAGCGCACCACGGATATCTTCCGTGGCCAGATCGTCGACGTGACCGCCAGCGTGTACACCGTACAACTGAGCGGTACCAGCGACAAACTGGACAGCTTCATCCAGGCAATCGGCACTGCATCGATTCTCGAAACCGTGCGCAGCGGCGTTACCGGCATTGCCCGTGGCGACAAAGTGCTCAGCATCTAAATTCAAAAATTAGCGATGGCTCCGCAGGGGCCGAGATATAACCAGGGGTATTTTCATGAAAGTTTTCTACGATAAAGACTGCGACCTTTCCATCATCCAGGGCAAGAAAGTCGCCATCATCGGTTACGGCTCCCAGGGCCACGCTCAGGCGTGCAACCTGAAAGACTCCGGTGTAGACGTTACCGTCGGTCTGCGTAAAGGTTCGGCTACCGTTGCCAAGGCTGAAGCCCACGGCCTGAAAGTTGCCGACGTTGCTACCGCTGTCGCTGCGGCTGACCTGGTCATGATCCTGACCCCGGACGAGTTCCAGGGTGCTCTGTACAAGAACGAAATCGAGCCGAACATCAAGAAAGGCGCTACCCTGGCCTTCTCCCACGGTTTCTCGATCCACTACAACCAGGTTGTTCCGCGTGCCGACCTCGACGTGATCATGATCGCGCCGAAGGCCCCGGGCCACACCGTACGTTCCGAGTTCGTCAAAGGCGGCGGTATCCCTGACCTGATCGCTATCTACCAGGACGCCTCGGGCAACGCCAAGAACGTCGCCCTGTCCTACGCTTCGGGCGTTGGCGGCGGCCGTACCGGTATCATCGAAACCACCTTCAAGGACGAGACCGAAACCGACCTGTTCGGTGAGCAAGCCGTTCTGTGCGGCGGTACCGTCGAACTGGTCAAAGCCGGTTTCGAAACCCTGGTCGAAGCTGGCTACGCGCCAGAAATGGCCTACTTCGAGTGCTTGCACGAACTGAAGCTGATCGTTGACCTCATGTACGAAGGCGGCATCGCCAACATGAACTACTCGATCTCCAACAACGCTGAGTACGGCGAGTACGTCACCGGCCCGGAAGTCATCAACGAAGAATCCCGCAAGGCCATGCGCAACGCCCTGAAGCGCATCCAGGACGGCGAGTACGCGAAGATGTTCATCTCCGAAGGTGCTACCAACTACCCATCGATGACCGCCAAGCGCCGCAACAACGCCGCTCACGGCATCGAAATCATCGGCGAGCAACTGCGTTCGATGATGCCGTGGATCTCGGCTAACAAAATCGTCGACAAGACCAAGAACTAAGTCTTATCGATAGATGAAAAACGCGGCTTCGGCCGCGTTTTTTCGTTCTGGCAGTCAGCTTCTGGTATAAAGCAGACCAGTGGCCTGCTGTCAGAACCTGTTTCGCGGGCCCGTGTCGAACATTTTCCATCCTGTTGCAAGGTACCCTCCATGAGCGAACGTCCCGAAGAGCCGAACAAGCCCTCCGACGCCGAAAGCCTGCTACCTGTCGATGAGCACGTTGAAGAAGGGCATGACGCCGAAGGGCGCAAAGTGCGCCACCGCGGCATTTACCTGCTGCCCAACCTGTTCACCACCGCCAACCTGTTTGCCGGCTTTTATTCCATCATCAGTTCGATGAGCGCACAGAGCGCCCTGAGTGCCGGTGACCCGCGCGAGGCGAGCAAGTACTTTGCCTTTGCCGCCATCGCCATCTTCGTGGCCATGGTGCTCGACGGCCTGGACGGCCGCGTTGCGCGCATGACCAATACCCAGAGTGCCTTTGGGGCAGAGTACGACTCGTTGTCGGACATGGTCGCTTTCGGCGTGGCTCCGGCCTTGCTGGCCTTCGGCTGGGCGCTGGGTGACATGGGCAAGGTCGGCTGGATGGTCGCCTTCATCTATGTAGCCGGTGCAGCGCTGCGCCTGGCGCGCTTCAATACCCAGGTTGGCACTGCCGACAAGCGCTATTTCATCGGCCTGGCCAGCCCGGCTGCGGCCGGTGTGGTGGCGGGTACCGTGTGGGCGTTCAGCGATTACGGTATCCAGGGCTCCAAGCTGTCGTTCCTGGTGGCGTTGCTGGTGGCTGCCGCCGGCATGCTGATGGTCAGCAACATCAAGTACAACAGCTTCAAGGAGCTGGACCTCAAAGGGCGCGTACCGTTCGTTGCCATCCTTGCGGTGGTGCTGGTGTTTGCCGTCGTGTTCAGCGATCCACCGCGCATCCTGCTGCTGATCTTCCTTGCCTACGCTGCATCGGGGCCGATCCAGTTCCTGTTGAAGGCGCGCCGGCGCAAAGCGTAAAAAACGCTTAATGCTGGAATAACCTTCCGGCTCCATAGTCTTACTGGTACATCCGTTATCCAGTGCTGTGGAGCCGCCCATGCTCATCAAGCTACCCAGGTCTTCCGAGTGCAAGGCGTCGGAGATCACCCCCGAAGGCATCTACCTTTCCCGTCGTACCCTGTTGGGTGGCTCGTTGGCCGGCCTGGCCCTGGGCGCTTTGCCCGGCACGGGGCGGGCGGCGGAAACCAGCCGTTACGCTGATGTCGAGCCAGGCAAGCCGTCAGGCTGGTTCAGCGACAAGCTGGCTGCTGCGCGCTGGCAGGCGGTGACGGTTCAGGGGGAGGCGATCACGCCGTTCAAGGATGCTACCCACTACAACAACTTCTATGAGTTCGGGCCCGACAAGGGCGACCCGGCTGCGAATGGCGATAGCCTGCAGACCGAGCCTTGGTCGGTGGTGGTGGATGGTGAGGTGGGCAAGCCTGGTCGCTATGCGCTTGAAGACTTCGTCAAACCCCATCAGCTTGAAGAGCGCATCTACCGCTTGCGCTGCGTCGAGGCCTGGTCGATGGTCATCCCCTGGCTGGGCATTCCCCTGGCGCAGGTACTCAAGCAGGTAGAGCCGACGTCCAAGGCGCGTTACGTCCGCTTCGAAACCCTGAAAGACCCACAACATATGCCTGGGCAGCGTTCGGGGTTCGCCTTGATCGACTGGCCTTATAGAGAAGGGCTGCGCCTGGATGAGGCGATGCACCCGCTGGCGATTCTTGCTGTGGGGATGTACGGCAGAGAACTGCCCAACCAGAACGGCGCCCCGCTGCGTTTGGTGGTGCCATGGAAGTATGGCTTCAAGAGTATCAAGTCGATCGTGCGCATCAGCCTGGTGACTGAGCAGCCTGGTACGACGTGGGAAGGGCTGGCGCCGGATGAATATGGCTTTTATGCCAACGTGAACCCGACGGTGGACCACCCGCGCTGGAGTCAGGCGCGTGAGCGGCGGTTGCCCAGTGGGCTGTTCAGCCCCAATGTGCGCGAAACACAGATGTTCAATGGCTATGCCGATGAAGTGGCATCGCTGTATGCCGGGCTTGATCTGCGGAAAAACTACTGATGCGCTATCCCTGGTTTCGCCTGGCCATCTTCGTGGTGGGGTGCTTGTTCCCGGTATGGTGGTTGTACGAGGCGGCAATGAACCTGCTAGGGCCTGATCCCGGCAAGATCATGATGGATCGCCTGGGGCTTGGAGCACTGACCTTTCTGCTGGTGACCCTGGGCATGACGCCGTTGCAGAAGCTCACAGGGTGGTCGGGCTGGATCGTGGTCCGCCGGCAGCTCGGGTTGTGGGTGTTTGCCTATATAGTGCTGCACATCCTGGCCTACCTGTTCTTTATTCTGGGGCTGGATTGGGGGCAGTTGGCGGTGGAGTTGCGCAAGCGGCCCTACATTATTGTCGGGGCGCTGGGGTTTCTGGGGTTGCTGGTGTTGGCGGTTACCTCGAACCGCTATAGCCAGCGGCGGTTGGGTGCGCGGTGGAAGAGGTTGCACAAGCTGGTGTATGTCGTGCTTGGCCTGGGATTGCTGCATTTCCTGTGGATCGTTCGCTCGGATCTGCGGGAGTGGGCGATCTATGCGTTCATTGGGGCGGCGTTGATGGTGTTGCGGGTTCCGGCTGTTGCACGGGTTCTTCCGAGAATTGCCCGCAGGCAGGGTAGGGCTGTTTGAGGGCTGGGTTGGGTTGCTGGGGCCTGTCTTGGGATTGCATTGGGTTTGAGAGGTGTCCGCCTTGGGTTATCTGGCGCCTACAAAATCGAGCGCCGCCCGCGCGGCGCATCGCGAGCAAGCTCGCTCCTACATCTGTTTCGGGCCAGTCCCGCCTGTTGCATTGGCGCGCGCCCCCTCGTCGGTCCCATTCAATATCGAGGGTTGCGCCGCTGCTTTCCTGCAATCCCCCCCATGCACCCAGGGTGCGCGCGCAAATGGCGCAGGAATAATTGGCCCGAAACAAATGTAGGAGCGAGCTTGCTCGCGATGCGCCGCGCGGGCGGCGCTCGATCTTATAGGCGCTGGATGTGTTGTGGCGGGCACCTGCAGGCCTTAATGCGGTCTTTTCCCTTTATATTTCAATTTCTTGAAATTAAAGGTTGACGTCCCTCCGAATCCCCTTATAATGCGCCCCACTTCCAGCGACATCGGAACGACAAACTCCTTGAGATTCAATGAGTTAGGTAGTTAAGGTGATGTTGGAGGGGCTACGATCGAATGATCGCAAGCGGTTAAGATGGTGGTTGACAGCGCTTCTAAACGCTGTATGATTCGCCTCCCGCTACGAGAGATCGCAGCGAGCCAAGTGTTTGAAGCTAAACGAGTTTCTCGCAAAAAACTTCAAAATAAAC